>CAZUAS010000071.1:11166-15148 GCA_964618515.1 uncultured Ignavibacteriales bacterium | reverse complement strand
CGGGGCATGACCATGCTGCCCAGGCTGTGGCCTAGAATAAATATTTTCCGGGGGTCGATTTTCTCCGCTTGGCTCAGGAATTCAAAAGCAAAAACAGCATCGTCGGTGGTTTCTTCTTTGACGGTAATCTCTTCGGTCAGGGAAAATTTAGTTGCATGAACCTTGGTGCGTTTATCGTAACGAAGCACCGCAATTCCATTTGAAGCCAAGCCCAAAGCCAGGTCGTTGAAAGGCTTGTTGGGGCCGATGGTTTCATCACGGTCATTGGGGCCGGAACCGTGAACAAGAATTACCGCTGGGAACGGCCCCTCGCCATTTGGCATGGTAAGCGTTCCCGGTAATTGCCAGGGGGGCTCACCGATGGTGACTTCCTTTTCCGAAAAGGCTCCGGGAACGATGTAATCTGCGGCTTTGAACGGCTCATCGGGCGGTGCCGGAGTGAAGAAAAATCCGGCTATTTGTTTGTTCTTATCGAATACCAGCTTGGTGTCAAGCTTCATTTTGTCGAACTTCATGGAAACATAAACTATGTTATAATCGGGAATTTGCTCGGTTCTGGTACCGGCCAGTCCCGAATATGTCCCTAACTGGGCGGTTAACTGCCCCCAGAGCTGTTCAAGCTGTTCTGGTGTTAAAGCGGCTTTTACCGTGGCATCAAAATAGGGTGTCATTTCTGCATATCTACCCTCCGTAAGCAGAGTTACAACGGCCTGGGCTTTTTCGGAAAGTTCATCTAAAAGCTCATCGCCCCGGGTTTTGTTATAAGTTGTTATAGAGCAAATTAACAGAAATAACAGTATTATCTTTTTCCTCATAGTTAGTCCTTTCGACTATTACAGTTAATATTTTCAATACATTCCAGATAAAAAGATATTCAAAAAAAACTTTCTTTATAATAAAAAAATAATTAAATACAGAACTTAAACGGTAAAAAATGGGTGAAAAAAAGAAAGCTATAAAAGTCAAGCCGCAGCTTCTTAAGGGGTTTAGGGATTATCCTCCGGAAGAACAGTACGCCCGCGAGCGGATGATAGAGAAAGTGTGTGAAGTGTTCCGCCTGATGGGTTTTCTTCCGCTTCAGACGGCTTCCCTGGAATTTGCTGAAATCCTGCTGGGTCCGCATTACAGCAAAGATTCCCTGGCGGAACTGTTTGGTTTTACCGGTCCCGATGAGGTTGCCATGGCGTTGCGTTACGAGTTTACGCTTTCGCTGGCGCGTTATGTCGCTTCCCAGCCCAACCTGGCATTGCCTTTCCGTCGTTATCAGTATGGTAATGTTTGGCGGGTGGATAAACCCGGGCCGGGAAGGTTTCGCGAATTCATGCAGTTTGATATTGACATTGTCGGTTCAAAAAATATGCTGGCCGATGCCGAGATTATCGCCGCCATGGTTACTACCTTCGAACATCTGGGAATTGAAAATTTTAAAGTCCGCTACTCCAACCGTAAGATTTTAAACGGTCTGGTCGAATGGGCGGGTATTCCCTCCGAAGCTGGTCCTGATGTCATGAGGGTTATCGATAAACTGGAAAAACAGGGAAAAGAGGCGGTTTTGCTTGAGCTCGGCCCGGGTCGAGTTGACAGTTCCGGAGATAAAATCTCAGGCCTCAAACTTAAGAGTGGCTGGATTGACAAGCTCGATACTTTTCTCGAAGTTGCTTTACATCCTGATAAGGACCCTCTCGATAAAGTTATGGAAATAATGGGGGATATAACCAGTGTCGGAGAAGGTGTGTCGGAACTTCGTCAGATTCAAAGTCATCTTAAAAGTATGGCTATTGATGAAAACAGGTCTATGGTTGACCTAACCATTGTTCGTGGACTGGGGTATTATACCGGCCCGGTTTTTGAAACCACCCTTCTGGACCTGCCCGAATATGGCTCGGTATTTTCCGGCGGGCGATATGACAACCTGGTACAGCGTTTTTTAAACCAATCGGTACCGGCGGTGGGTTCCTCAATAGGAATCGACCGCTTATTGGTAGCTCTGGTGGCTTTACGTAAACTGAAGATGGAATCGTCGACCTCGAAAGTACTGGTAACAGTTATGGACCAGGAGCGCCTGCCGGAATACCTGGTAATCCTTCGTCAGCTTCGCCAGGCGGGGATAGCCTCGGAAATCTACTGCGGGGATACGAAAAACCTGACCCGTCAGGTTAAATACGCCGATAAGCTGGGTATACCATTCGCGGTTATTGCCGGTTCCGAAGAATTCGAGTCTGGTCAGGTAACGGTGAAAAATCTTGCGGCCGGTGCGAAAAAAGCCGACGGGACCTCAAACCGTGAAGCCTGGCTCAAGGCTGAGGGTTTTCAGGAAAGAATTCCCCGTTCCGGGTTGATTGATTATCTAAAAAAACATCTCCAATGAATTGTTAATAAAGAACAAAAATGAAAAAGGTATCTTTTTTTGATAAATATGCTCAGGAATATGACTGGCTGACTGATGCCGCCCGCCGGGAAGAGAGTCACAGGCGCGAGGTTACGGCAATAATTGAAAAATTCCATCCCTCATCGGTACTTGATGCCGGATGCGCTACCGGTCTGACAACGCGTCTTTTTGCTGAGGCCGGGATTGACACCGTCGGTATTGACCGTTCAAGGAGGATGATTAAGCGGGCCAGGGAAAAGACTCTAAGCTCGCATCATCCTCTTACTTTCCGTTATGGCGAATTCGAGAATTTACCCCGTATTTTGGATAACAAATTTGACCTGGTGGTTTGCCTGGCCAATGCCATCAGCGGGGTAAATTCCCTTTCCGATCTCCATAAAAGTCTAAAAAATTTCAAGGCGGTTTTGAAACCAGGTGGTACACTTTTGATTCAGATGCTCAACTACCTGGCGCTAAGGGAAGACGTGTTGATGCCGGTAAGGACTACCGTACACAAGGGGTTGATTTACATTCGCTTTACGGAGAGAAAGGGTCGCCGATATTCGCTTTATATCATCCGCCTGGATTTGGGCCGGAAACCCGTTCAAATGGAACCATTTCGAAGCGATTTTGATAATTTTACAGTGGATGAAATGGTAACCGCTCTTAAAATGGCCGGTTTTGGAAAAATAAAAAAGTATGGCGACCTTTGCCTTGAGCGTCGTTTCACCCCATCTTCCCGGGACCTTGTCCTCACCGCCCATAAAGCTCCCCACTGAAATACTTTATTATTAAGATATTTAACCGATATAAAAAGAATAACGCCGGATTTTGGGGGCATTTTATGATTGGCCTTATCAGCGCTTTGGAGGAGGAAATAGTACTTTTAAAAGATAACCTTGAGCTGGAACAGGTGGTTGTTCAGTCCGGGATAGAATTTCACTTTGGCAATTTGGCCGGTCAAAAAGTCATATTACTCCGTTGCGGGGTGGGAAAAGTTAATGCCGCTGTTGCTACGCAGTTATTGATTGACCGTTTTGGAGTGAAGGCGGTTATCTTTTCCGGTCTGGCTGGTGCCCTTGTACCCAACCTCAGACCCGGTGATATCGTCATTTCTAACTACGTTGTCCAATATGATATTGACCTTACTGCTTTTGGTCGAAGGCCGGGTGAAATACCCGATTTGGCACGGATGATTGAAGCCAGTCCGGCGCTGGTTCGGGCTGCCTGCAAGGCTTATGAAGATACCGCTGAGGTTGAACCTGGAATTGGTCAGATGCTGGTGGGAACTATCGCCACCGGGGATACTTTTATATCCGATAAAAAAAGGATCCGTTGGTTGCAACGGGAATTCGGAGCCGTGGCTACGGAAATGGAAGGCGGCGCCGTCGGGCAGGTATGCTTTATGAACCGGGTTCCTTTTGTTATTATTCGCGTTATATCCGATACGGCCGAGAATACCGCCGCCGGCGAGTATATTGTATTTCTCGGCGAGGCCTCGCAATTATCATATAAAATTATTTCTCATCTATTATGTAACATACCTTCTGTAAATATGTCAGGTTCATTTGTACAATCGTGATTTTTGTTTGACAAGATATTAATAATTGTTAC
>CAZUAS010000071.1:0-11156 GCA_964618515.1 uncultured Ignavibacteriales bacterium | reverse complement strand
ATCCTACACTCTTTCCCTACACGACGCTCTTCCGATCTGCTATGTTGAGTAAATTGAACATATTCGGGCTGGTATTGATGTTTTATGTTTCATCACCGGTTTGTTCTCAAGCTGAAAAAGTCCCGCCGGTTCGCTCAGGGCAAAATATACCGGCTTTTGCCAGGTACCGACCCGTCGGCGAAACCCGGCTTTGGACATTCGTTTCCCGTGACAGTACTATCGGTCAGCTCCTTTCAGTCGTGAAGGAAGAAATCGAAATAAACGGCCGTCATGGTTACGTCATTAATAATAAATTAGCCATCAATTATCACCGTCCTGACAACCAGCTGGTAATGGATATCCAGGGTGACCATTATGTTTCCGATGAAGGGTATTACCTGGGTGATAAGCTGAAAATTAAAATCAACGATATCACCGAAAAGTTCGAATTTGAATTGAAAGGTGATGCTCTCGAAGGTTTTTTTACACGTTCCGGAAAGAAAGAAAACAGGACAATCCCCTTTCCTGATGATTTCTTTGCCTGGGAAAATTATTTTGTTGACCAGCTTGAACTTTTTTTGGCCATGAAGAAAATCAGGATAGGGGATACCCTTGTTGATTCTATATATTTGCCGCAATCCATGTATAAAGCGCCGTTATTCGGAACGGTAGATGCTTTTTTGAACAAAGAGCTCTATCAGAACAAATTCGATTCGGTTTATCAGATACATTTAACCCAGCCCCAGGAATTCCATGCCTTCTTGACCCGGGACGGGAGGCTGGTAAGACTTGATTTTCCCAATTATCGTATCCGCGCATACCTTGACCTGGTGCGGCAAAAGCCGCCTTCCCCAGTGCCGCTGAAATACAGTTTTAACACTTTTCTATCAGCCTTGCCATCGTATGTGTTTTATTTGATAGTGGCGGTTTTATCAGCTCTGTTTTTAGTTTTGGGGGGATTCAAGTGGCGCTTTTCGTATCTGGCTTTCTTAATCGGGGCGGTCGCGTATTTTCTGATGCTGGTGACACAGATTCCCATACAGAAATACATAATTACGCGATGGCTGGTGCCGCTGGTAACAGACGGCGGTTCCCTGTATGTGGGCGGCTGGTTACCGGCTTTGGTGGCCGGCCTTATTCAGGAAACGGTGAAGCTGGCAACTATTATATTGATCCTCTTTGGATTCAGGATTCGTGAAAACAGGTTTCTTTATATCGGCACTTTTTGCGGAGTGGGTTTCGGTTTCATGGAAGCCTGCTACCTGGCGCGTCCTATCGGTATTCTGAATATGTTTTCGGGCGCTTTGCTGGAGAGTAGTTTTCTGATACTCTTTCATGCCCTGTCAGGAACGGTTCTGGGCTATGCCCTGTCGGGTAGCTCCCGAAGAATTGTCTTCTGCCTTACCGGTCTGGTATTGTTCAACACCTTCCTGCGATACCTGCCGGTTTTTGTCCAGCAGAAAGCCGTCGGAGTCGAGCTGATGTATTTTGTCTTTGCCTTTGTCACTCTTTTATTTTTGGCCCTGACAATCATATTTTTGAAAAAAAGAAAGGTGTTATAGGTCCCTTTTGATACGCGGTTACCCGTTAACCGGCTAAGTCGTAAGACCGGTTTCGTCTTGACTTAAAAATGGTCACCGATTAATTTCCTTGAGTTAAGTGCCCGGTTACGACAACCGGGTTGACCGAGATTTAAAAAGATAGAGATACTGCAGCGATGTCGAACAATCAAGTTTACGCCGGAATTGATATCGGAGCCACCAATATCAAATTTGGATTGGTTTCTCATGACGGTAAAATACTCTATCGCGAACAGCGTCCGACACTGGTGGAGAAGGGTCCCGAACCCCTGATGCATCTGGTCACTAACATTTCCGAAAGCCTGCTTTATTACGCCGCTGAAGAAGATTATAATGTCCGCTGGCTGGGGGTGGGTACTCCCGGGGCGGTGGATAACCGGGAAGGTAAGGTTATCGGTTGCAGTCCCAATATAAAGGGATGGGAGGGGATGGAAATCGGCCGGATTCTGCGTGAACGCTTGAATTTACCGGTTCTGGTAGATAACGATGTTAATGTCATGGCGTTGGCCGAGGCTCGTTTCGGAGCCGCCGTGGGC
The DNA here is from genome assembly GCA_964618515.1 of uncultured Ignavibacteriales bacterium. Lineage (GTDB taxonomy): Bacteria > Zixibacteria > MSB-5A5 > GN15 > FEB-12 > JAFGNW01. The sequence goes on along the minus strand of CAZUAS010000071.1, from coordinate 9,061 downwards.
TATAAATCGGTGGTTTGTGTTACGGTTGGAACCGGCATAGGCGGAGGGATTATCCTCGATGGCCGGTTATGGCGGGGTGCCAACTACACCGCCGGGGAACTGGGACATATCACGATTGATATGCACGGACCACAGTGCCGTTGTGGCAATCGCGGTTGTATTGAAGCCTTCTGTTCTTCACAGGCAATTATCAGCCGTGCCAACAATAAATTAAAGAATAACTTAACCCCGATATTTGAAGAAATACTTGATGGTGACCTCAATAACCTGAATATAAAAAAGCTGTTTGCCGCAGTCAAAAAGAACGATGAAATCGCGCTCGATATTATCAATGAAACGGCGATGTACCTGGGTATCGGACTGGCCGGGGTGGTGAATCTTTTTAATCCCGAAATCGTAGTTATTGGTGGCGGGGTGGCCGACGGCGGGACGGAATTTGTTGACCGGGTGGCTTCGCAGATAAAAGCCCAGGCGTTTAAACCCGCAACTGAAAAATTAAGAGTCGCCCGAGCCACTCTTGGGAACGATGCCGGTTTTATTGGAGCCGGCATTCTGGGTGAGATGACTATATAATAAAGGTTTAGAAAATGTCTGAAAAAAAAGTTAAACAACCGCTCTTTTTCAATCTCGCCAAGTGGTATGGATATTTCTTTGCGGTCGTATTCATACTCTATGGCGGGGTGAAAATCATTCTCGGTTTTATGGATCACAATTATCAGGATTTTGCCAGTTACATAATCTTTCTGTTGCTGGGTCTGATTCTGCTTATCATTGTCATGGCTTACCGGGATTTAAAAATCTGGGGCTGGTACAGCATGATTATACTGAACATCCTTATTATTATTCTGGCTTTGTTTCAGATTAAACGGGCGGAAAGTATTGTTTTGCTGGTACTCTCTCTGGCTTCGGTTTATTTTCTGCTGTCATCGGATACCAAAGGTTTTATTACAAAAAAAAGGTAAATTTAATTTGACATCAGTCGAAAAGTTGATAAATTGACAAAACTTATTTCCTGGCGCCCTAGCTCAGTTGGTAGAGCAACGGACTGAAAATCCGTGTGTCCGCAGTTCAATTCTGCGGGGCGCCATTTTTTATTTTCGATTTCCTCGCTCCTTACTCAAAAAAATATCTAAATGAACATGTATCTAACCTGTTAAAAAACTGAGAATGGGTTATCCGGTCAAACTAAACGATTGGTTTATATGGAAAATTAATTAGAATTAAAAACAGGGTAAGTTTTAACATGGAATCATTACCGGTAGTATTTTTATATCCTGTATAAGATATAAAACTTGACAGATTAAAAGTATTTTTTTATAATTATTACAATAATCTTATCGAGTTGAATAAAATTAATTTCCTTTTACACACAAATATATTACCAAGTTCAGGAAGGAGGAATACAGAATGACGAGGTTAAGGATCTTAACCGGAGTCCTTGTCTGTATTTTGCTGCTGACATCGGCCGGAGAAGCAAAATATAAAGTCGAGGTGGGCGATGTACCGGGGGTATTTGGCGGCCAGTTCGCCACTATTCCGATTTATATCAACGCTGTTAACCCGGAAGTGGAGCAGAGTTATCTCGGTGGATTCACTCTCACGTTAAGTTATTTTGAAGGGGCACTAATATTTACTGGTGCTCAACCGGGTAGTTTTATGGATTATTGCGACTGGGAATTCTTCTCTTATCGTTGGGAAACAGGGTCTTATACGCCTTGTTGTGACAACTGCCCTTCGGTCAAGGTGTTTCGAATTACGGCTCTCGCCAACCAGGCTAGCGGCAGTTACCCCGGTTGCTTCCGTCCCGATTCCGAACACGATGTTTTAGCAACCATCAGCGTGTTAGCTTCTTCGGATATAAACATGGCGGGCAGGAACTTTCCTGTAGATTTTTACTGGATTCCCGGTCAGGAATGCTCCGCCAATTCCTTTTCCGACCAAACCGGTGAAACCCTGATTCTGGCCGATAACGTGTATAATTATCTTAATCAACCGTTTAATGAAGCTTTTAACTGTAGTGGTCCTGATGCTTCATGCTTCGGAGACAAAATAATTCCGCGTATCGATTTTTACAGCGGCTATGTACACATCCTTGAAAGAGAATATGTTGATGACCGCGGTGATATCAACCTTGATGGTAATTTTTACCAGATAGCTGATGCGGTTACCTTTACCAACTATTTTATTCAGGGTTTGAGCGCTTTTACTATTAATATTCCCCGGCAGGTAGCGGCCACGGAGATCAACTGTGATGGTATAACTCTCACCGTGGCTGACCTGGTTTATCTGATTCGTATTATAGTGGGGGATGCTTTACCAATATGGGATTGTAATACCGGCTACAAGTCCTTATCTTCCGGTGGTTCCTTCGCTCTTGAAGAAGCCTCGGTTAATGATACTATGGCTTTCCTCGGGACCGTCGGCTATGCCGGTCAGAACAGCTGTCCGTTTGAAATCTATGCAGCCAACAGTGTTGACTTGGGTGGGCTACAGGCTCGTATTGAATTTGACCCGGCTATCCTTACGCCGTCACTGGATGAAAGTATCGGCGATGGACAGAGTGTGGAATTTGAACTGCTTGGACGGGCTGTGGGTTTTGATGACCCGGGTGTCGTACAGGTGTTTTCCCGCGAACCGGGCGTATTACTTATATATATGTATCCCGACTGGGGTGACTTTGAATCGAGTATTCCGGCCGGTTCAGGACCGATACTGGCTGTCAATTTTGATGTCCACGAAGATATTAACCTTTATGATTCCTCGTTATTTGCTTTTGTATCCGAAGGACATGAATATAATATGTTTGCCACCATACTGGGGCAGGCGATATTTCCAACGCTGGTCGATGGCTACTTCGTCGGGTATACCGACCTGATGGCTTTCTACGGTGCCCAGGGCTGGGCCGGTCAGCAAAATATTCCTTTTGAATTTTTCGTGGTCAACACCGACAGTGTCGGGGAAGTTATTATGGATATTACCTATAATCCGGCTTACATAAATCCCTCTCTGGTTGTCAATGGCGATTACCTGCCGTGGGGAGTGGGACAGGAAGTGGAATTTCAACTCATGGGCCGGGCGATAGGTTTTGAAGACGAAGGTACCAGCGGTGTCCTGGTGGGTACTCCCGCTACCGGTCAGTTACGAATCTGGTTCCGTCCCTGGTCGGATATATGGGGCGATGTGACTACCATAGGACCCGGAGTGGGACCCATAATTAAAGTCTTCTTCGATGTCAATCCGCCGCCTCTGCCACTTCGTCCCAGTCCCGTAGCATTCAATCCCGGCGGATACAATTACTTTAGATTCTGGGATGCCGAACAGCTCTGGCCGACTACAGTCAATGGTACTTTTACGGTTATCAGAAAACCCGAGCCCCCGTCCTGTCCGGTTCTATTCAGTTTCGACGGGCATAATTTTGTTCAGGACAATCCGCTTTTAACAGCATGTGAAAATTCCAATTACGTTAATACGGTCACCGATTATTACTTGGTTATGACACCTGTCTTTGCTGATAACGGCCGGGTGAAGTTCCAGATACGGGAGATGGAAGACGAAATTACTTATCTGGAGGAGGTATCATTAATAACGGTGGACCATTCCTCGGACACCCGGGTGGCTTGTGCCGTAGACGGCAGCATCTACGCATATCGCGATGTCAGGGAACCGCTTACGGCTGTCGACCACCGCGGGACGAATTGTCTGGAAGCGGTCAGGACTCGGGATGATAATCTCTATCTGTGTAATGAATCTGGTTATATGATTTTAACCTTCCCGGGTTGTAACGGAAAAGAGATCGGCTATAATTTAAGTACCGGTCTTAAACCCCTTTGTCCTGAACCGATTGATTCGTTTATTTTACCCAAATCAGTCCCGATAATTGATGATAACCGCCAGGCCGCCAGTGTAAAAGTCGAATTTTTAGATGAAAGTGGAAACTGGAGCGGTTTTTCCGAAATACCTTCCCGGGATAAAATCACCTACCAGTTCGTAACCGGTGAACCGGGTGTTAATGTCAATACGGGTGTTGTTACGATGCGTATTTCATGGGAAGGCAGCTATGCGACTGATGTGATAAACCAGTTTATCGTAGCTAATGAAATTCCCGAGATTAAAAACTGGGCGGTGTCTGATTACAGGCTCAATAATCCCGTTTCCGCGGCGAAAGGATATATTGCCGGGCAAACTTTGACGCTTACCAAGGGGGAGACGTTTGAGTTCAGCTTTAACTGCGGACTGCCGGCGGATAATAATAACACACGTGATTATATTATCCGGGCGGTGGGACGTTACCAGCCGGACTACAGTGTTTACAGTCATCTTGTCCCCGGCGGTTTCCAGTTATATGATAACTATCCTAATCCTTTCAACCCGACAACGACCATTAGCTATGACCTTCCAGAAGCCACTCATGTCAAACTTGAGATTTTCAACCTCCTCGGTCAGCACATAACTACGCTGGTTGATGAAATTCAGTCTCCCGGTCACAGGCAAGTCGAATGGAACAGTACGGACCGTCAAGGACAAACCGTAGCCAGCGGTATTTACTTGTATCGTTTTACTGCTGGTAATTTTATGCAATCGAAGAAAATGTTACTGCTGAAGTAACCATAAATTCAAATATCCTTTAATCGGGAGTCAGGTTGTCAGGACCTGACTCCTTTTTTATAAAATATTTTTGGTTTATAAGAGAGCTCAAAATTAAAAGGTAAAATATTACTTGAAAGAAAATAATTTTGTGTTATATTATATATTCATTCGTAAAAAAGCATCTTCCGGCTAATAATATTTTTAACGGAGGGTAATCATGAAATTACATCGTATCATTATTCCTTTCATTACAATATTTATCTTTATGGCAATTGGTTGTTCCGATGACGACAGTACCACCAACAGCCAGGACGATGATGGTATCGTGACGACTCAGAAAAAAATCGGCCCGCTGGGGGATACCCTGTCGATACCCGGAAAAATCATGCTGGTTGTGCCGCCCGGCGCCCTTGATGACAGCGTCACTATCTCCATTACTCAGAATAATACTCCTGCACCTGTTGCCGCTCCTAACCGTTTTTTGTGTCCGGTCTTTTCCCTTGAACCCTCGGGTACGGAATTCAATGTCGCTGCCTATATATCACTCAACTATGATGTTTCCAAACTTGGCCAGGCCAGTGAGAACGATATTGTTCTGTGTTGCGATACCGGTAATGCTATCTGGGATACGGTTTCCAGTATTCTGGATTTCGATGAAAACAAAATCGGCGCTTATCTGGAACATCTTTCCGATTATGTCGCCCTGGTGGATACCACCACACCTTTTTCTGTAGGGGTGTTTGCGGCGATATCGATATCCCGCAATATTTCTAAAATAGGTGAATTTGTTTTCAAAACCGACGGAATTGCCGCGCGCTTCGACAGCTCCTATGCTCCCTGTGACACTGTCAAGCCGATTAAACCCGATAGTGTTCATTGCAATGAATACAAACTCGCGTGGAATTCCGACTTAAAACGATTCCAATACGGTTTTAATGTCCTTCAACCACCTTTTTTGGTTATAGAAAATCCTTATGAAGTTTCGATTTTTGGAAATACCTATGTACCGACAATGGTTGAAACTATTGATTTCCCAAGTTGTGAACCGACATTAATAAGTCCTGAATACGGTGAAACTGTTTCTAAAAGCGGCTTTGATGTGACCTGGCGATATCTATGTCTTGGCAATGTCAGGTTGATCTTGATGTCGGAAAGTGATTCGGTTATCTGGGTTGAAGTTCCCAACGATGGCAGTTATTCTTTTTCCGACACTCAGTTAAGCAGTCTTGAGCCAGGCGAATACGGCCTTCTTATGATTTTTGAAAACTATAAATATATCGATGCTGAAGGATACGACCCACGAAGTTTTATAATGGCGCGAGTAATAAATACGTCGATAATATATCTTGAAGAGTAACCGCCGCAGGTTATTTTTAAAAATGTAGTTAGGAACATGCCGGTCCTGCCGCTCTAATAAATGGAACCCGGTCATAGATTTTATATTCCTGCCGGTAAGTATCAGCCTGAGGGTATTATACTGTGAGGTGATTATTTTAAAAATGCAGGGATGGTTTATAAGACCTTTCAGCTGTTTTTTAAGCCGTTCTTTTAAAATCTTTATTGGTTGTTTTTTCTTTTTTATTCAGTATATTGTATCCAGAAGATTTACATATAACTTGGTATTGTTTTTGATATTAAATAGAAAGGATTCCATTATGCTGGTAGGTTTAAAAGAAAAAATTCAACCGGATAAATGGAAAATCGCCGATCATGTTGTTAAACTTGAGACTTCGATTATCAGAGAAATTCTTAAAATTTCTTCACAACCGGGAGTGATTTCATTTGCCGGAGGTCTTCCTGCACCGGAACTGTTTCCCCTTGAAATTCTAAAGGACCTGTCCGCCCAGGTGATTGACAAGTACAATTTTATGTGTTGTCAGTACTCGCTTTCGATGGGCGTCAAGGAACTTCGCGAATGGATTGCCGACTACACTACAAAACAGGGAATGCCCACCGAGGTCGATAATATTTTAATAACCTGCGGCTCTCAGCAGGGGATAGAACTGCTGGCTCGAGTATTTATCGAACCGGGTGATTATATTCTCACCGAGAACCCGACTTATGTGGGCGCTCTGCAGGCTTTTAACTATTATCGGGCACGCTATGCCACGGTGGAGATGGATGCCGATGGAATGCTCATTGAACAGGTGGAAGAAAAAATCAATAAGTATAAACCCAAGCTGATCTACACCATTTCCAACTTTCAGAATCCGACCGGAATCACCATGTCCGAAGACCGCCGCATTGAATTGGTAAAAATAGCCACCAAATATAATATCCCGCTTATCGATGATAATCCCTACGGGGAATTACGCTTTGCGGGTAAGCCGGTTCCTGAACTCAAATCCTATGGCGGTGACCAGGTGGTGACCCTTAAAACTTTTTCCAAAATCGTTGCCCCCGGATTCAGAATAGCCTGGATGAATGCCACTAAGAGCATCAACCGGCAATTCGAGAAGGTCAAGCAGTGTACCGACCTTCATACCAACGCTTTCAGTCAGTATTTACTGTATGAATTTGTCAGCCAGGGTTTCCTGGAACCGCATATTGAAAAAATTAAAGCCGATTATCGCAAGAAGCGCGAACTCATGCTGAAGGTTTTGGAAGATACTTTCCCTGAAGGCGTTACCTGGACCAAACCGGAGGGCGGTCTTTTCCTGTGGCTGGAACTACCCAAACATATTTCCGCCAAAGAGCTTCTGCCTAAGGCAATCGAGTTAAAAGTGGCTTATGTTTACGGACAGCCATTCTTCCCGGGTGGTGAGGGTGAAAATACCATGCGTCTTAATTTTTCCAACGCCACTCTGGAAGGTATCGAACAGGGCATAAAGCGCCTGGCTCGCCTTTTGAAAGAAAATATGTAGAATTACCCGCGTTGTAAAAACCCGCTTTTACAGCGGGTTTTTTTATTGTATTTTCTCTCTATTTTACGGATTATTGAAAGTTATGAAAGTAAAATTCGCCAAATATCATGCTCTGGGAAATGATTTTATCGTTGTTGATAAGTCGGCCGTTCATTTTACCCGGACCATGAAAACACGATTGACCCGAGCTATCTGTAGTTTCCATACCGGAGTGGGAGCCGACGGGGTGCTTTATTTAAGTAACAGCCGTAGAGCCGACTGTAAAATTGAAATTATCAATTCCGACGGCAGCTGGGCGGAGAAATCGGGTAATGGTCTGCGTATCGCTGGTTTTCACCGGGCGTCCGGGAAGCGGAAAAAATTGACTTTCGAAACCGCCACTTCGGTCGATGAAGTTACTCTCATTAAGAAAATAAAAAATGGTTATCTGGTAAAGGTTCAGCTAGGACAGCCCAATTTTGATACTCGTTATATACCTGTCAGAACAAGGCAAAGGTATCTGATTAACAGTCCGCTTAAACTGGATCACATTAAACTGCCGGTAACCTGCCTCTCAGTAGGCAACCCCCATACGGTTCTTCTGGTTGATGATTTTAATTTTGACTGGAAACAAATCGGTGCCGACTTAGAATATGCTCGCCCTTTTTCCCGGGGAACGAATGTGGAATTCGTAAAAGTGGTCAACCGGCATAAAATCGAAGTGAAAGAATGGGAGCGGGGGGCAGGGGCGACCATGTCTTCGGGAACCGGAGCGGCTGCGGCGGTTTGTGCCATGGTAATGCTGGGTTTGGTCGAACGCCGCTGTGAGGTTGTGTTCGAGTGCGGCTCACTTTTTATAAACTGGGACAGTTTTACAAATCAAATTGAACTTACCGGCCCCGTAAAGAAAGTTACAGAAGGTACTTTTTTTATTGAAAACCTCTATAAGCCATAAAAAAACTGAAAGTTACTATGTCACAACTGGAAACTGATGTTATAAAACCGGCAGCGGGATTTAATATAACCGGAAAAATAAAATCCAGCTTTAACGACTATCTGTCCCATCTGCGGCTTTTTTCCCGCAACGCTCGTCTTTTCCTGACCGGCATGTTCCTGGTGTGGATAAATTTCCAGATATTCAATGTACTGTTCAATCTCTATTTAAAAGAGTTCGGTTTTAATGAAAGCCAGATTGGTCTTATTAATTCTTCCCGGGGATTCGGGATGACCCTGATGGCCATCCCAGCGGCGATCCTGCTTAACCGCGTCAGATTAAAACCGGTTCTTTTAACCGGCAGTATCCTGCTGGCAATTTTCAGTTTTGTTATGTGCACTTTTGTGGATTTTTTCGTAATTGTAACTTTTTCGGTTTTGAACGGAATGATGCTGGCTTTTTTCAGCGTGGCTTCAGGACCGTTTTTTATGCGCAATTCGACCATCAAGGAAAGAACTTATCTTTTTTCGGCATCGTTTGCGGTAATGGTATTGTCAGGTATGGCGGCTTCGGCCGGGTCGGGGGAAATTGTGACTTTTATAGGTAAAGAGATGGGAAATATTATCGAGGGTTTTCAGTATACACTGTATAGATCGGAAGAGCACACGTCTGAACTCCAGTCACCGCTCATTATCTC
>CAZUAS010000070.1:0-15397 GCA_964618515.1 uncultured Ignavibacteriales bacterium | reverse complement strand
GCACAACGACCTGGTAGAAAGCCTGGCGGAGAAGCTGGATTTCAACCGCCTTATGGCCGGAACTCAGGATATTGCATGTCTAATCACCCATATTACCGACTCCCTGACGCCGGACTGCTTCCCGGATAAAAAAATCGAAATTAAAAGCCGCAAAGGCCTGCTTGTGGTCGGGTCAACCGGTTCGGATAAATTCGAATATATTATCCCGCCGCTTCTGATAATCGACGGCGGTGGTGATGACACCTACAGTATCAGCGGTTACCCGGACGATTACCCGCTTTCAATAATTATCGACCTGGCCGGCAACGACCGCTATCTTTCCCCTGACAGTTCCCGACCCGGAATCGGGGGCGCTATTCTGGGAATGGCAGTGGTCATTGACACCGAAGGCGACGACCTTTACCAGGGGCGGAATCTTACCCAGGGAGCGGGGCTGTTCGGGGTGGGTGCCATCCTCGATTTAAAAGGAAAGGATATATACCGGGCGGATAATTTCTCCCAGGGATGCGGGATATTCGGTGTCGGCATCCTGGCCGACAGCGCCGGCAACGACTCTTTTTATTGCCGCACCGCTTCGCAGGGTTACGGTTACACCCGCGGTTGCGGTCTGCTGATAAATTTCGAAGGCGATGATAAGTATGTTGCTGAAGACAGTATCATTTTCAATCCCTCGCCGCAAACACCGGAACACAATGCTTCCCTGGTCCAGGGTGTCGGTTTCGGGAAGCGGGCTGATTATATTGACGGCCACAGTTGGGCCGGCGGTGTCGGTTGCCTTTGTGATATCCACGGGAATGACTTCTATTCCGCCGGGCTTTTCGCCCAGGGATGCGCCTACTGGTTTGCCGTGGGCATGCTTATCGACGGCGACGGCGACGATATTTATAACGGCGTCTGGTACGTTCAGGGTTCCGGGGCTCATTTCGGAGTCGGTTATCTTGACGATTTCGCCGGCAACGACCGCTACACCGCAGGCATGAATATGGCTATCGGAGCCGGGCACGATTTTACCCTGGGCTATTTCAACGAACGGGGCGGGAACGATACCTATCAAGCCCCCAATCTCTCCCTTGGCGCCGGTAACGCCAATGGGATCGGTATCTTCCACGACCATGCCGGTGACGATGATTATCAAACTCATGGCGGGATTACTCTGGGCCGGACCAATACTTCAGACAACGGCACCCGCCGATATCTGAAAGTTTTCGGCGTTTTTATCGACGGGGGCGGTAACGACAACTATCGCGAAGCTTATGCCGCCAACAGCAGCCGCTGGCTGGGACCGCCTTCGAAAATCGAAAAACCCAATCCCTGGGATATCGGTGTGGGCTTTGATAAATAGTCAAAGCCCGATAAAACAATAACGGGGGATAGACATGCGTTAACGACGTTCTACCAGCAGGACGCCGGACAGGATGAGAACCGTTCCCAGACTGATAAGCAGGGATAACTTTTCCTGAAAGAAAATAACGCCGATAAAAATAGCCACCAGGGGGGTTATAAAAGCAATCAGAGCCACGGTTATGGCGCGACTCCGCGCCAGTAACCAGTAATAAGCCAGGAATGCAATTACCGAACCGAATAGCGCCAGGTAAATAATCGACCCGACCGTTTCGAAAGTAAAATTAATCGACGACCAGTCTTCGAAAAAAACAGCCGGCAGAATCAAAAGCACTCCCCCGCATAACATCTGTACCGTGGCGGCGATATATATGTTCGTATCCGAAAATTTCTCTTTGTGCAGTAACATGCCGTAAGCCGCGGCACCGGTTCCACCCAGCGCCAGCAGGGTACCCAGAAAAATATCCCGTGCCGAGTGTAATGAATCAACGGAAATAAGAACCACCCCGGTCAGACCCAGCAACAGTCCCAGCCATTCAAGACCTTTAAGTTTTTCCTTTTGCAACATCAGCCATGACAATAAAGCCACAAAAAAGGGAAAGGATGCAAAGACGATAGCCGCCAGGGCGGAATCTATGAACAGCTCTGAAAAATAAATCAGGGCATAGCTCACGCCGTACATGTAAAGCCCGGGATAACCCAGCCGTAAGAAATCTTTCCAGTTGCCGGGATAGGAGTATTTTTTTACCTGGACGATAAGAGCCAACAATAATACGGCAAGGATAAACCTGAAGCTGGAAGTGTACAGAGGCGGCGCCTGGCTGAGTCCGATTTTAATAGCTATCCAGGTGGTTCCCCAGATGAGACAGATAACAACATAGAGAAATAATCTCATACCGGTTCAATAACGACAAATTTGATATCTCCGTCAATTTTTATAAAAGGTGAAATATCGCCTTAACAAATAATTATAAGCGGATATGGAAAACATGTAAGAAAAATTTAAAAAAATACCGGATTATATGATAAAATACTTGACAATATATGACACTGTCATATAATACCCGCTAAATTATTAAGGAGTGCTTCAATGGATTACAGCGATGGTATTATCAAGAATACGGAATTTTTCACTACCGCCGAACTGGCGGAAAAACTAAAGATGAATGTCCAGGTCATTACCCGCAAAGTTCAGTCAGGCGAGATTATGGCCTACAAGATCGGTAAAGACTGGCGCATCCCGGAACAATCGGTTCTGCAATGGCTGGAACAACATTCCAACCAGACCAAAAATACCCCGAAAGAAAAAGTAATCAAAAATTTCGTCAAAGACGACCATATTGAAATTTTACCGGCCAAGCGCAGCAAACGCAAGTACCTGCTCGAATATATCCTGGCTCAGTTCGAACCCAACCGGGATTATTCCGAAACCGAGGTAAACAATATCATCGGCCGTTACCACGAGGATTACGCCACCGTCCGCCGGGAATTCATCATGGAAAAAATGATGGAACGGTCGGGGGGTACTTATCGCCGCCTGCCCGGTTACAAATTATCCGATTGATAAAAAGAGCTTTTATTATCCGATAAAAGCTCTTAACGAAAAAAATCAACCGCCCTATGGTTGCGGGGCATTACCCATATTCATCGTACCTAAGATGTGTTGCAAGACTGGGTCGCTAAGGTTCCGTTTATACGGGGCGATAATGGAGGCGGCTCTTTGCATCTCGGTATAACGGCCCATTTGTGCGAGGACCGGCACCAGGTTGCGAAAAGCCATAAGTTCATTGGGATTTATCAGGAAACCCCGCCACAGCAGTTTCGCCGCCTCTTCAAGCATGGCCGCGTCGTTTTTCCGATGGGCAATCTCATACTTTATCAGACCCAGGTTCTGGATATATCCCTGATTGAGGCCATCCCACTGCACATATACTTCGAGCGTATCCCGGGCTTTTAGTAATATCTCCATTGCCCGGGTACTGTCGCCTTCGATTTCAAACTGATTGGCAAGAAGGTAGTATGTCTGCCAGAATTCGGGATAAACATCGACCATTTTATCAAGAATAGCCATGGCGCTGTCATTTTTTTGCCGTTGCCTGAGGGCATCGTACAGCTGGATAGCCCGGTTGCCCATCAGGCTGAACAAACCGGTGGCGTTATCGTCGCGATAAACCCGGGGTCCATCTAGCCCGGTAAAAGCATAGGTATTCATAAACAGGTCATACCCTTTATCGACGTCAATCAAGCCCTCGGCGGGTTCCCGCTCCAGCTTGTAGAGCATGCCGACCGTCACCGCTCGTTCCCGCAGCTTGAGGGGTGATTCGGCATAAGGCGGCGTCGAAAAATAAATCGGGCACTGCCACTTGTTTTCGATGATGATTTCATCCATCATCATGTCCCGGACGGCAATGCCGTCGGGCGTGAAAGCCTGAAGATACGTCATCCGCTTGCGGGGTTTGTCGTAAAACGGTTTCAAAGCTCGGCCAAAAACCACGCCCGGCTGAAATTCATAAGGATACCATAATATCTGCTCGTCGCTCAGGGAAATCGGCACGTTGTAGCGGTCTTTCATCTGCTGGATGTACCAATCGGTATTCAAAAGCGAAAGGTTGACCACCCGGATATCCTTACGATAATCATAAACTTCCTGAAGACACCATACCGGGAAGGTGTCGTTATCGCCCGAAGTGAAAAGAATGGCGTCCTTATCGCAGGTGTCGAGAATATTTTTAGCGTAAATAAGGGGCAGATAGTTTTGAGAGCGGTCGCTGGGGTAATAATTATTGGCCAGGGCAAAACCGGGCAAAAGACACAGAACCGTGGAAACATAAACCACCGCTTTTTCCGCCCCCGGTTTCAACTGTTGCATTTTATCCCGGACCAGAGTTATCAGGGCCGCGACACCCAGGCCGATGGCGATTCCGAAAAACACGAACGCCGGGGTAAAGAAATAATCACGATTGCGCACCTCAAGATATGCATTATCAAAGCGCGGTTCGAACATCGTCCCGTCGGCAAAATTCATATAGAGTATCAAACCTGCCGAACATATCAGAAAGAGGGTGAAAAAAGGCAGGCCCATTTCGAGTCTTTTCCTGATAGCCACGTATATTCCCAGAAGCCCGAGAACCAACAGGACCGTGAAGACGATTCCCGGTTGCGAATACTGCTCCTCGAAATAGGACCAGAAGCCCATATGGGGATGGCGGCCGAACTGGTTTTCCCATTGCCCTCGACGCTGAAACATCCGGTCCACCATCGACTGCTGGCCATATTGTTTGCGGTCGAGAAAATCGATGAAGGTTCGGAAACTCCGGGAAGGATTGTTTTCGTCGATACGGGGATTGAGACTGGAGCGAATCGGGATAAACAGGTGTACCGAAAATCCGATAACGGCCACCAGCAGGATGGCCATGGCCGGTTTCCAAGCCAGTCGCCAGCCATACCGCCGGGAAAGCATCGCCATCACAATCAGTATTATCAGTCCCAGAGGCATGATAATCATAAAATTCATGAAACTGGTCATGATACTGCTGATAGCACCCACCGCCACCAGAATACCCCAGTTGATTTTTTTATACAACAGGATGACCAGGATTAAAGCCAGCACACCGGTAGCAGTATAAAAGGCGTTAACCCCGCCCCGGCCATCGGCAAAAACAACGATTAAGAGCAATTCGACAATAATGAAACTGCAGACTAAAAGCCAGTCTCTCGGGACGGCGTCATCTTTCAAAAGAAAGAAAACGGCGCAAATGGGTACCACCAGGAAGACGGTCAGGTGAATCCCGACCCCGACCAGAGCCAGGTAAAATACCAGAATCATCGTTCGGTATGCTTTTAATGTCCCGCGTTCCTCGTAATAGCGCACCGTCAGCCATATCATCATCACCATCAGCGCCAGAGCCAACCCGTACACCTCGGCTTCGACGGCATTTCCCCAGTTGGTTTCGGAGAAAGCGACAAAAAAGCCCGCGGCAATACCACCGGTATAAGCAATCAAACGATTCAGAAAAACATCTTTTTTCTCCGCAAAAAAATATCCGACCAGGCGCACGGTCAAAAGATAACTGAACATGGCGGTAAAAGCCGAGGAAATCACCGACAGATAGTTAACACGATAAGAGATATCAGCCACGAAGGGAATAATGGAAAAGAGACGACCCAAAATTATAAATAAGGGTGTGCCCGGCGGGTGCGGGATACCCAGTATATAAGAGCAGGCAATAAACTCGCCACAGTCCCAGAATGAAAATGTCCGTTGCACGGTCAGAGCATAAACAATAAATGAGCCCAGAAAGACCAACCCCGCCAGCATGGCATTGGTCAGGTCGAATGTTTTTTTATCGTTCATATTTATTACACCTTACCACATCATTAATCAGTCCGGAGTGAGCCGTTAATCTGTAACGGCTTACGAACCTCCGATATTGAGCAGCCGCTGCAGGTAGGGGTCGGTTAAATTTCGTTTGTATTGAGCCGCTTGCCGGGCGGCTCTCTGAAGTTCTTCGTAGCGGCCCAGTTCCGCCAGTACCGTCGCCAGCTTCTTGAAAAGAATAGTATTGTCGGAGTTGCCGTTGAACGAACGCCACATCAGCTGTAAACCTTCCTCGATTTGCGACTGGTTGTCGGCGCCCCGCCCCAGTTCTACCAAAACCATCCCGTAATCCTGCAGGTAATAAAGGTTATTCGGGTAGGCCTCATGCAGAGCTTTAAAATTCTCATGACATTTTCTCAGGATATCCTGAGAGGTGGCGGTGTCGCCTTTCCTTAAAGCCAGGTCGGAGATGACAAAATAAGGCTGCCAGAACTCCGGATAGACCTCGACCATTTTATAAAGCAGGGCATTAACGCTGTCGCTTTTTCCTGTCCTCAGGAGTTCGTTGACAATGGGCATAACACTGCCGCCGTAAGTAATGGCGAAATCCCTGGTGGCGCTGTGGTCGCGATAAACCCGGATATCGTTCAACCCGGTGTAGCGATATTTGTTCATGAACAAATCATAACTCCGGTCAGCGTCCACCAGATTCTCTTTAGGTTCCCGCTCCAGCCGGTACAAGAGACCCACCCGGGTGGCCCGGCTGCGCAGGTTGAGCGGCGATTCGTCGTAAGGCGGTGACGAAAAATAAATGGGCGCCTGCCAGCGATTTTCTATGACTATCTCGTCAACAATCATGTCCTGGACCCGCAGTACCTGGTTGTTGTACATGGTCGCCTGCATATACGCCATCCGGTTACGGGGACGGTCCTTGAACATCTTGTCCGGCCGGTTCACCTTCACCCCCGGCTGGATCTCGTATTCATTCCATAATATCTGTTCCTTGGTCAACGAAATGGGAACGCCATACTGGGTTTTCATTTGGTAAACGTACCAGTCGGTGCCCAAAAGCGAGAGATTCACCACCCGAACATCTTTACGATAATTGTAAACCTCCTGGAGGCACCACAGGGGGAAGGTTTCGTTATCCCCGGTGGTGAAAAGGATGGCGTTTTCCTCGCAGGTGTCCAGCATATCGGCGGCATAGGTGTAGGGAAGGAAATTATTGGAACGGTCATTGGTTTTGTAATTATTGGCCAGGGATAAAACCGGCAGCAGAGCCAGGACGGTGGAGAAATAAACGACTGTTTTCTGTATACCGGGTTTGATTTTTTCCAGTTGGTCACGGACAAGGGTAATCAGGGCGGAAACGCCGGTGCCGATACAGATTCCAAAAAAGACAAAAGCCGGAGTGAAAAAATAATCCCGGTCGCGGACTTCCAGATAAGCGTCACCGGTGCGGGTGTTATAAAGAATGCCGTCGGCAAAATTCATGTACAAAATCAAACCCGCGGAACAAATTATAAAAAGAGTAAAAAACGGCAGGCCGATTTCCAGCCGCTTGCGAATACTGACGTATAATCCCAGTAGTCCCAGCACCAGCAGGATCGTAAAAGGCAGGCCCGGTTTCGAGTACTGCTCTTCGAAATATGACCAGAAGCCCATATGGGGATGCCGGCCGAACTGATGTTGCCAGGTTCCCCGTCGCTGAAACATCCGGTCCACCATCGATTGCTGGCCATACTGCCTGCGTTCCAGGAAATCAATGAAAGTCTTGAAACTTCGAGACGGATTATTTTCATTGATACGGGGATTCAAGGCGGAACGAATGGGAATAAAAAGATGCACCGAAAAGCCGATAGCCGCCACCAGCAGAATCGCCATCGAAGTTTTCCAGCGCAGGTTAACATTAAAACGTTTCGAGACCAGGGCTAAGAGCACCAAGACGCCGAAACCGATCGGCATCACGACCATGAAAGTGGCGAAGCCAATCATGATGGACGATACCGCGGCCGTAGCCACCACAATCCCCCAGTCAAGTTTCTTGTAAAGCATAATCAAAAGCATCAGGCCTAAAAGGCCGGATACCAGGTAAAACATGTCCACCCCACCGCGGCCCTCGGAGAACAACATAATCAACAACAGTTCGACAAGAACAAAACCGCAGACCAGCAGCCAATCACGGGGTGCGGCATTATCCTTCAGAATAAAAAAGACGGCACACATCGGAACCACCAGAAAAACTGTCAGGTGAATCCCCACGCCAACCAGTGCCAGGTAAAAAACCAGAATCATTGTCCGGGCGGCATTATAAGTTCCCCGTTCCTCAAAATATCGAACCGTCAACCAAACCATCATGACCATTAAGGCCAGACTCAATCCGTAAACCTCGGCCTCCACCGAATTGCCCCAGTTGGTTTCGGAAAAAGCCACAAAAAAGCCCGCCGCTACCCCCCCGATATAAGCAATAATTCGATTCAGACGCTCATTTCTCTTATCCCCGAAAAAGTAGCCGACCAAACGAACCGTCAAAAGATAACTGAACATGGCGGTAAAAGCCGATGAAATGACTGACAGGTAGTTGACCCGGTAGGAAATATCTTCCACAAAGGGAAGAATCGAAAAAATACGCCCCAGAATAACAAACAAAGGTGTTCCGGGCGGGTGTGGAATACCAAGAATATACGAACAGGCAATAAACTCGCCGCAATCCCAGAATGAAAGAGTTCTCTGAACCGTTAAAGCATAAACAATAAATGAACCCAGAAAGACCAGCCCGGCCAGGATTATATTTATCCGGTCGCATCTATCCGACTTTATTAAGAGATTTTCGGACAAAAACTCCTCCTCAAGTAACCTTCAAAAAAACCGATATTTTTTAATAAGATATTACAACAATTCAGGTTAAGATATAAAATGGAACTGTTATTCACAACTATTATTTTACTCCGGAAAGATACTTTGAGATTAATATAAGTTGCGGCGGAGGTTAAGATGTTTGTCTGGTGTGGAGTACTTTTTTTCCTGGGAATTATGGCTTTCATCGACTCTATTTTCAATATGGGTGAGGTTTTCAGAAAAGTCAATTCAGTTATGTTTATGCTGATATCTCTCGGACTTTTAATTCGAACCACCACCAAGATAAAATCCCAGAAGATTGAAAACTACAAAAACAGGATTTTCAGCCTGGAACGCGAAGTCAAGGCTTTAAAGGAACATCATAAGCAGATGATTGATTTCTGATTCAGGA
The DNA here is from genome assembly GCA_964618515.1 of uncultured Ignavibacteriales bacterium. Lineage (GTDB taxonomy): Bacteria > Zixibacteria > MSB-5A5 > GN15 > FEB-12 > JAFGNW01. The sequence goes on along the minus strand of CAZUAS010000070.1, from coordinate 6,488 downwards.
GATGTCCGTTTCCAGGCGACGCATAATTTCCCTTACCTCTGAAATGAAGGGGTAATTGGGGAAATTTTCCAGCAGAAACCGATAAATCTCCCGAGCTTCTTCTTTTTTATTTTTATCCTGAACTATAATATCCGCCCGGGTTTTCATCCCAAAAGGAAGATAATATGAATCCGGGAAGTCTTTCACCAGGCGGTCAATAAAAATCAAGGCAGCGGCGGTATCGGCGCTGGTGAGATTTAACTGTGCCAGCTCGAAAAGAGCAATATCGGCCAGAGCCTTGTTATCCGCATCCGCTATACGCGTCAGCCTGGCTTTGGTCGAATCGGTTATCCGGTTTTCTTCAAACCAGAGCGCCCGGGCATAATCGGCCAGAAGTTCTGGTGCTTTTTCGGCTTCATCGATCACCAGAATCAGCCGCAGAGCATCATTGACATAAAAGCCCCTGGGGTAATCGACAATAAGTTTATGGAGAGCCGTCGAGGCAGAATCAAACCGTCCCTGAAAAAAATCAAGGCGGGCCAGATTAAAATAAGCCTCCTCGAGAATATCATCATTTAAACGGTTTTTTAACAGCTGGTGATAACTATCGCGGGCTTTTTCATATTGACCCAGACGCAGATAACAAAGCGGCACCGAACGCAAGGCGTTCAGGTAACCGAAACCGCTGCGATAGGTGGTCATAACCGTGTCGAAATAAGCCAGAGCGTGGGGGTAATCGTTCAGATAATCAAGATAGATTTCCCCGATGGAACTGAGAGCGTCGGCTTTATCCCGGTCATGGGGAAACATGTCGCGGATATTCAAATAAACGGCAATGGCTTCATCATACCGACCGGTGGCTGTCAGGGCTTCGGCATAACGATAATTAACCTCATTGACCACAGCACTTGAAGCACTATAGCGACTCAAAGCATAAGTACCCATCCTAATCACCTCTTCATACTGCCGGCGTTCATAACACTGGCGCATGAAAAACAGCAGATACTCGCCCTTGTTATTATCGAGGGAATCCAGCCGGACAGTGAATTCAAATGCTTTCTCAAAGTTACCGCTCTTGATATAATAAGTCGACAGTAGTTTTAAAATGCGCTTATCGGAAGTCCGGCGCGCATGGTTCAACAAAACCTCCTCTACTTCTTTCGATGATTCTACAAATTCTAGAAGGTCAAACAGCTTATTTTCAGCCTGACCGGCTGTTTGAGTAGTATCCTCCGATAGTAGGGGAAGGTATTCCGCGGCGGCGTCATGATACTTTTTCTGTTTTTCAAGTATGCCCCCGCGCTCCAGACTGAAAAGCAGTTTATCCGTCTTGATTAACCTGAGAGAATCAATCAAAAGCAGCGCCCGGTTGTCCAGACCGGAAGCAATCATACTGTTTATTATCAGCAGATAGCGGGTGGAATCGCTGTTTTTGACCATGGCTACGGCGCGGTTATACACCTCCGTACCTTCTTCGGTTCTTCCCTGGTATATCAGCACTTCCGCCAGGTCCAAATAATAACCGATACTTTCGGGATGTTTTTCGATAAAGCGACGAATTAATGCTTCTGATTTGGTATAATATTTCAATTCCGCATAGCACTGTTTCAAAAGGTTCTGCACGACTTCATTCTCCGGTTCTTTTTCATAGATAACTTCGAGCAGGGCGGAAGCGCCTTCGAAATTGCGCACTCTAATCAAATTCCTGGCAAAGGCCAGTTGTTGTTCGAGTTCCGAAAGCGTCCTAACCGCCCGCCTTTGAACCGGGGGAGTTTCCTGAGCGGAAAGGTCATAAGAAAAACCCCCCGTGAATAACAGGGTGACAAACAACGATAAAAGGAGTTTATTCATCACGGTTCCGGAATCCCTTCTTCGGGAGAGTTTTGAAGGCGCCCCTGAAAGTTTAAAAGTGCCCGGAAATAAGCCTTGATTTGTTCTTCATACTGGGCCGGGTAGTTATCTCCGAGGAACTGGCGAAGTTTGTCCTCGAATTTTAAACGATCATTAAGAATATCCGCCGATAGCGCTTCCGGTATGTAGAACATTGCTTCAGTGGCGCTGACCGCCTGGCGTTGTTCGGAAAAATCTTTGCGTTGCAGTGAACGCGAAGCCTCAAGCATCCGCGAATATATTTTCAGCTGGCGCTCAGTGGTTTCCTGGCCTACTTCCCCATCCGCCATATCTTCCTCAACCTTCCGCATCTCCCGGGCAATATCGTCAAGCCGGCCTAAAATCTGACGGGAATTACCGAACTCCCGCTGCAGTTCCTCCAGGGACTTACGAATACTGCCCTGCTCCCCGGCTAAACGCTTAAGAGCTTCACGTAACGCTTGCTCGCCGTCGGGATTGGGTTGGGGATTATTACATTGCCGTTGCGTCTGCATATTCAGATTGTTCTGCTTGTTACACAATGACTCCATCATCGACATATTTTTATCGCAATTACCGCCCTTGTCACACTGTTTCTGCTGTTCCAGAGATTCCAGTAGGCGTACCGAGGCCCGGTTAAGATTGGCCATGGCGTCTTTCTGGTCATTGACGGCATTACGGCCTTTTTTGGCATCGAGATTATTGATAGCTGCGGACATGGCGGCAATGGCTTCGTTGACAATCATTTCCAGCTCCGCGGCGATGAACGGCGAGGCTTTACCCAGCTCCGTTATAGTGTTTTTCAAACCGCTGCAGGAATTCTGCAAATCCTTCTGGGATTTGGCCAGCTCCCGAATAACCACCGATGACGGATTCAACGAAGCGGCTTCTTTCAATAGCTCTTCCTGTTTTTGCGACAGGTAGTTGGCGTCATCAATAGCCCGGCGCATGGCTTTCTTTATGGCTTCCGCATCATCTCCGCTCATAGCCATCTGCTGCTTCTGCATTTCCCCCAGCATATTGGTCAGTTTGGACAGAGCCTGGGCACCCTGCCGGGACGACTCGGCTTTTTGTCTTTGTTGCAGGGCTTGAGACATCTCGGTCATATTCCGGTCGGCGTCGGTTTTTTCCACGGCTTCGGCAAATTTCTGCGCTTCCGGGGAATTGTCCATATCGGCCGCCTTCATCATTTCCCTGAAAGTCTCAACCTCGTTTTTCAGGCTCTCCAGCGCGTTTTTAATTTCATCCTCGGACGGGCTCAATGACGGCAGACCATCCTTGTCGGCGGCATCTGTTTTCTGATTTATATCTTCCTGCCGTTTAACCAGTTCTTCGGCTTTGCGAATCATCGCTTCCATCTTCTGCTCAAGCTGCATCTTCTTTAAAAGAGCCAGCGTCCGCTCCAGCCTCTGTAACATCTCCTCCTGGCTGAGCTGGAAATCCTTCATGGCTTGCTGAAGCTTTTCAGGGTCCATATTCTTCATCGCTTCCATCAGTTTTTTCTGAGCCGCCCACATCTCCGGGGTAGCGACTTCCTGAAAAAGCTTCTGGATTTCCGCCAGTTTCTCCAGTATCTGACGGCTCATCAGAGCATTATCTTTCATCCGCTCGAGTGATTCTTTCATCTGCTCCGACATCTGCTCGACCTTTTCCAGAATCTCGGTATTTTTCTGCGTGATGGATTCGAGCTCTTTCTGCTGCTGCCAGTCGCCCTTGTTTAATTCCCGACTCTGTGCTTCAAGCTTGCGGGCGGCATTTTTGAGCCGCTGGGACAGCTCCTGACCGGTTTTCATAAGCTGCTCGACATTAACAATTCTTTCCCGACCCTCACCCTCGGTTTCGGCCAGGATTTCATCCAGAGACGGCAGGCGGGCGATATACTGACGGGAACGGGTAATTTTCGGACCGGAAATGCGGTCGTTATCGGCAACTTCGAAATAATATAAAATATAATCACCCGGAAAAAGATGGAACTTGTCCATGTCCCAGTTAAACTCAACCTCGCCCTCCGTTTTTATACGTTCCGAATAATGTATAACCGCCACATGTTCTTCGGAAGGCCGTCCCTGGGATACGATGGTGTATTTTAAAACCAGCGAAGTGAAGCCGTAGTCATCATAGAAACGGACTTTTACCGGCAATAGCATTTCGTCGCTAAGGTTGACATCGAATCCCGGCCGAAGCACATCTATCGACGGATACTCATCGGGTACTGCCGTTATATAATATTCAATCGGGTCGGGATTAGTTTCCCCCAGATGGTCCTGAAGATAAATATAGTATGCTCTTGATTTTTCCACCGGCAGAGTAATCTCACCGAATTGGCCAGTAATTTTCAGCGGTGTTCGGCTGGAATCCTCGAAGACCAGTTCGGCTTTTTGAACCGGAAGGTTGGTTTCAATTTTCATATTGACCCGGCTGCCGGTCACGGCCGAAAAGGAACCGTTGTTTTCATCGATTGTGGTCGGGGGAAGGCCGGTGTAATCGGGATAGAAGATAGCCAGAGAGATGTTGTTGATACGCGGACGGTCCACCACCTCAATTTTCTGTACCTCCGTTTTCAACCGCCCCGCCTCGACATAAAAATCAAAAGATTTGTTAATCTGTCTTAAAGTAAGGGCAAAAGCCAAGGAATCGTTCCCTTCGGAGGTGTGACGTTTTACTTTCCCGAGATCGATTTTAGTCCTCTGCCAGTTCCCTCCGGCCAGACGATGATGGATATAGGCTATCTCCGGAAGGCGCTGACCAATTATCGAAGCTCCGATCTCAATATCCCGATAGCGAATCCATTCGGACGAAGTCGGGACCGGGATAATCCGGTAAGCCAGGGGGGGCGCAATTTCGGTTGTGGGATTGGAATAGACCTCATAGGAATAACTGAAAAAACCCGGGGATAAAAGAATAAATGCCCCGGCGGCTAAAGCCGCGATAAAAAAGATACGGGTGGCTCGCCATACCGGGTAAAACTTTACCACCTCGTTGAAATTTATGCCGCCGGCATATTGTAAAGCCTGTTGCCCGGTCATGGCCATTAATTCGGCAGAGTAGCCGGGAGTTGTTTTAAGGCGGGCAAACTGGATAGCGGCAATCAACCGGCCCTTTAAAACGGGATAGCGCTCTTCCAGCTGCAACGCTACCAGGTCGACTTTGCCGTAACGGAGTTTTCTTAAAACCAGCGACCACAATAGATAAAGCGTAACTGCCCCGGTAAGACATAAAAGGGTGATTTTAAACCAGACCGGTAATACCACCAGGTTGGCCAGGCTTGATAATAACAGGGATATTAAAATAAGCACAGCCACCGTACCGACCAGACCTGCTCCCAGCATGATTAACCGTTGTCGAATAAGGACGCTGTATAATTTTTTATAAAGAAGCGAATGGGCTTTTAAGGTCGTCATAAAATCATCTTCCAATTATATCATCGGCTTCGGGCTTTAAAACCGTGCCTGTATTATTATGGTAACCGACAAAAAGTGAGTACTTAATATAACAAGGCATACGTTAATATATTAAGACCCATCTTAAACGCTTCCAGGCGCTTATCCGGAGGGTCATTGTGTACCTGAGGATCTTCCCAGCCGTCACCAATATCCGATTCCACCAGAAAATACAGGACCACCCGGCCATTTATGATAATGGCATATCCCCTGGGCGGCTTTTTATCATGTTCATGAATCTTGGGCGGACCATTGGGAAAATCATAAAAACAATGATAAAGAGGATGGTCAAAAGGAACTTCCACCACCTCCCTTTCAGGAAAGAGTGCCGCCATCTCCTTGCGAAACATCTCATCCATCCCGTATGAATCGTTGACAAAAAGAAAACCACCGCCAGTCAGATACCTGCGCAGTCTCTCTTTTTCTTCGCCGGTGAAAGTTATCTTGCCGTGCCCGGTCGCAAAAAGATACGGATACTTAAAAAGGTCGGCATCCATTATCGTTACCTGATATTCAAGGGTATCGACAGGGAAGGAAGTATTATCTTTTACAAACTCGAGAAAATTGGGAACCGCCGAGGCACCCCAGTACCAATCGCCGCCCCCGCCATAATGCAGACGGGCAACTCTAACCGCCGAGGGATGGGGATTTTGAGCCCCGGTACTGAAATTCGGATTTACGACTCCCCGCCCGCGGCGAAGTTGTTCCAGGAGGTCCTGGGAAAACAACGGCTGTACCACCATTAAAATAATACATAAAGCCGTAAAAAGTATCTTTTTTGACATACCTTTCCCCATATATATATAATATACAGATTAAGATTGTTATTTGATTAAAAATTAATTAAAAAAGCCCGAAAATTTCGGGCTTTTTACGGCGTTATGCCATTTATTATTTAAAACGTCGTGGCCGACGGGCTTCCCATTCAACCACAATCGGGCTGGCTACAAAAACGGAACTGTAGGTCCCGATAATTACTCCCATTATCATGGCCAGGGAAAAATTGCGCAGTACGTCACCGCCGAAGAAAAATAGAATGCCCACCACGATGAGTACGGTAATCGACGTACAGATAGTCCGGGACAGCACTTCATTGATGGATTTGTTTACCGACCAGATATACTCGCCCTTGGACCGGAATTTTCTGAGATTTTCTAGATCGGAAGAGCGTCGTGTAGGGAAAGAGTGTAGGATAGGGTG
>CAZUAS010000069.1:0-15862 GCA_964618515.1 uncultured Ignavibacteriales bacterium | reverse complement strand
TAATAGATTATCTCTATCTAACTCACACGCCTTTGCCCAACTGCCCATAAGTTATAATATATAATCATTACTAACAAAAGCCTGTTAATTACGGGCTTTTTTAAATTGTTTAAGTGAAGAGGGTTTTAGTAATATTCATTGTCAGCTGGAGGTTTTTACAAAAAACGTTTCCGGATGAAGTTTAATATTTCGCGGTTTGTAAGGTCCGGACGTTGTTTTTTATCCCTGAACTCTTCATTTGACTTGGCCTTAAAGGCTTAGTATATTCACCTTAGTGTTTAATAAAATAACCTGAGGAGTTGCCGATGAAGCCTAAAGCCGTTAAAGCCGCCAGGGGGCTTAAACTGACCTGTAAAGGGTGGCACCAGGAAGCCGCCATGAGGATGCTCAACAACAATCTTGACGCCGAGGTGGGTGAAAATCCGAAAGAATTGATTGTTTACGGCGGCACCGGTAAGGCGGCCCGCAACTGGGAATGTTATGAGGCTATCATTAAATCGCTTAAGACTCTCGAAAACGATGAAACCCTGCTGGTGCAGTCGGGTAAACCGGTGGGTATTTTTCAAACCCATGAGTATTCCCCGCGGGTGCTGATTGCCAACTCGCACCTGGTGCCCCACTGGGCGACCTGGGAAAAATTTCGTCAGCTGGAAAAACTGGGCCTGATCATGTTCGGGCAGATGACTGCCGGCAGCTGGATTTATATTGGCACTCAGGGAATAATCCAGGGTACATATGAAACGTTCGCCGCCATTGCCGAAAAGCATTTTCAGGGTGATTTATCGGATAGATGGATTTTAACCGGCGGCATGGGAGGGATGGGCGGCGCCCAGCCTCTGGCCGGGACCATGGCCGGGGCCTCCATACTGGTGGTCGAGGTCGATGAAGCCCGCATCAATAAAAGATTAAAAATCGGCTTCTGCGACATCAAGGTAAAAGAGCTGGATAAAGCCATCAAACTGATTAAAGAACACACCCGCGATAGAAAACCGATTTCGATAGGGCTGGTAGGTAATGCCGCTGAGATTTTTCATGAAATTTTCCGCCGTGGTATTATCCCCGATATTGTCACCGACCAGACTTCGGCCCACGATGAACTGAACGGTTATATACCCGAAGGTCTGACGGTTGCCGAAGCGGTGAAACTTCGCAAAAAAGACCCCAAAACGTATATCAAACGTGCCTATGATTCGATGGTCAAGCACTGTGACGCCATGATAAAATTTCAGAAAGCCGGTTCGGTGGTTTTCGATTACGGCAACAACCTGCGCGGCCAGGCGGAAACGGGCGGCCTGAAAAACGCTTTTGCCTATCCGGGTTTCGTCCCGGCGTATGTGCGGCCGCTTTTTTGCGAAGGACGCGGGCCGTTTCGATGGGTAGCTTTGTCCGGCGACCCGAAAGATATTCAAATTACCGACCAGATTGTTCTCGATACTTTCAAGAAAAACCGTTCCCTGACCCGCTGGATAAAAATGGCGCAGGAAAGAGTGCCTTTTCAGGGACTGCCCGCCCGGGTCTGCTGGCTCGGTTACGGCGAACGAGCTTTGTTTGCGGATATCATGAATAATTATATAAGCAAAGGTAAAATCAGCGCTCCGATTGTTATCGGCCGGGACCATCTTGATTGCGGCTCCGTAGCCTCGCCGTATCGTGAAACCGAAGGCATGCTCGACGGCTCCGATGCCATCGCCGACTGGCCGCTTTTAAACGGTCTTTTAAACTGTGCCTCCGGCGCCAGCTGGGTGTCGATTCATCACGGCGGTGGAGTGGGTATCGGTAACGCTATCCATGCCGGACTGGTGATTGTTGCCGATGGCACCAAAGAAATGGCGCGGCGCTTGAATCGCGTCCTTACCAATGACCCCGGCACCGGCATCGCCCGCCATGTCGATGCCGGCTACAAAGAAGCCGTCAGGTTCGCCAAAAATAATAAAGTCAAGATTCCTATGATGAAGTAGCGGCTGAAAAGTAAAATTCATTGCTTTTCGAACCGGAAATGATACTGAAAAGAATTAAAGCCGAGAGTTTTATTTGTTATACGGCTTTAATTCTTTTTTTTATTTTGCACCTGTATCGGTTGACCGCACCGCCCAACGGGTATCATAAATGGCGGGAGTCCGATACCGCCGCGGTGACTCTGAATTATATACAGGATAAACTGTCGTTTTCTAATCCCCGCACCAATGAACTTGGTACGTCGCCTGACCGGGTGGCGATGGAATTGCCGCTTTATTGCTATGCGGGAGCGAAACTTGGTCGTTTCACCGGCGACAATCATAGCGCTTTGCATCTGTTGAGTGTCCTGGCCGGGCTTGGCGGACTGGTTTTTTTATTCCATATCGTTAAATTATTGTTCGACCTTTTCACGGCTTCGCTGGCTGTCTGGGCGATGGCATTTTCACCGCTTTATTTTTATTATAGTTTTAAAATGATGCCGGATATTCTCATGCTCAGCCTGGGTCTGGCCGGGGTATATCTGTTTTTGCTTTTTATCCGAAAAAAATCCTGGCCGGGTTTCGCCGTATCTGCCGTTTGCCTGGCGGTGTCAGCCTGTCTCAAACCCCTGATACTTTCAATTTATCTGCCGTTATTTTATCTGGTATGGCAAAAAGGGGAAAAGAGAATAAGGAGCCTGATATTTTTTGCCCTTTATATTATTCTGACCCTTTTACCTCTCGTCGGGTGGATTAGATATTCCGGATGGCTGTCCGACCGAACCGGCGCCGTGTATGATTTTTATCGTTACCTTGATAACCTTTTTTTAAAAAAAATATTTCTTCAATGGCCATTTGAACTCTGGATTGGCTGGCTTCTGGTGCCGGCTTTTGTCTTGGGGCTGTACCGGCTTATAAAAAACCGCCGGGCGGGTTTTTTTCTGGTGTGGATGCTGGCTTCACTGGTGGCCGTCGTTCTGGTTGCCCGTTATTCGCGGCATCATGATTACTATTGCCTGATATTCATCCCGCCGCTGGCTATAATAACAGGTTATGGTTTAAAATGGTTTTACACTAGAGGTAAGTGGTGGCGAATGGTCGCGATAATACTGATAATACTCGTTCCCTTCGGCGCCTTCTTCCGGGTCAAGGACCGTTTTGGGGAAATTAAGACCTTTTATATAGTAAGGAACGCCGCCGACGAGAATATACCCTGCGGGGATAAGGTAATCGTCGAGGATAACACCCGGGGGGCGGTTCGCCTGTACGAGCTGAACCGCCGCGGCTGGTATATCCGTAACCGAAACGACCTGTCACATATTGAACGATTCGTATCGGAGGGCGCGAAATATATTGTTCTGGAAAAACCTCCGGGAAATTCCGAGGTAGTTCTCAGAAAGTACTTTTCCGATTGTGCGGTCAGGCTGGGAAGATTATATTGTTACCCTTTGAAAGAAACGTTGTTTAACCGCGGAGAACCCAAAGAGGTTATTTTTGAAAAATAATTACCCTGTCCCCATAGTCGTTTTGCTTTTAATCGCCCTGTTTTCATGCCACAGCAACGAAATTGACACCAAAGGCGCTGATTACACGCCTCTGGCTTATTTTGATAAATGTAAAACTTATGACTACGATATCCCGTCACTGGCTTTCGGTGATTTACCCAATATCGGTTATTCTATGGAAGCCATCCATGATACCTCTGAAATCAGGGACGACGACGGAGTTCTGCTTTTTGAATGGGAAAACCGTTTCTATTATCACCCGGTAGCCATTTGTCATCGTACTTTCGCCTTACTGGGTGCTTATCACTACCGGAAAGACACAATTTATCTTGACATGGCCAAAAAGCATGTTGACCGTCTGGTACAGGAAGCCGTGGATATTAACGGGGCGCTTTTTTATCCTTATCATTTCGACTACCGGGTTCATAAACGTCAGGATGCCCTGCTTTCGGCGCCCTGGTTTTCCGGGATGGCGCAGGGTGAGGCTTTGAGTGTGATGGTCAGACTTTATAAGGTAACTTCGGATTCCACCTACCTCAACGCCGCCCGCCGGACATTTCTTTCTCTTCAACGAATGAAGGATGCCGACAGTCCTTGGGTGAGTTTTATCGATGACCGGGGATGTTTCTGGATAGAGGAGTATCCTTTAGACCCGCCGAGTATGACTCTTAACGGTTTTATCGCCGCCATTTTCGGTGTTTATGATTATTACCAGTTGATGCAGGATGAAAAGTCCCGGATTATGCTTGTCGATTGCTTTAATACAGTGAGAAATTATATTCCTCTTTTCCGACGCCCCGGCCGGGTGAGTTATTATAACCTCCGGTTTCAGCATTATGACGCCGGGTATCATCTGTTTCATATCAAGCAGTTGCGTCAACTAGCTAAAATAGCAGGCGACGCTTTTTTCAATCAATGGGCGGACTCGCTCCAGAAAGATTATGACCCGGAGAATGTTGAAAGATAGGGTTGACGAAGTAACGAAGATAAGTATTTTATAGTTATGAGTATCGAGAAAAAAACCACCCTGTTGATAAAGAATATCGGTCAGCTGGTGACCTTGGCCGGAGACGCTCCCCGCTATGGTGCGGCCATGCGTGATTTGGGATTAATTGAAAACGGCGGTATTGCCGTTGCCGGGGAAGAAATTCTCGCGGTTGGGAAGTCCGCCGAGGTTGAAGGTCATTCGCCCCTGGCGGAGCACTGCACGGTAATAGATGCCGAGGGTGCGGTGGTAACCCCGGGTCTGATTGACCCCCATACGCACCCGGTCTTTTCCATGACTAGGGAAAAGGAATTTGAGATGCGCGTTCAGGGTAAAACCTATATGGAGATCGCCCGAAGCGGCGGCGGTATCAGGGCATCGGTCCGGGACTTAAGAACCACTCCGGTCGAGGTTCTCAAAGAAAAAACCAGAAAACGGCTCGATACTCTTTTAAAACACGGTATTACCACTCTTGAAGCCAAGTCGGGTTATGGGCTGTCAACCGAGGCGGAGGTTAAATCCCTGGAAATAATTCGGGATTTAAATGAGGTGCACCCGATTGATTTAATACCGACTTTTTTAGGCGCTCATGAAATACCCGACGAGTATCATGATGATGTCGAGGGTTATATCAAATTGATTAACGAAGACATGTTACCGCAGGTAGTAAAAGGTAAGCTGGCCGAGTTTTCCGACATTTTCTGCGAAGAAGGGGTTTTTGATATCGACCAGTCGCGGCGGATTCAGAGTGCGGCCCGGCAAGCCGGATTGAAATTGAAATTTCATGCCGACGAATTGAAATCCACCGGCGGCGCAGAATTGGCCGCTTCCATGAAAGCCGTGTCCGCGGATCACCTGGTTTATATCTCCGAAGAAGGGATTAAAGCCCTTGCCCGAAGCGGAACGGTGGCGGTACTTTTACCCGGTACGACTTTTTCTCTGGGAGGAAAACAATATGCGCCGGCGCGGAAAATGATTGAAAACGGAGTGGTCGTAGCCCTGTCAACCGACTGCAACCCCGGTTCCAGTTATACCGAATCGTTGTCCATCATTATCAGCCTGGCGGTTCTGCAGATGAAAATGACCACCGCGGAGGCAATTTCGGCGGTAACCGTCAACGCCGCCTGTGCGGTTGACCGGGCGGGGAAAATCGGTCAACTGATGCCCGGAATGCTGGCGGATATCGTTATCTGGGATATGGCTGATTATCGTGAGCTGTCATATCATTACGGTGTTAACCTCGCCAGAAAAATAATAAAAAGAGGGAAACTGGCCATAAAAGAATGACCGAACGGAACCTTAAACCCTTAAACAGGTTATAACAAATAATGAAATATGTACTCCCCGTCGAGCTGTTAATATTTACTCTTTTTTTATCCGGTTGCAGTGTTTATACGCTTAACCCCCGCGGTAAATCGGACATAAAAAATATCGCCGTCGAACCCTTCGAAAATAAAACCAATGAATTCGGTCTGGCCGACATAATCACCGAGATTGTCATCGATGCCTTTATTGCTGATGGAAGTTTAAAAATTGTGTCACTCGACAATTCCGATGCCTACCTGGTCGGAACCCTGACCCGCTATGAACGGGTTGCCAGCAAGTTTGATGAAAATGACCAGGTGGAGGAATACAAGGTGCTGATGGATTTTGAAATCGCCCTTAAAAACCCCAAGGATGATTCTGAAAAGTGGCGTGAAAAAATAACCCAGGAAGGTATTTACAACGCCCATGATGAAACCGAGGAAGACGGTCAGGAAAGAGCCGGTAAAAGATTGGTGGAAGCTATTATCAACAAGACTACGAAATCCTGGTAAATTAAATGTTTTATTTATGCTTTATTTGTTATATTAAAAAAAACAACGCACCCGGTTAAGACATACAAAAGGTGATTATGAAAAATCCAAGATTTATTACGGTATTTTCATTACCGTTTCTTCTGGTGGTCATGACGATAAGCCCTCTGGCGGCCAGGGATATTAATTCCCGGGTCGGCACCAGCGCCTTTCCTTTTCTAAAAATTAATATTGGTGCCCGGGCTGTCAGTATGGGCGGTGCCTTTACGGGTCTGGCCGATGATGAAACCTCTCTTTATTATAACCCGGCGGGGATAGCGTCGCTGGAGGGAAGACGCCTGGTCGCCGATTACCATAATTATTTTGTGGACCTTCAGTCCGGTTTTGTCGGCTATATTCATCAGTTAAATGAAAAGAATTTTATCGCCGGATATATCGATTATCTCAATTACGGCACTTTCATTGAAACCGATGAACTGGGCAATGTCACCCCGGAGGGTGAATTCGGCGGCGGCGACCTGGTGCTGGCCGGTACCTTTGCAATGAAATATAATGACAATTATATGTTCGGGGCGACCGGCAAATTTATTTACGAAAAAATTGACAATTATTCCGCGACCGGGCTGGCTTTCGATTTGGGGGGAAAATATTCCAGTAACCGCGGTCGATACCGGGCCGGTATCGCCGTCCAGAATCTTGGCTTTCAACTGTCGGCCCTGGGACAGGAAAAAAATAACCTGCCGATTATCGTCCGTGGCGGCCTGGCTGTCCGTCCTAAAGAAATGCCGGTGGTAATATCCGGGGATGTCATTATGCCCATCGATAATAACCCGGTCTTTGCAGTCGGGGGGGAATATTACGATTTCAAACCTTTTTATATAAGGATGGGCTGGACCAGTTTCGGCTCCAATGACCGTACCGACGATTCTGATGACAAATGGGCCGGCTTCTCTTTTGGAGCCGGTTTTGACCATAAAACATGGCATCTGGCTTATGCTTTTTCACCCGGGGCGGAACTGGGTGAAAGTCATCGAATAACTTTAACCGGGAGATTATAAATTATGTTTTACCAATGCCGTAAATTTTTCGCTTTTACCTTATTGTTGACAGCTTTATTTGTCGGGTGGGGATGTTCCGGTTCCGACAGCTCTGACCCCAGACAGCTGGTTATTTCGTTTTTCGGCGCCATGGAAAAAAATGACCAGGCCGCCCTGGCCCATTATCTGGACCTGCCGGAATTAATGAAAAATCTCGATGAAGATTATGCCGTGCAGACCGATTCCCCGAGGGTGTTTACCAATCCCCAGCAAATTCTCGAAGACCTGACCGGTGAAGGTCTGACGAAAAGACTGTGGTTTTCATACCAGCGCATAATTAATAAAGTGGATATTCAGGGAGACCATGCCACGGTCGAAGTCACTTTTAATGACAAAGAAAAGGGGATTGCTTATCTGACCAAATTTGGCCTGCATCGGGTCAAGGATAAAGACGGTAACCCGAAAAACTGGAAAATTTACAGCTTCCGGACTTTCCAGTAATATGACCGTTTCAATCAGGTCTTTGCTATTATAACTGCCTTACCCGGGCAGTTTTTTTGACCGTACCGTCTGCTCGGATCAGTTTTGGTTAAAAAAAGTTTACCAATTCCGTCTGTCAGGGATAGAGGGGGGGATCTCCGAACAACCGGCAACTGGTAAACTTAAATAATAATTTATCATGGTAAGCTGATTTTGTCAAATAGGATTAGCACTTCAAAGCCTTTTTCAAACAGGTAAAAAATATATTCTGCAATTTGTAAGCCCTTAATTTAAAATATGTTATGAAAGAAAAAGAGCCAATCCACTCTTTTTATCAAGTTACTTGTGAAACTGTTGGATCATAATCGATTATATAAAGATATAAATTTTTTTTAACAAAAAAGGTCAAATTCCTGTCTATATTTTTGATATTGAGCCGGTTAAGAAAAAATATTATTTTTCTATTGTGCGAAAGAGAGCGGGTGTTTATATTTAAAATTAATTTTAGAATGAACAGGTAAGGAGATGAAGTATATGAGAAAAATTGCGAGCTTGTTATTAGTTCTCGGTGTGCTCGCCTTTTTTATTGGTTGTGCTGATGACGTCTTTGTCGAACCGCCGCCCACTCTGACCGGAAATTATGTAGGAACCTACACATTAAAAATAGGTACACAGATACCTATGGAAGAGGAAATTACCTGGCGCTTCAGCCAGAACAGTTATTCAAAAAGATCGGACTATAAAGTATTCTGTGACTTTGATGGTACCTATGAACTAAAGAATGGTGTTATCCTGAATCAAACTAATGGCAGGCCTACCGTGAAGGAATGTAATGAAGATTATAATCCTACCGGTTTCTTCCAGCTCGACCAGTCCACTGATACGGTAAAAATGACACAATACGATTCTGAAACTCTGACTTTGAAAACTATTAAGCTTCTAAGAGCTGAATAAAACCAAAAAACTTTAATAAAAACCGGCTATATTGGCCGGTTTTTTTTATGGCCCGCATTTTCTTAGATACAAGTTTGAAATATCGAAGCCTTTCGACAATTTCTTTATTAAGCATAGTTACCTGTCAATATAACTTTTAATTATCCATCGTTTCCTGCCTGAAATGCCTTTCAGTTTACGGTGGGTATTTTAAAAGATAAAGCTTTGTAGGTCGAAATGTCGAAGACTTTCGACAATTTTACTCCCCGTATTCACCAGGGAACTTAATCTTTTTTACGCCCCAATCCCGGGAATAAAATCCCTGCATGTAATATTCATGAATTGATGAATAAAAATATGAAAAAGGATCACCGACGACATCATGTTTCACGGGATTATAATGAATATAATCTATATGCAAATTTAAATCTTCTTCATTTCTAATAATATGATCCCAATATCTATTCTGCCATATCCGACCTCCTTTAGCATCCATGAGATTTCTAATTTTTTTTGAGAACGACAATTTAATTATTCTCATCAAGCTGGAAAGATTACCTTCAAGGGGGTTGATTATCATATGAAAATGATCAGGCAGGATAACCCAGGCGATAATTATAAAAGGATATTTCTTCCGTGTGTTCTCTATGGATTCTTGTAATAAATCAACATGATCAGTCAATAAAGGTTCGCGATTATTGGTCACGTGGGTCAAAAAGTATATATTCCCTTTATTGAAATATCTTCGGATATTTGTCATAATTTATAAATAATCGTGTCGAAACTCTTCGAGATTTCGACCTACAAATTTTACCCATATTAAAACTTGTTTATAAGATAATGCTTTCCCCTTCCCTGTCAATAACCTCTATAAATAATACCCGCCGTGGCGTGGCGGGTTTTAAAGTCGGTGAAAGGGGTATGTTTAATATGTAGCTCGAAGAAGCCCAAATTGTACCGGATGACCCTGAGTTATACAATTATTTATTCGAAACCTGATTTTTCGATTTTATTATTGAATCGATTTTCACCAGCATATTGTTGCTTGCGGTCGTATCCGGGATATATCCATTGGCATAAATAATTGATGCCGCGGAATCAATCATTATTTTAAGCGGCAAGACACCCGGTAAAATATCCAGCTTTTCCATGTTTTCATTACATGAAGGAAACACCAGGACGGGGGCTTTTACGCGGTCAAGTTCCGCCGCGATAACCACATCCATCGAATCAACCCGGCTGGTGGCGATGATAAAACCAATATTTCGTTCAAGGAAGTGTTCCTGCCAATCAGCCCACCATATCATCTCATTCAATGCTTTAACACATGGGCTGCTGTCTATAATAATCATGAACGTATAAGGATAATTGAAATATTCCCTGTTCTCGGCCACCAGTTGCTTGATGGCCGGTACTAATTTTGAATCCTTTGTTATATGATAAACTCTCATGGGTGCTCCGATACAACCGGACAATAATAACATCGCCGTATAGATTGCCGTCGCTGTCATGACAAGGAATATTCTTTTTTTCATGCTATGAACTAATCTCTGAAATAAGTTTTTCTATTGCCAGCCGGGCCATTCTGGAATTACCGGCCCAATGAATAATTTTTATCGGTCGGCATTGATTGTCAAGCAGTACTTTTATTGGAGTTTCCCTATCAGTCCAGTTGAGATTCTTAATCGTATTAGAATCCAGGACATAAACGGGCGATTGCATACCTTCAAGTTTCATCGCCCGGGCTATGTCCAGTGAATCTTTTTCGGGTGCCCATAACGACATAACCGCATCACACGCGGGCAGTTTTTCCTGCAGTTCTCGCCAGGCATCCATATCCTCGTTACAGGTCAGACAGGCATTAATATCAAGATAAATGGCGATATGCCATTTAGAGCCGGCTCCCGCCTTCTCGGCAACGGCATCACAAAAAAAGTGGTATGATTCCGGGGCCACCGCGTGGCTGTACGGTCTTATCCCCGGTAACAACCATAAAACCGTAACTGACAGAACACCGGTTATTATTAAAAATGTGATTTTCTTTTTCACGGCACTATCCTCGTTACATGAAGCTCTATTTTACACTGCTCGTCCTCAATTGCATAATTGGCGAAAATAACACGACCATCCGGTTGTACCCCGGCCAGTTGCCAGTGCGGGTCGAGAGCGAGCTTTACGGGCTTGCGGTCGGCGGTCCACATTATCGTACCGTTTAAGGGAATAGTATCAACGCCAATATTTTCCCTACCTTTTAAGAATTGTAAAATAAAATATCCGGGCGGAACATATTTAAAGACTTTTACCGGCGTCCATTTTGAAAGCCAGTCCTTGTGAACGGCCTGGGACTTTAACCTGGATACGGGCGGTTGCGGCGCGATATAATCGGGTGAAGAAAACGCAAGACTGTCCAAAAGTTCGCCTTTTTTATTGATAATATAAATATAATCATAACCCCAAAAGGCTAACCAGAAAGTACTGTCAGCGGGATTAAATGCAGGATAACTATAGGGACGATTAATGGTTACAGAATCGAGCTTACGGTCAAGCAAAGGGGGATATTTAAAAATCCGCTTAAATGTACCCTTTTGAGAGATATTTCCGTAAACGAGCAATTTTTCATCTGAATAGCTTCGAGTCCCGACAAACATGTCATCTTGAAAACATATATGATGGTAATTAATATTATTAAAACTTTTTTGCCATTTTTGGGCGAAATACACACCTTCTTCGTTAGTTTTAATTTCAACCAGGTAGCCGCAGGCTCCTTCAAATACGATGATTTCACCGGAATTTTGGTATTTAAAAATATCAGTCGGTGAATAAAGTGACCATAACTCTTTCTCTTCCCTGCAATCATCCATAAAATCGTATATATCATCATGTGAAATATTCTCAATTATTTTTTTCCACGACTGAGTATTTCCTGACTTAGCCCATATACCATCAGTTGAACAGGAAATAAGAGTATCATCATCGATCAATAGAGCGCTGATAGGAAAATATTGGTTTGTGCGTTCGACATCATAAGAATATTCACTCATTACTTTAACCGACTCGCTTTTGACTGATTGAAAAGAGAAAATATATAATAGAAGCAATAATATAAGAATTAAATACTTGTACATATCATGACACCTTCTAAGACGAAATAACCAATAAATTTTTATACGATATTTCCTAAGGTGACTCAACAAAAATTGAGTTGCCTTATTTTTCTGTTTTTACCACCTGTTATCCGGTGTAAACGTACTATCAGTGGTAGCGCTACCACTGGTTATTCTACATTCTCTTGATTTGGGATCTGGTACACATTTTAAATATTGACCGTCAGTTTCCCAGTGTCCCCACTCTGAATAAATAGTGATTCTGCATCCGGTAACGAAAATTCCCAGTAAAAATAATAAAAATATTATGCCGGAGACGAATCTGTTTAATTTCTTTTTAACCATAAAAAACACCTTTCAATTACAACAGTTTTTTACTCGAGACAACCTGTTTTTAAATAATTAAGTCCTTTGATAAGCTCTCGTTTTTTATCTGTTCATATAGTTCTCCTCACTTGTTAGATATTATCTAATGGGTTCGGGATCTTCATTTATTTTGCCCCAGTCCACACACCGTTTTTTATGCCTACAAAAAAACAAATAGTGCCTCTCACCTCACATCATTTCGTATAACAACTTTCGTACCGCGCGGAAGCCGCATGCGAAATAATTTTATAAGCTCTTAAGTTACAATAGATTCCGTTGTCTTTGGAATAAGTATTTATTGTAATAGATATACTTTGAATATGAGAAATACGAATTTTATGGATTTTGCTACGAATTTTACGAGTTCTTTACGAATTTATTACGAATTCGGCAAAATAATTACGATTTAGGCGGTAAAAATTACGAATTTTACGAAAAAATTACGAATCGGTTTTGCCGATACCTTCTTCAAAAATTAAAAAAATCTTCTTCTGATAATCTGTTTTTTTGAAAAAATGGCGACAAATAGCCTTTTTTGACACATTTTGTTAATTATTTTCGACTAGATTATATCAAAAATTTAAAAAATTTATTGATTTAGACTGACACCACCTGTCAGCGGTAAAGACGATTTTATAGTCGTAACAGCAGAACTGCGGAGACCGCAGGAATATTTTTTATGCCAGGATTTTTCTTTCAGGGCTTCATAACCCTGTATCCATAATACAGGAATTGACGAAAATATTTTACAGGGAAGTGGACACTATGCTGTCAAAGATAACTTCAGCCGCCACGCTCGGAGTGGATGCTTATATGGTCGAAGTCGAGGCGGATATTCAGCAGCAACTGCCGGCTTTTATCACGGTAGGTTTGCCCGAAGGGGCGGTACGGGAGTCGAAAGAACGGGTAACTTCGGCCATAAAAAATTCCGACTTCGTTTTCCCGGCCAAGCGTGTTACAATCAATCTGGCGCCAGCGGATATTAAAAAGGAAGGTTCGGCGTTCGATTTGCCGATTGCGGTCGGAATCCTGGCCGCCACCGGTCAGATATTGAAAGACCGCTTCGATGATTATGTGTTGCTGGGGGAACTTTCGCTGGACGGCACGCTGCGGCCGGTACCGGGCGTGTTGCCGATGGCTTTAAGCTGCGGGAAAAACGGCCAGGTGCGGGGCTTGATTGTCCCGCAGGAGAACGCCCGCGAAGCCGCCATGGCCGACGCCGTCCCTGTTTTCCCGGTCAGTTCCCTCAAGGATACGGTACATTTTTTGGAAGATGAATCTTCGATAAGTCAGTTTCGCGTTGATATAAGTACGGTATTTAATGAAGCCAAGCGCTACACGGTTGATTTTGCCGATGTCAAGGGGCAGGAATCAGCCAAGCGGGCGCTTGAAGTCGCCGCGGCGGGCGGTCATAATATCATCATGATAGGCCCGCCCGGTTCCGGAAAGACGATGCTCGCCCGGCGCATGCCGACTATCCTGCCGGATATGACGATAGCTGAGGCACTCGAGACCACCAAGATACACTCGGTGGCCGGTCGCCTCCACGACGGGTCCGCGCTCGTTGCGACCCGGCCTTTTCGTTCGCCGCATCACTCTATTTCATACGCCGGTTTGATAGGCGGCGGGACAATCCCCAAGCCGGGCGAGGTATCGCTTGCCCATCATGGGGTGCTCTTTATGGACGAGCTTCCGGAATTCAAAAAAGACATCCTCGAGATGCTCCGTCAGCCGATGGAGGACAACCAGGTCACCATTTCGCGCGCCGTCACCGCCATAACCTACCCGGCGGCGTTCATGCTGGTGGCGGCCATGAATCCCTGCCCCTGCGGGTATTTCGGCGACCCCAACCACGATTGCCATTGCACTTCGTCGGAAATCCAGCGCTACATGTCGCGTATTTCCGGACCGCTCATGGACCGTATCGATATTCATATCACCGTGCCCTCGGTGAAATTCAAAGACCTTTCGGCGGATACCCGTGGCGAACTCTCGGAAATTGTACGAAGGAGAGTTAACGATGCCCGCCGGGTTCAGCTGGCCCGGTTCCAGCACGAGGAGCATATCTTCTGCAACGCCCATATGGATTCCAAAGATATCGGGCGGTACTGTAAGATAGATGAGAAGACGCAGTCGCTTCTGGCGCTGGCGATAAACAAGCAGGGGCTGTCGGCACGGGCTTACGATCGTATTTTGAAAGTCGCCCGCACGATCGCCGACCTCGACCATGCCGCCGACATCCAGATGAACCATGTCGCCGAGGCGATACATTATCGTACGCTGGACCGGCACCTCTGGCTGTAGTTTTTTATAAAACGGAACCATGGGGTGGTTCCGGTTGCTTGCTGTACTTTGACATACGACCCCTATATTCACCAACCCCAAAACCCGCCAACCCCCGGCGGGTTTTATTTTTTATGAGGGTTGACAGAGAAGAAGATAACGGTTATAATTTTAATAGGAATTTAGTTTTTAAAAGCTCAAGAGATATTTTTTTATCGTTCCAATGCTCTGCGTTGGAACGCTGTTGTGACGTTCTGCGTCACCGATGAAGGCGCAGAGCGCCTTAGATTGCGTTCCCACGGAGACCATGGGAACAAGGGGGAAGGAGATACTGTTTTCGGGTGACTATGGTGAGTAAAAGGAATTGACGAAAGTCTTCGACATTTCGACATACAAAAGCTTTCAATCTGTTTATTTTCCGTCAGTTCATACCACGCCTTCGGCGTAGCAAGAACTGACGGAACATTAAAAGGTGGCCCCTAAAAATAACAAAACGAACCCATTTTGCCGTAACTTGTAATCAGATTATACCTTCTTGACTTATACTAAATGTGGTCATCCTTCAATTCCGCTTATCATAATTAACTCATTGACAAATAAAAGATTTCGTATAACTTGGGCGGTATTATGACCGAAAATAACCGCCATACCAAAGTCGAAAAGCTTCTTCTGGAAGCCGCCCGGGTGATTAACTCCACCTTCGACTATGAAGAACTCAACGAGCGGATTCTCCGTCTGGTCATGGGGGCGGTGGACGCCGAGGCGGCGCTGGTGTTCCGCATCGACCACAACCGCGAGGATGTTAAAATCCGGTTCCTGTGCTGCCAGGATGACTGCAAAATGAAAGTGTTTTTCCGTGATTTAGGGCAGGGTGTGGCCGGCTGGGCGGCCCGGTACCAGCAACCGGTGATTTTGAACGACATTACCGATGACCCGCGGGTGGACCGGAAAATCGAGGAATACACCGGATTGAAAATTCGTTCCCTGCTGACGGTCCCGCTTATCGGCAAGGGGCAGATGATCGGTGTGGTAGAGGCCATCAATAAGTTTAAGGATGGTTTTACCGAAGTCGACCTGGATATTCTGACTGGTCTAAACAACCAGATGGCGGTGGCGATTGACAACGCCCGCCTGTATCGGGATGTTAAAAGAGAAGCCCTCGAAAAAAACCTGCTTTATGAAATCGGCAAGAAACTGTCCAGTTCGCTGAATCTGGATATCCTGTTAAACGAAATCATGGCCTCGCTCAAACAGGTCGTAAACTATGATGTCGGCGGTATTTTCCTGGTCGACCCAGAGCAGAACGAAATTAAGTCCATCTACACGGTCGGTTACGACCCGCAGTTCGACGACAAGATTCAGCTTAAAATCGGGCAGGGGCTGGTGGGTCTGAGATCGGAAGAGCGTCGTGTAGGGAAAGAGTGTAGGATAGGGTGTAG
>CAZUAS010000068.1:0-15992 GCA_964618515.1 uncultured Ignavibacteriales bacterium | reverse complement strand
TCATCGATATCGATTTCCTTCAACAGGTCCCTGATGGCCTCAGCGCCCATCCGGGCGTCAAATTCCTTACCGGCTTCTTCCAGCTCAAGAAATTCCTCTTCAGAGATGACGTCTCCTTTTTCATACGAAGTATTGCCCGGGTTAACCATGATGTAAACTTCGTAATACAGGATTTTCTCCAGCTCGCGAACCGACAGGTCCAGCATATGACCGATCCGTGAAGGCAGGGATTTGAAATACCAGATATGAGAAACCGGAACCGCCAGTTCAATATGTCCCATCCGTTCCCGACGGACTTTTGATTGGGTGACTTCCACCCCACAGCGGTCACAGACAATCCCGCGGAACCTGATTCGTTTATATTTACCGCAATTACATTCCCAGTCTTTCACCGGACCGAAAATTCTTTCGCAAAAAAGACCATCTCGTTCCGGCTTGAACGACCGGTAGTTGATTGTTTCCGGTTTGGTCACCTCGCCGTAAGACCACGATAATATGGTTTCAGGAGAAGCAATCTGAATTTGAATAGCTGCGAAATCAGACGGCTTCTTTTGAGGTCCCTGACCTTTTGACAACATTTCAACCACGGTTCACTCCTTTATTTGATACGCCCGGATAAACGTCCGAACTGCCAAAACTTCCTGTTACTCACTTCTCAATCAACTTCACATCTAGACCCAGAGCCTGAAGTTCCTTGATAAGGACATTGAAGGCTTCCGGGTAACCCGGTTCGGGCGGATTTTCACCCTTGACGATGGCTTCATAAACGCGGCTGCGACCGGTAACGTCGTCGGATTTAACCGTCAGCATTTCCTGCAGGGTATAAGCCGCGCCATAAGCCTCCAGCGCCCAGACTTCCATCTCCCCGAAACGCTGACCGCCAAACTGGGCTTTACCGCCCAGCGGCTGTTGTGTAACCAGGGAATAGGGGCCGATGGAACGGGCGTGGATCTTATCGTCCACCAGATGTGATAGTTTCAACATGTATATATAACCGACGGTAACCGGGTTATCGAAAGGTGTTCCGGTAAGACCGTCATAAAGGGTAATCTTGCCGCTTTCAGGAAGACCGGCCTGGTTGAGTTTCTTTTTAATGTCCTCAACCGAGGCACCGTCGAATACCGGTGTGGCGACATATTCGTTCAGGCGCCGCGCCGCCCAGCCCAGGTGGGTTTCCATTATCTGACCGATATTCATACGCGACGGAACCCCGAGGGGGTTTAAAATGATATCGATCGGCGTACCGTCTTCCATATAAGGCATGTCCTCGACAGGAACGATCTTGGAAACAACGCCCTTGTTGCCATGACGACCTGCCATCTTATCGCCTACGGAAATTTTGCGGCGAATGGCTATCGTAACCTTGACCAGTTGTTTGACGCCGGGCGGAAGCTCGGCACCGCGCTGGACCTTGTCAATCTCGATTTCCATTTCGCTTTTCTTGGCTTCGATGAGCTCCGCCGCCTCGGCAATGATATTTCCCACGTGCTTGTTGATGTTTTCATCGTTGCAGTACCCTTCGGGCGCCACCGCGTTGTCAACATCAAACTCGTCAAAGAAACCGGCTTTGAATTTATGACCGGAACGAATCAGCACGGAATTATCAGCCAGGGAACGAATCGCCCTCGAGGTCTGCCCGTCCAGAAGTTCGTTCAATTTCTGATTACGCAGACTGGAAATATCCATTATTTTCTTATTGAACTTCTTTTTCAAAAGGGCAATCTCGGCCTTTTCTTTCTTTTTGGCTTCTTCCGTCCGCTCCTTGCGGGAAAAAACCCGGGTTTTAATGACGACGCCCTTCATCCCGGGTGGCGCTTTCAAAGAGGCATCGCGCACATCGCCGGCTTTCTCCCCGAAAATAGCCCGCAACAGGCGTTCCTCGGGCGACAGCTCGGTCTCGCCTTTGGGAGTAACCTTGCCGACCAAAATATCCCCGGCTTCCACCTCGGCTCCGATACGGATAATACCCCGTTCATCCAGGTTTAAAAGGGCTTCCTCGGATACATTAGGAATTTCACGCGTTATTTCTTCAGCCCCGCGCTTGGTATCGCGCACTTGAAGTTCATATTCTTCGATATGTATCGAGGTAAAAATATCCCGATGCACCAGGCGTTCAGAGAGAATAATAGCGTCTTCAAAGTTATAACCGCGCCAGGGCATAAAGGCAACCAGGGCGTTATTGCCCAGCGCCAGCTCGCCCCGGTCAACAGCCGGACCATCGGCGATAACTTGATTTTCAACAACCTTATCCCCTTCTTTAACCACGGGGCGATAATTCACACAGGTGTCCTGGTTGGACCGGGCAAATTTAATCAGATGGTATTCCCGGTCTTCGACATAACCCAGTTTCCCGACCCGCTGTTTTATTTCAGGTCGAATAATTATTTTTTGATTATCCACGTAAACGACGGTTCCCGCTTCGCGGGCTTTGACCACCACCCCGGCATCGACCGCCACCTTGCGCTCCATACCGGTACCGATGAGCGGTGCTTCGGTCTTTAAAAGAGGCACCGCTTGGCGTTGCATGTTGGAACCCATCAGGGCACGGTTGGCGTCGTCATGCTCCAAAAAGGGGATCAGAGAAGCAGCTACCGATACTATCTGACGCGGCGAAACATCCATATACTGAACTTCCTCCGCCTTCACAACCGGATAATCGGATCGGCGTCTGGTTATTACCATCTCATTTATAAAATGTCCGTTTTTATCAAGAGGTTCATTGGCCTGGGCGATAAAGTACCTGTCCTCGGCATCAGCCGAGAGATAGACCACCTGTTCGGTCACTCTTCCCTTTTCGACTTTGCGGTATGGAGTCTCCAGAAAACCATAACGGTTGATACGGGCATAAGTAGCCAGCGACGTAATCAGGCCGATATTAGGACCTTCCGGTGTTTCAATCGGACACATCCGGCCGTAATGCGTGTGATGAACGTCGCGTACTTCAAAACCGGCTCTTTCACGGGTTAAACCACCGGGGCCCAGTGCTGATAACCTTCGTTTGTTCGTTAACTCCGACAGCGGATTGGTCTGGTCCATAAACTGGGACAACTGGGAGGAACCGAAAAAAGTTTCCACTACCGAAGACACTGTGCGGGCGTTGACCAGCAATTGTGGTGTCAGGTTTTCCTGGTCTTTCAGGGACAACCGTTCGCGGATAGTACGGGCAACCCTTGACAGACCCACGGAAAACAGGTTGGACAACAACTCACCGACCGTGCGGGCACGCCGGTTACCCAGATGGTCAATATCATCGGTATAGCCGATATCGTTTCGCAAACCGATCAGATAACGGGTAATGGCAATGAAGTCCCTGACGTCAAAAATAGTCTTATCCAGGGGGATATCCAAACCCATCCGCTGGTTTATCATATAACGACCAACTTCACCCAGGTCATAGCGTTTGTTGTTGAACAGCATTTTATCGAGGAAAGATTCGGCCATTTCCAGCGTCGGCGGTTCGCCCGGCCGCAGCATCGAATAGACTTTAATTAGTGCTTCCTCGCGGGATTTGGTAACATCCTTTTTAAGGGTGTTGAGAACCAGGTAAGCTTCGCGCTTTTCATCACGGGTAATTATCTTGAGGGACTTGCATTTATTATTCAAAAGTTTTTCGATGACGGCTTCGCTTAATTCTTCGCCGACCGGGAAAAGAATCTCACCGGTTTCCCGGTCAACAATCGTCTCCGCCAGGAAGGAACCTTCGATACCATCAGCCCCCTTACCCGTCAAATTTACCTTTTTAATATGTTCCTCATAAAAAAGGTTAACCAGTTCTTCGTCGGTGGAATAACCGACACAGCGGAATAAGGTGGTCAGAGGAATTTTTTTCTTGGAATCCAGATAAACATACAGGATATCATTGACGTCCATACCGAATTCAACCCAGCTGCCACGATAGGGAATCACGCGGGCGGAATATAACTTTTTACCGTTGGGATGAATGACTTCGTCGAAAAACACTCCGGGGCTGCGATGGAGCTGACTGACAATCACTCTTTCCGCTCCGTTAATAATAAATGTTCCCCACTCGGTAATAATAGGCAATTCGCCCAGATAGACATCCTGTTCGATGATATCCTTGACTTCCTTTTGCTTGCCTTCGCCCTGGCGGGTAACCAGACGCATGGTTACTTTCAGGGGGGCGGCATAAGTCATGTTTCGTTCCCGGCACTCTTCAATCGAGTATCGTTTGGGACCGAGATGATAACCGAGATATTCCAGGGAGTAGTTTTCATGAATATCGGTTACGGGAAAGATATCCATGAAAATCTGATGCAACCCTTTCTTTTCGCGTTTATTAACGGGTACTTCCGCCTGCAGAAAATCTTCATAGGATTGCAACTGCACTTCAAGTAAATTGGGCATTTCCACGGCGTCCGGAATAGACGCGTAACTTATCCTTGTTAACTCACCAATTCGGGTCAAAAGATTACCCTCCTAAAATAAGAAACACTCACGGGTAACACATTAATCCCACTATGGATTAACAGACATATATAAAAATTTTTTAAAATTTGGCGATCCTGTTCAAAAAATAATTTTTCTCCCGTTACTTTGAGGGAGCCATTGTTACAGTCAATCAACCAACAAACAAAACAAAAGGGGTTTTAAAACTAAAGCCGGACTTATCCGGCCGGGAATTAACTTTCCCGGCCGTTGACTTATAGAATTACTTAATCTCAACCGTAGCACCCACTTCTTCGAGCTTGCTTTTAATGGATGCGGCTTCGTCTTTGGAAACACCTTCCTTGACTTTAGCCGGGATACCTTCCACCAGATCTTTGGCTTCTTTCAGGCCAAGCGAGGTCAGCTCTCGAACTACTTTAATCACCTGGATCTTCTTTTCACCCACGGCCGATAAAACAACCGTAAACTCGGTTTGTTCCTCAGCCGCTGCGGCACCACCGCCACCGGCACCGGGCATCATCCCCGGCATCATTGCCATCGGGGCGGCCGCCGTCACTCCAAATTTGTCCTGGATAGCTTTAGACAAATCAGCAAGATCCATAGCACTTAAACCCGCTATCTTTTCAACAATTTCATCAATCGCTGCGTTTGCCACTTTTCTTACCTTTCAATTTCGAATATTTAATTTCTTTTTTTCTTTATTTCAGGACACCTCCCGGCCCAAACGGTGAGACCAAACCGCTTAGAAGCAAGGGGGGAGTAAAATCCTACGAAGTCTCATTTTTTTTCAAACCTGTACCTTTTTCTTTTCTCCAAGAGCGTCAATCGTCCGCACCAGTTCCGAGAAAATACCATTAATTGCATTAACCACGGAGCTTAACGGTGATTCCACCGCCGCTACCAGCATCGACAAGAGAACTTCGCGGGGCGGCAGTTCCGCCAGACGCTTGATCTCATCCGGCTGGTAAATACTGTTATCAACAACGAAAGCCTTAATGCGGGGACGTTCTTTTTCCTTGAAAGAGTCATACAACACTTTGGCCGCCAGGGAGGCGTCCTCGCTGGCAAAAGCTACTGCGGTCGGGCCGGTAAAATGATCATCCAGCTTATCCTGACCGGCGTTTTTAGCGGCCAGCTTGTAAAGGGTGTTTTTGGCAATCAGATACTTGACTTTATTTTCCCTTAATTTTTTTCTGAGATTGGTCATATCAGGGACATTCAGACCCTGATAATCGGTTATAAAGAAAGAATTCGATTCCTGGAAAAGCCTGGTAATTCTTTCAACCGTTTCAACTTTGTCGGTTTTCGGCATGACTTTCTGGCTCCTTACGCTATTTCTTTACGGTTTGAAGAAGTTCAGCATGGTCTAATTTCAAACCCGGGCTCATCGTTGAACAAATTGAAGCTCCCAGGAAATATGCTCCCTTAGCCGTCGCCGGTTTAGCCCGGAGAATAGCCTCAACGAAAGCATGAACATTTTCCATGATCTGGTTTTCGTTAAAAGACAGTTTACCGATGGAAGCGGCCACGTTGGCCTGCTTATCAACCCTGAATTCAATCCGGCCAGCTTTCAATTCCTTGATAGTGCGGGTGAGGTCCATCGTCACTGTGCCGGTTTTAGGGTTGGGCATCAAGCCCCGCGGTCCCAGTACCTTACCCAGTTTACCGACCACCCGCATCATATCCGGAGTGGCGACCGCAACATCAAAATCAGTCCAGCCGCCCTGGATTTTTTCCGCCAGATCCTCCGCCCCTATAAAATCCGCCCCGGCGGCTTTGGCTTCTTCCGCTTTCTCCGCTTGGGCAAACACCGCCACCCTGACCGATTTCCCGGTACCGTTGGGTAAAGAAACAGTACCGCGAACCATCTGGTCCGCATTCTTGGGATTAACGCCCAGACGAATAGCTATCTCGACCGACTCATCAAATTTTGCATATTTGTTTTCTTTGATGATTTTGACCGCTTCCTCCAGGGGGTAACGTCTGCTGCGGTCAATCTTCTCGTGATAGCGTCTGTAATTTTTTGAATGTTTCATATACTCCTTTTCTCCCTGTCAACGCGAAACATCGTCACAGGTACAAACGAAGGTTAACACTGGTTATTGTATAATCTCAATGCCCATCGAGCGGGCAGTACCCTCGATAATGGCCACCGCCTGGGCTTCCGACGCGGCATTCAAATCAGCCATCTTGGTTTTGGCAATTTCCAGAACCTGGGCTTTGGTCACCTTACCTATCTTATCCTTATTAGGCATGCCCGAACCTTTTTTCACCTTGGCCGCCATCTTTAACAGGGTCGAAGCGGGCGGGGTCTTGGTGATAAAAGTAAATGATTTATCTGTATAGACGGTAATAATTACCGGCGTCAGGATGCCCTTACCGTCCTGGGTCCTGGCATTGAAAGCCTTGCAAAACTCCATAATATTGACCCCGCGCTGACCCAGCGCCGGTCCCACCGGAGGGGCTGGATTGGCCTGACCCGCCGGTATTTGAAGTTTTATTTCAGCTGCTATTTTTTTTGCCACTTAAGTTATTCTCCAAAAAAACAAGCTCATGTTTTGCTTTTTACTAATTCCACCTGAAGAAAATCAAGCTCCACCGGGGTGGGACGTCCGAATATCGAAACCATAACCTTGACTTTACGCCTTTCCATATTGATTTCGCTGATGGTTCCGGAAAAGTCCATAAAAGGACCATCCTTGACCTTGACCGGGTCCCCTGCCTGAAAAGGAATATCCGTGCTCTCCTCCGTCCGGCTGCGGTCAATCTGCCCGACTATGCGTTTGAGTTCGGACTCTTTCAAAGGCGCGGGTTTCCCTCCAGCCCCCACAAAATTGGTTATCCCCGGTGTGGATACCACCAGATTCTGGGTTTCCTTGTCCAGTTCCATCTCTATGAGAATGTAACTGGGCAGAAACTTTTTGGTCGAAGTAGAGCGTTTACCCTGCTTCATCTCCGTCACCTGTTCAGTCGGGACAAGAATCTGGCCGAATTTACTCTGTAACCCGGCATTGGCGACAGCTGATTCAAGGTATTTTTTGGCCTTCTGTTCATGCCCAGAATAAGTGTGGGCAACGTACCAGCGTAACGTCACTTAACCTCCCAGACCACCGCCGAAAATAGTCCGGATAACCAGACTTAAAATCCGGTCCACGATGCCGATAAAGACCGATACAATCAAGGACACGACCACCGTAATAATAGTTGAACCGATCAACTCGTCCTTGGTCGGCCAGGTCATTTTGCGGAGCTCGGCTACCGTTTCTTTTAAATATTTTTTAATTTTCTGTAACACCATCCACCACGTGTTTTATTTTTCAGGCCAGGAGGGATTCGAACCCCCAGCATCCGGTTTTGGAGACCGGCGCTCTACCATTGGAGCTACTGGCCTCTATGATTTTATCTCGTTTCCTTATGCGTCGTATGTTTTCTGCAAAAGGGGCAGTATTTACGATATTCCACCCTCTCGGGGTGCAATCGTTTATTTTTCATCATTTCGTAATTGCGTCTTTTGCAATCACCGCAGGCGAGAGTAATTCTTTCTCTGGGCACAATTCAACCAACTTTCCAAAAACAAAAACCAATTTTATTCGATGATTTCGGCGATAACGCCGGCACCGATCGTCCGACCGCCTTCACGAATGGCGAAGCGAAGCTCCTTCTCCATCGCTATCGGCGTGATTAACTCCACCTTCATCGCCACGTTGTCACCCGGCATCACCATCTCAACCCCCTCCGGTAACTCCGCCACCCCCGTCACGTCCGTCGTCCGAAAATAAAACTGCGGCCGATATCCATTGAAAAACGGCGTGTGACGTCCCCCCTCCTCCTTCGTCAAGACATAAACCTCCGCCTTGAACTTCCGGTGCGGCGTCACCGACCCCGGCGCCGCCAACACCATCCCCCGCTCCAAACTGTCCTTGTCTATCCCCCGCAATAATAACCCCACATTGTCCCCCGCCTGCGCCTGATCCAATAACTTCCGAAACATCTCCACCCCCGTCACCACCGTCTTGCGCGTCTCCCGTATCCCCACTATCTCCACCTCCTCCCCCTGCTTGATTACACCCCGCTCCACTCGACCCGTACCAACCGTCCCTCGACCCGTTATCGAAAAAACATCCTCCACCGGCATCAAAAACGGCTTGTCAACCTCCCGCTTCGGCTCCGGTATGTACGTGTCACACGCCTCCACTAAATCCAAAATCGGCTTGAATACCGGATCGTCCCACTTCGTCCCCGCTATCCCCGCCTGCATCGCCTTCAACGCCGAACCCCGAATCACCGGTATGTCATCACCAGGAAATTGATACTTGCTCAGTAACTCCCGTACCTCCAACTCCACTAAATCCAATAACTCCGGATCGTCTACCATGTCCACCTTGTTCATAAAAACTATTATGTACGGAACCCCCACCTGCCGCGCTAATAAAATGTGCTCCCGCGTCTGTGGCATCGGACCGTCCGACGCCGATACCACCAAAATCGCCCCGTCCATCTGCGCCGCACCCGTTATCATGTTCTTTACATAATCCGCATGCCCCGGACAATCTACATGCGCATAATGACGACGATCCGACTCGTACTCCACATGCGCCGTCGCTATCGTTATCCCCCGCTCCCGCTCCTCCGGCGCATTGTCTATCGAATCAAACGTCCGAACCTGCGTCTTGTTCTTCTGCGCCATCACCATCGTTATCGCCGCCGTCAACGTCGTCTTCCCATGATCCACATGCCCAATCGTCCCCACATTCACGTGCGGCTTCGTCCTGTCAAATCTCTCCTTCGCCATCGCCTGGTTCTTCCTCCAAATTATATAATTATATTTTCAAACATCTTTTTCGTTATTTCGAGCGGTACCGGGGCATATCGGGCAAACTCCATGGTGAAATTAGCCCGTCCCTGGGAGACGTTTCTAAGGGTACCGGCATAACCGAACATCTCGGACAAAGGCGCGCTGACAGCGATAACGGTCATACCGTCTCGGGGTACCATACCGTTAATTTTTCCGCGGCGGGAATTTATATCGCCGACCACGGCACCCATATACATCTCCGGGACCACCACTTCGATATTCATAATCGGTTCCAGCAAGATCGGTCCGGCTTTGCGAATGCCGTCCTGGAAAGCCATATTTGCCGCTATCTTATAAGCCAGTTCATTAGATTCCAGTTCGCTGTAGCTGCCGCCGACCAGTTCCGCGGCGATGCCCGTGACGGGATAACCGCCGATAACTCCGCTGGTCATGGCTTCGCGGATACCTTTTTCAATAGCGGGGATAAATTCCCGGGGTATAATATCATCTTTAATTTTGTTTTCAAACTGAAAATGTTTATTTTCAATGGCCGGGCGGAGTTGTAATACCACATGACCATATTGACCCTTCCCGCTGGCTGACTGACGGATAAATTTGCCTTCGCAGGCGGTCACCTGGGTAATGGTTTCCTTGTAAGCCACAGTCGGACGTCCGACCGAAGCCCCGACGCCGAACTCGCGAAGAAGGCGCTCGACCAGTATTTCCAGATGCAGTTCGCCCATACCGCTAATAATAGTCTGCCCGGTTTCTTCATTATGCTTGACTTTGAAAGTCGGGTCTTCCTCAGCCAGCCGGGTCAAAGCATCACTCAGTTTTTCCTGGTCGACCTGGGTTTTGGGTTCTATGGATACCATGACCACCGGTTCGGGGAAAGACATCTGTTCCAGCAGAATGGGGTGTTTGAAATCACACAGCGTATCCCCGGTAGTAGTTTTACGCAGACCGATAGCCGCCACAATATCACCGGCATAAGCGGTTTTAATGTCTTCCCTTTTATTGGAATGCATCCGCAATAGGCGCGCCACCCGCTCCTTGATCCCAACACTGGGATTATAAAGAGAACTACCGACATCAAACTTCCCAGAATATACCCGGATATAGGTCAGCCGTCCGACATAGGGGTCGGCGGCAATCTTGAAAGCCAGAGCGGTGGTGGGTTCATCAATATTTGGTTTTCTAATCAGTACTCGATCCGGTTTATGCGGGTCAAGACCTGTTACTGGGGGGATATCCAAAGGTGAGGGGAGGAAATCAACAATC
Source organism: uncultured Ignavibacteriales bacterium (assembly GCA_964618515.1). Lineage (GTDB taxonomy): Bacteria > Zixibacteria > MSB-5A5 > GN15 > FEB-12 > JAFGNW01. Next base: position 5,509 of record CAZUAS010000068.1, on the reverse strand, counting down.
ATATCCAGTAACTTCTGGATGCCTTTGTTGCGAAACGAAGAACCACAGGTGACAGGTACCATTTTGGAATTTATGGTCGCTTTTCTTACTGCCGTCATGACCTGATGCGGGTCAAGGGGCTGGTCGTGCAGGAACTGCTCGAGAAGGTTGTCGTCGAATTCGGCCACCGCCTCGAGCAATTTCTCACGATATTCATTGGCAATTGGCATCATGTCATCAGGGACTTCCAGGTCATCGAAGGACATGCCCTGCGAAGCTTCGTTATAAACACGGAATTTCATATTCAAAAGGTCAATAATACCGCTGAACATCTCGCCTTCCCCGGCCGGGATGGCAATCGGGACACAGTTGGTGGCAAAGCGCTTGTTCATGGTATCCACGGTTTTGGCGAAATTAGCCCCGACCCGGTCCATTTTATTGATATAGGCAATCCGGGGAACATGGTATTTATCCGCCTGCCGCCAGACTGTTTCGGATTGCGGTTCCACCCCGCCGACGGCACAGAACAGGACCACTGCGCCATCGAGAACTCGCAATGAGCGCTCCACTTCAACGGTAAAATCGACATGGCCCGGGGTATCGATAATATTGATCGCATGCCCCCGCCAGAAACAGGTGGTGGCGGCTGAAGTTATCGTGATGCCGCGTTCCTTTTCCTGCTCCATCCAATCCATAGTCGCCGCACCGTCATCGACTTCACCCATCCGATGCGTCTTACCGGTATAGAAAAGAATACGCTCGGTAGTGGTGGTCTTTCCAGCGTCTATATGAGCCATAATTCCGATATTCCGTATTTTCCTTAAACTATCGTCACTGGACATAAAAAATCCCTGACTGATTCCATCAAACTATAATGTCCTTACTATCGAGAAGTGACATTATGTTTTCCTTTCAGCAGGGTAAGAAAAACTAAATACCGCTTCTCAAAAATTTTTCAACTTGGCGCGCAATAGTAACTCTCACAACGTTTAAAAGCCGTTAAAAAGATAAACCGATAAAATTAAACGTTACCACCGGAAATGCGCAAAGGCCTTATTGGCCTCAGCCATTTTATGAGTATCCTCCTTCTTTTTTATTGAAGCGCCTTCATTATTTGCGGCGGCCAGCAACTCCGCCGCCAGTTTATGAGCCATCGATTTTTCACTCCGGCCCCTTGAATAGGAAATTACCCACCTGACCGCCAGGGCTGTCCGGCGGCTTTCCCGTACTTCCACCGGCACCTGATAGGTGGCACCGCCAACGCGGCGCGACCGCACCTCCAGCACCGGCTTGACGTTATTAATCGCCTTCTGAAACAGTTCCAGACCGCTCTGGCCGGATTTCTTTTCCAGCAAATCCAGAGCATCGTAAAAACACCTCTCCGCCGTCGAGCGCTTGCCGTTTTTCATCAATACGTTGACGAACTGAGTGGATAACCTATCCTTAAATTTAAAATCCGGAACTACTTTACGTTTCTCTACTGATAACCTTCTTGGCATCTTATCCTACACAACTTTAAGATTTCGGTCTCTTGGTGCCGTATTTGGAACGTCCCCGCTTGCGCTCCGCCACACCCGACGTATCCATGGTACCACGGATGATATGATACCTCACTCCGGGAAGGTCTTTTATACGACCGCCCCGTATCAGAACAATCGAGTGTTCCTGAAGGTTGTGACCTTCACCGGGGATATAAGCCGTTACCTCTATCTGATTCGTAAGGCGAACACGCGCCACTTTTCTCAAAGCCGAATTAGGTTTCTTGGGTGTCGATGTATACACCCGCGTACAAACCCCGCGTTTCTGAGGGGAAGATTTCAATGCCGGTGTTTTGGTTTTTTCAAAAACCGACTGCCGGCCCTTACGGATTAACTGGTTAATAGTAGGCAACTTTTCTCCTCTACAAACACTAAGACAAACTAAATAAAAAATAAACCCTGAATTTAGTTAAAAGTCCCAAGTTGTCAAGCATTTTCTTTAAAAATATCCGCAATCGTGGGTTGCGGCTTGTCTTCAGTATCTATTTCATCCTCTTTATCATATTTCACTTTCAAAGAACGGTACATATCGGTACCCGTTCCGGCCGGGATTAAATGCCCAATGATGACGTTTTCTTTAAGACCCAGCAGATAATCTACCTTGCCTGAAATCGCCGCCTCGGTTAAAACCCGGGTTGTTTCCTGGAAAGACGCCGCCGAGATAAAGCTCTCCGTCGTCAGGGAAGCTCGGGTTATACCCAAAAGCAGAGGTTCGGCGGTGGCCGGTTCCCCACCTTCGGCTATTACCCGGGAATTTTCTTCCAGGAACTTGGTCTTATCAACCTTTTCGCCTTCAAGAAAGTTAGTGTCCCCGACATGGTCCACCAGGACTTTCTGTAGCATTTGTCGGACAATAACTTCAATATGTTTATCGTTTATTTTAACCCCCTGTAGGCGATAAACTTCCTGGATTTCATTTACCAGATAAGCCTGAACGGCGTAAACCCCCAGAATCCGGAGGATATCATGCGGGTCCACTGAACCTTCGCAAAGGCGGTCACCTGCTTTGACTAAATCCCCATCATGAACCATCAGGTGCTTGCCGTGAGGAATCAGGTAATCCTTAATTTCATCCTGCTCGCCTTTGACGATAATCTGTTGCTGACCACGGACAATCTTTCCGAATTCAACAATACCGTCAACCTCGGAAATGACCGCCGGGTCCTGAGGACGCCGAGCCTCGAATAGCTCCGCTACCCGCGGCAGACCACCGGTAATATCTCTTGATTTGGAAATCATGCGGGGCATTTTTACCAGGGCGTCACCCGGCATAACCATTTGCCCCTCTTGCACTTGAAGTTGGGCGTCGGTCGGAATCCGGTAACTGGCGATGGTCTTGTTGTTCTTTTCAATCATAATCGTCGGGAACAGAGTACGGTCACGATGTTCGATTACCTTCATTTGAATCAAACCCGTCTGGTCATCGATTTCTTCCCGGAAAGTAATATCTTTTATGATATCCTTGAATTTTACTTTACCCCCGCGTTCGGAAACAATCGTACCGGTATACGGGTCCCACTCGAAAACAACATCGCCCTTATTTACCTTGGCACCATCTTTAATAAGCAGGTGACAGCCATAGGGCAGATTCAAACGAGCCCGGACACGTCCCTTTTCATCCACAACATGGGCTTCGCCCACGCCATCCCGACTGATGACCACTGATGTACCATCTTCACGTTCCACCAGGCTGACATTTTCCAGCTTGATAATACCGTTATATTTTGATTCCACCTGAGATTGCTCGGCAATACGAGCCGCCGTACCGCCGATATGGAAGGTACGTAAAGTCAGCTGGGTACCCGGTTCGCCGATGGATTGAGCGGCGATAACACCGACAGCCTCGCCGATATCGACCATTTTCATGTCGGCCAGGTTACGGCCATAGCATTTGGCGCAAACGCCGTATTTTGATTCACAGGTCAACACAGAACGGATTCTGACACTATGAACACCGGCTTCTTCAATCTGGGAAGCTTCGTTTTCTTCAATCTGCTGACCGGCGGAGACAATCATTTCCCCCGATATGGGGTCGTAAACGTCATCAAGAGCAACCCGTCCAAGAATACGGTCACGCAGGGATTCGATGACCTCTTCACCTTCTTTCAAAGCGGCTACTTCCAGGCCCATGATGGTGCCGCAGTCAATTTCGCGGATAATGACATCCTGCGCCACATCAACCAGCCGCCGCGTCAGATAACCGGCATCAGCGGTTTTTAAGGCTGTATCGGCCAAGCCTTTACGGGCACCGTGGGTAGAGATGAAATATTCCTGAACGCTGAGACCTTCATGAAAATTGGAAATAACCGGCGTTTCGATAATTTCACCGACACCACCGGTGATTTTTTTCTGCGGTTTGGCCATCAGACCGCGCATTCCCGCTAATTGACGGATTTGTTCCTTGGAACCCCGTGCCCCGGAATCAGCCATCATGAAGACCGGATTAAAGCCCTGGTTAATCGAGGCCAGGTTGCTGAACATCACCTCCGAAACCTCGCTGGTAGTCCTTGTCCAGGTGTCAATAACCTGGTTATACCTTTCCCCGTTAGTGATGACGCCCCGTTCGTACCGTTTCTGAATTTTAGCCACTTCCTTTTTGGCATTCTCAATAAGGTTGTTTTTCTCTTCCGGGATAACGAAATCATCGACAGAAACCGTAATCCCGGCCCGGGTGGCATATTCAAAGCCGTAATATTTAAGACGGTCGAGCAGGTTGATGGTTTCCTGTTGACCGTAAAGCCAGAAGGTATCGCTGACAAGGCTTTCCAGTTTGCTCTTCGAGGCAATATCATTAAAAAATTCCATCTTTTTGGGCAGAATGCTGTTAAAAATCAGGCGTCCGGGGGTGGTTTCAAGAAGTTTGCCGTTCAGACGTACTTTTATCAGAGCGTGCATACCAACATAACCGGCATCATAAGCATTCATGGCTTCTTCCCTCGAGAAGAAACTCATGCCTTCGCCCTTGTCACCTTGACGTATTTTAGTCAAATAATAACAGCCCAGGACAATATCCTGTGAGGGAACGGCAATGGGGCGCCCCGACGAAGGCAGAAGAATATTGTTGGTCGAAAGCATCAGCACTCGGGCTTCCAGCTGAGCTTCAAATGACAGCGGAACATGCACCGCCATCTGGTCGCCGTCAAAGTCGGCGTTGAAAGCGGCACACACCAGAGGATGCAGACGGATCGCCTTGCCTTCAACCAAAACCGGGTAAAAAGCCTGAATACCCAGGCGATGCAAAGTCGGGGCACGGTTTAAAAGGACCGGATGGTCTTCGATAATTTCCTCGAGAATATCCCAGACCTCGGGACGTTCCTTTTCAACCAGTTTTTTAGCGGACTTGACCGTTTGAACATAGCCTTTCTCTTCCAGCTTCATAATAATAAACGGCTTGAACAATTCCAGCGCCATGTTTTTAGGCAGACCGCACTGATGCAACTTGAGCTCGGGACCGACAACAATAACCGATCGTCCGGAATAATCAACTCGTTTACCCAGAAGATTCTGACGGAAACGCCCCTGTTTGCCCTTGAGCAAATCCGACAGTGACTTCAGCGGTCGCTTGGAATCACCGCGTACCGAATGGGTACGACGACCGTTATCAAACAAAGCATCCACCGATTCCTGGAGCATGCGTTTTTCGTTTCTCAAGATAACATCGGGAGCCTGAATCTCTATGAGTTTTTTAAGCCGGTTGTTACGGTTGATAACGCGCCGGTACAAATCATTCAAATCGGAAGTTGCAAAACGACCACCTTCAAGGGGAACCAGGGGCCGCAAATCCGGAGGAATAACGGGGATCACGTTCATAACCATCCATTCCGGGCGGTTTTGCGACTGGCGGAAGGATTCGAATATCCGTAACCGCTTGAGGGTATCCTTCTTACGCTGAACCGAGGTTTCAACCTTTACCTGCGCTCGAAGGTTGGCCACGGTGTCATCGATATCGATTTCCTTCAACAGGTCCCTGATGGCCTCAGCGCCCATCCGGG
>CAZUAS010000067.1:0-16371 GCA_964618515.1 uncultured Ignavibacteriales bacterium | reverse complement strand
CCTGAACTTTGGAGAAGAAGAAAAATAGTCAGGAGCACAGGGCTCCTGACCTGCTCTTACTAGCGATCACGTGTTTTAGGTTTTTTCTTCTAAAAAATCAGGCAGCCTCTTATTTTGGCAATATTTTTCTCCTCTTTTATAGCATAGTAACTACCAGAACTGTCGGTAGTGGTGACTTTACCTCGTTACTATGCTCTTTATGGGAAGAAGGAAAAAGGTAAGATTCGACTAACCAATAATTAATTACATTACACCTTTTAATTATACCCTGAAAAAATGGTTGGGATTCAAATATCCGGCCTTAAAAAATATTCCTGAAACAAAGAATATAGCATCTCGTAAAAAAATTGAAAGAACTGACAACCTGAAAAGGAGTGTTTATGAAAAATTTACTAAAAAGCCTTTTGGTGGCTACCCTGATGGTGGGTTTGCTTTTCGGTTTCGCTTCCGCCAAGTCCAAAACCTCGTATAAAGTAGCCTGGATGGGGGTTTATACACAGACGCTTGACGATGACCTGGTGGAAGCCTTCAAACTGCCGGTCGATTACGGGGCTATTATTAATGAGGTAGTGGAAGGTTCCCCGGCCGACAAAGCCGGCCTTAAGGAAGATGAAATTATTATTTCATTCGAAGACAAAAAAGTACGGACATCCGAAGACCTGATTGATTTTGTCAGGGAGAAAAACCCCGGCGATAAGGTCAAGCTGGTAATTATCGATGAGGACGGTAACAAGAAAGACGTGGAAGTCGAACTTGGTCGCCGCAAGTCCTCGGACTTTAGAAAGTTCTTCTGGTCCGGAGACGATGACGACCGGGATCTCAGGTTTTACTATTTCGATAAAGATACCTATCCTTATATCGGGGTAAGCCTTAGCGAGCTGACGGACCAGCTGGGCGAGTTTTTCGGTATCAAAGATGGAGAGGGGGTTTTGATAACCGATGTAGCGGAAGATTCCCCGGCTGAAAAAGCCGGTCTAAAGGCGGGGGATGTTATTATCGCGGTTGATGGTGAGGAGGTCGAGGATGCCGGTGATGTCCGGGAGATTATTCAGGATAAGGAAATCGGTGAGATGGCTGAGGTCAGCATAGTAAGGGATAAAAAGGAACAGCTGGTAAAAGTCGAGGTGGCGGAGAGCGAAGTTTCTTCAAAATTCGGTAATAAATGGAACCTTTTCATCCCCGATTTGCCACCTGTCGATATCCAGATTCCCAAGATGAAAGGTCTTTATAATAGTTACGACAAACTGGATTATTACCGGGACTATTCCGATGAATACCGTCAGCAGATGAAGGAGCTAAAAAGGGAACTCAAGGAGATGAAAAAGGAACTCAAGGAGATACACAAGAAACTGGATTAAGCCTATTATTTTGCCCTTCCTATATACTTATTAAAAGCCCCCTCGAAGGGGCTTTTTTTATGCTTGCCTTGTATTAAGGACTTAGTTAATATTCGGGCGATTATGGCGAATATAACGGTCGAAAAGGTCTATCAAGCCCGCAAGCGGGATCTCGAACTAACGCTTTTGAACAGCAGCGAAGCCAGCCTTCAAAAAATCGTTCACAGTGCTGAAATCCATCGTCCCGGCCTGGCCATAACCGGTTTTTTCGAGCGTTTTCCCAGCAAGCGGATACAGATTATCGGCGAGACCGAAATGGCTTATTTGACCCAGCTTTCCAAAGAACACCTGGTACGGATTCTTACCGATTTTTTCAAGTATGATATACCCATGCTGGTAATTTCCAAAGGTATTTCGCCGCCGGTTGAATTTATTAATATTGGCAACGAATATAATACCCCCGTTTTTTCCAGTCGTCTGTCCACCGCCGAACTGGTAAACCGTCTGGCCGCCTATCTTGAGAATATCTTCGCGCCTTCGATTAATGTCCACGGTACCCTAGTGGATGTTTACGGTGTGGGCCTGTTGTACACCGGCAAGTCGGGTATCGGCAAATCCGAGGTGGCGCTCGACCTGGTGGAACGCGGTCACCGGCTGGTGGCTGACGATGTCTGTAAAATAACCCGGGTCGCCCCTGATGTCATCATTGGTTCCGGGTCGGAGCTTCTCGGTCACCACATGGAGGTCAGGGGGGTGGGTATTATTGATATCGAAGAATTATTTGGCATCCGGGCGATAAGGCTGCAAAAGCGAATCGAGGTAGAGGTAAATTTGACCTACTGGTCGGAAACAGAGAATTACGAGCGGCTGGGGATAGAGGACCGTTATACCACCATCCTGGGGGTGGAAATACCGTTTATGAATCTGCCCATTTCACCCGGTAAGAACATCACCGTTATTTCCGAAGTGATTGCCATGAATCACATGCTTAAGGTTTACGGGGAGAATTCGGCTCTGGAGTTTACGAAAAAGCTTTCCCGTCGGCTGAGCCGTCAGTCCACCACCAAGGATTACCTGGAATCAGATTACGAATAAATCCAAGACAAATATAGCCTTAGAAAGCACTTGGCAAAAGCGGTGCAATTTATTATATACAAGTTTTAATAATATTTGAACTTACGACAGTCTCTTTGGTAAAAAAAATGTTGAATTAATATTGGAGGATTCGTTTTGATGAAAAATTGTTATTTGTTCCCCCTGATGTTTTTAGCGGTTCTGGTGCTCGGCATCCTGGCCGGTTGCGGTTCTTCTGATGTAAAAACTCTGGCTGATGTCGGTAATTACGCTATAAAAACGGATGAATTTGATGATTATTATAGAAATTTCAGAACCACTTATGCCACGGCTCAGGATGAGTTTAACCGGAAAAAAGAGATGCTGGACAGCCTGATTGTCAAGAGATTATTGGTTCAGGCGGCTTATGAAAAAGGGATTGACCAGCTGGAAGAAATTTCGCGTGTGGTTCTGGCCAATAAGGACCGGTTTTTGCTGGATATTCTTTACCTGAGGAAAATCGTGGATAAAAGTACCGTGACCGAGGCGGAGATTAAGGATTTTCACAAGCATCTTCAGTACAAAGTCCGGGCATCGCATATCCTGGTCAAAGAGCTTGATACCGCCCAGGCACTTCTTCAACGGCTGTCTAACGGAGAAAATTTTGACCAGCTCGCTTACGATTACTCGATCGACCCCAGCGCCAAAAGGAACCGGGGTGACCTTGGGTATTTTACCTGGGGTTCGATGGTCAATGAATTTCAGGAGGTGGCTTTTGCCATGGAGCCGGGAGAAGTATCCCAGCCGGTAAAGACCATGTTTGGTTACCATATTATTAAGCTGGTGGATAAACAGCCCAATGAATTGTACGAGGATTACGATAAGATGAAACAGGCTATTGAAGGTCAGTTGCGCATGGCTAAGATGAACCAGCTGACCTATGCGTATCTGGAGGAAGTCAAGGAGAAGTATAATATCCAGCTCGAGAAATCCACCTGTGAATACATCATGCACAAAAGGGAGATGCTTTATCCTCCCCAGATTTTGAAAAATCTGCCCAAGAACGATTTTGACCTGGAACAGCTGGACAGAAGTGAACGGGAACTGATATTGGCGACCTGGAACGGCGGTCAGTTAAGCTTATTCGAATATCTTACTCAGATTAAACAGTATGCGTTTGCCGCTCGTCCCAATTTCGACAGTTATGATTCTCTGCTGAATTTTATTTTCATAATAAAGTCAAATGACATCCTGACAATTGAAGCTAATTCGATGGGTCTGGAAAACGACCCGGAATACAAACGTAAGATTAAGTTGTTCAAGGAATACAACATGGCTTCGGTTATGCGCGATGATTCTCTCCCCAAACCCATCCCCCCCGAAGAAACGGAACTCAGGAAATATTACGATGACCATCCAGAAGAGTTTACCATTCAGCCCAAGATTCACGTTTACGAAATATTATTAAGCGATGAACTTCAAGCCCGGAAATTATCGAAGGAGATAAAAACCCTCAACCAGTTCAAACAGAAGGCAACTGAGTTAACTGAGCGAGCCGGTAAGCGGGGTACGAACGGCGACCTTGGCGTCATCGAAAGAGATTGGTTCCCGGAGATATTTGATCTGGCCCGCAAGACGCCGGTCGGTAAAATAGGCGGCCCGGTGGTGACTCAGGGAAAATATTCCATTTTTTACGTTTTTGATAAACAGGAGGCTTCGCTTCAGAATTTCCTTGATGTAAAAGGTACTATTCTGACCAAACTGACCAATGAACGTAAACAGGAAATCTATCTTAACTGGCTGGCGGAAAGCCGGAAAAATACCAAGATCAATATATATGAAGATGCCATCTGGTCAACCATAGATAAGGATCGGTATGCCCAGGCGGATACTACCGGACAGATAGGCGGGTAAAAATATTATGAAGGTTGTCCTGGTATTTGCAGTTCTGTTATTAAGTGTTCTTTTCATATTATGCCCGCTAGCAGCGCAGCGAGAGCCGGTGGACCGGATTATTGCGGTTGTGGGAAACGAGGTCATCCTGGCATCGGAACTGGCCGGGCAGGTACAGATGTATGTTTTTCAGTCCGGCAGAGAACCGAAAAATGAAAAGGAGCTCAAAGAACTTCAGAATGAAATTCTCGAACAGATGATTTATGACAAGCTGTTTCTGTTCGAAGCCCGCCAGGATACGACAATTCAAATTCGGCCCGAAGAAATCGAGATGGCACTTGATGAGCATATCGACCGGGTATCCAAGAATTTCGGTTCCGACCAGGCCTTTTTGGATGCCCTGGCCAACGAGGGTTTAACCGTTCGCACCCTTCGAAAACAATACCGCGATGAAATCGAAAATCAGCTTCTGAAAAATCGTTTGATACAGTCGAAACTATATTCAGTTTCAGTTTCAAGGCATGAGGTGGAGGAGTTTTATCGAAAATTCAAGGACTCCATTCCGGAACAGCCGGAAGCCGTCAAGCTGGCGCATATTCTTTTGACTTTCGGAGCATCCCCGGCAATTGAGGATTCGGTCAAGGCGCTGGCGGCGGAACTCCGGCAGAAGATCCTTGACGGCGCGGATTTTGCCGCCATCTCGTCGCAGTATTCGAGCATGGGGGCCGGGGCTAATGGCGGCGACCTGGGATATATCCGTCGTGAGGATGTCGTGCCGGAATTCGCCCGTGCCGCTTTCAACCTCAATGTGGGCGATATCTCCGGTGTAATCCGTACCCAGTTCGGTTATCATGTCATTAAGTGTGAAGGCAAGCAGGATGACCGTCTTAAACTTCGCCATATTCTTCTGATGGTGCAGGCGTCGCCCGAGGATTCCGTTCGGACATACCAGCTGGCCGATTCGCTGTTAAACGAGGCCCGGGCAAAGAACAATTTCGAGGAGCTGGCCAAGACTTTTTCAAATGACAATGAGACTCGCGCCACCGGCGGTGAACTGGGCTGGTTTGCCGCGGCTGACCTGCCGCCTGATTTTGCCGGTGCGGTCAAAGACTGGAAAACCCCTGGTGAATACCGCGGCCCGGTTAAAACCCAGTTCGGTCTGCACCTGTTGAAACTTCTGGATTATCATCCGGAGAAAAAATACACTCTTGAAAACGATTTCGATGAGATTAAACAGCTGGCCCGCCAGGAAAAAACCGGTCGCATGGTCGATAAATGGATAGAGAAAATCAAAGAAAAAACCTATATCGAGAATCGGCTGACTGATGCGTATTGATGATTATCTTTCGACCGTGGGCATTATCAAGCGTCGGACGGTTGCCAAGGAAATGGTGTCGAACGGTTTAGTTGAGGTCAACGGTCACCGGGTAAAAGCCGCTTATCCGGTTAAGATTCGTGATGTTATCACCATTAAAGGGAGCCATCCGTTTACAGCCGAGATACTTGCCATCCCCTCAGGCTCGGTTGCCAAGCCCGAACGGGAGAAATATTTCAAAGAAATCAAAATGTAGTTAATACTTGTTTTATAACCTTTTTAAAATCCTTGCCGGCTACAGGTAAATACCATACCCTGTTCATTTTCCTTGGTTTTTTGTATGTTATAGGCAGGTCTGCTTCACAATTAAAATGGCAAGAAGACTGATTTCTGTGAAGGGCTTTAAGACTCTAACTGGAGCATCAGCCAGTGTTTGATTCTATTATCAATCTCATCACGGACGCGGCGGAATTGGTCAAGGATTTCTTCTTCGGTGCCCTTTGCTCCGGCCGGGTCCTCGAAAGACCAGTGAAAACGCAAGCCATCGCCGGGGAAAGTCGGGCAGTTTTCGGCGGCGTTATCGCATACGGTTATGATATAATCGAATTTTTCATTAATAAACAGGTTCAGATGTTTCGAGTGGTGTTTTGATATGTCAATCCCCTTTTCAGCCATTACTTCGATAGCATGGGGATTAACACCCTTTGGTTTCAGTCCGGCCGAACGGACATTGGCGGCGGCTTGAGTAAGTCCCTTTTTTGTAAGGTAATACCGGAAAAAACCTTCTGCCATCTGTGACCGGCAGGAGTTGCCGGTACAGAGGACCAGTATTTTCATGTTATTACAACTCATGTAGATAATAATAAATTAACTTAATTAGTTATGTTTTTTGAAATAATAAACGTATTATTTTTTACAAAAGTTCAAATTTAATAACATAATTATTTAAAGGATGAATCTCTGGAACTTTATAAAAGAGCCGGTGTTTAATGAGCATGAACCTAACGAAGACTAAATCGACCCAAGTTATACATTAATTATATTGACAATTTAAATTTAAGAAGTAATTTTAAACCGTACAAACCAGTTTATTAACATCTTGGAAGGAGTAACTTGATGAGAAAATTATTCGTAATTTCCCTGGCGACTCTGGTATTGCTGGCTTTCGTTTCAGCTCCGGTATTTGCCCAGTGCTCTCAATCGGGCAATAAGGAAGTAAAGACGGCTCAGGCGGTTGAAGGTACCGAGACCAGGCTGGTCGATGCCAAGGACATCAAAGACTGTGTTTACCAGTGTACCACTCCCTGTGAAGGACATCAGGGTAAATGCGCCATGATTGATATGTCAATCAAGGGGATGACCTGTGGTTCTTGTGAGACTACGATAAAGACCGCCCTGGAAAAAGTTCCGGGTGTTCTTAAAGTGCAGAGCATCAGCTATAAGGATGGCCTGGCGCATGTTTGTTTCGACCCCGAAAAAGCCAATCTTGAAGGTATGACTAAAGCCGTGGTAGATAAAGGTTACGAGGCTCAGATTGTGCCGGCGGTGGCCAGGACCACCGATGTCACCGGTGAGGCTAAAGCTGTCGACGCCAAAGCCGGATGCAATCTTCCCTGCCCGGCTAAAGCCACCTGCGCCTCCAAGAGCGCTTCTACAACCCAGAAAGATAAAGGCGACGGGACCAAATAGAAAGGGTTTTGGGGATTTTGACGTTACGTCTCTGGTATAGCGAATAATATTTAAAGAAGAAGAATCTGCAAGGCTGGAGTATCAAAACTTCAGCCTTTTTTTATTATATTATAATTGTTTCCGCCATTGTTTTTTTTGTTTATTTTTATAAGATATTATTCTACAAGGACGAATTTAAAGAATCAGGATTTTGTCCAAAAAGCGGACCTTAATAAAGCGGCTGATTGTTAAATAGGGTACGATGTTACGTAAGCTTTGCAGTATTGTCATAGTCGCCTTTCTGGCGGTGAATGCCGCCGCGGCCAAGTACGCCGGGGAGTCGTTCTCGCTGGGAGTTGGGGCGCGCGCCCTGGCTCTGGGCGGGGCGGTTACAGCCGGGCCGTTTGATGGCACGGCCGGATACTGGAATCCGGCCGGGATGCATTATCTGAACAGCCGGACGATCACTGCCATGCACGCCGAAACGTTCGGCTCTCTTTTAAATCATGATTTTATCGCTTATATTGATGCTCGTCCGCGTGACCATTCCCGGATAAAAGCTTTCGGTTTCTATTTTTATTATCTCGGCGGGGGCGGCATCAAAATCACCCGTCTAAACGAATTTGAACGCCCTTATGTTCTCCGTGAGGAGGCCCATGGCGATTTTCTTTTTACCGGCTCGGTTTCGGGAAAGATAGCCTCACTTTTTGATTTCGGTCTGACGGCCAAGGTTATCTACCGTGATATCGGCACCGAATCCGGCTATGGTCTGACGATGGATGCCGGAATGCTTTATCGCGTTAACAAATATGCCCGGCTGGGTTTGATGGTGACTGATATCACGACTGGCTTTATTCGCTATTCCGGGGGTTCACCCCTGATTGATTCGACCGGTGAGGTATATGACAGCGACGCCAACACCGAATCGATTTATCCGACAGTCAAACCGGGTCTCATGATAGAATATTCTTACCTTGATTTTAACGGAAGGTTTTTAGTCAGTGGGGATATTAAATTTGAAAATATTAAACGGGCCGCCCAGTACTGGAGCGGGCCACTCTCACTGGATACCCATTTCGGCTGGGAGCTCGATTATAAAGCGCTGGTGTTCGGGCGGGCCGGGTTCGATATCGGCCGCTTCACCGCCGGGGGGGGAGTGGATATAAAAAATATCACGGTCGATTTTGCCTATATGCACCACAGCGACCTCGATGAAACCTTCCGTGTTAGCGCCGGTTATCGTTTCTGAGTGAAACCCCCCCCTACAATTTCAGTCCTTACTATCTTTTTCAATTAAGACTGTTATAAAAGCAAACGATAAAATACAATGTTATTTTCCTGATACAGAATAAATGGGGTTTTATTGAATATTGAGAAATTCAAGAAGTGTCCTTCATGCAAGAGGTGGTTGTCGTCGGATGCGGTCTTGAACGATCCGTAAATAAAACCATTCGGGATGGGGTATCTTAAGGATGGGTGGGATTATTTTATATTAAATAAATCCAGGGTTTTTATTTTCAAAAGCATGTTCATTATATCATGACCGCTTACCTGTTTATTATAGTTAAAAAAATGTTCCATTTTTTCCTTGTCCCACAACGGTGAAGACAGACCGTGAATCAATTCATGGACAACCGGGTTTTGCTCGAGAAAATCAAAATTCAGCCAGCCTAATCTGAATTGTGGTGTTTTGCCGCGAATTAATCGACTGGTCACTTTTAGCCCTTGTTCCGATGCTTTCCTCACCATCCGGGAAGTTTCCTGTAATAGAATGGAGTTTTTAGCCTTGCATAGAACCGCCGCGGTCGGAAATTCGAGTAGCCGGGGATATAATCGTTTTATGATAGCCTGCGTAAGGGTGTTGGTTACTTTAAATTCAAGGGGTACCCGGGAGGAAAAATCAATCAGGCTACGGTGACCAAAGGGCGCTAATATCGGTTTGAAGGTCGCGGCACTATGAAGTTGGGTGGCCCAGTATTTGCTGCCCAGATGTTCGGTTAGAAAAGCTTCAATTATAGCCTCCCGGGTTTCTATGCCTCTCTGAACATATCTGTTAATGGTCTGTTTGATATCACCGTTCACCTGTTCATGAATGGAAGAAAACCTTTCCTGCCAGATATCAGCCTTGATATACCAGGGGATATCATAGGGGGATTGGTGGAAATAAGTCGTAACTTCAAGGAGATTTTCAGTTTCCCGGGGATTTTTGGGAGAATGGTAAGAAGGAGCTTTCAACATTAAAGCCAGGGTCGAAGCTATTTTTTTCCAGCCCGAAATTATCGTTGGTGAACTGAAATGACCACCGATATTCTCGCCAATTATGCCGGCACTTACCGACTCTATTTTATGGCCGGAGTCGGTAGTCATACGGGAAGCAACGTGCCAGTGGGGAAAGACAACGCTGTTATATATCTGGAATCTTCGAGCTAAAAAATCATTGTCAAAATCCGCGGGTTCAATCTGATGAAGCATTAGCGGCAGTTTACATTGTGCCATCATTTTTTTTACAATTTGGCACTCGCGGCTTTCCAGGTCACCGTGATGATAGGTTTTTATGGAATCACCCACCCCGGCTGCAAAAGCGCCGGCCAGTAAAGCCCGCGAATCCCAACCGGCGGACATCATGAGCATCGTATCAGCCATAGGCCGACAGGCTTCCCTCATAAGTTCGCATCCGACTTCAATTACTTTCTTCCGTTCCCACCGCAGCGGATCTTTCCACAGGTGACTCAGGTCACGCAGGGCGACAGTATTGGAGTCATACTCAAAACGCAGGGTTTCACCCGGCCGGAGACATTTGATGTTCCTGAAAAAAGTTCGTTGACCGATAGTGTAACCGAAACGCATGAATTCTATCACGCCGACTTCATCGACCTCGCCGGGACAAGCGGAATAAAGCTGAAACAGGCTGTCGGAGATACAAATGGTGTTTTCGGATACCTGCCAGTAAACCGGTATAAGACCGAGAATGTCGGTGTGGATATATATTTTTCCTCTGGAATTATCGCATAAAATCAGGGCGCCTTGATATTCGAATTTGATATCGACGAAATCGTCGGATATAAATTTTATATCATTACTCAGGGCGTTTGTGGTTTCACTGATGTACTCACGTGTGCCGATTGCCACCAGTTCGAAATTGTTTTTCTTTGAAATTAAAGTGGGATAATGGCTGGTGCCAGTTATTTCCAGGGATATTTTCTTCGTTCTTGATTCAGGTCCGACAGAACCCTCGATAAGTTTTGATGTTATTAACATACGGTTTTTTAGTCCTTATTAGAAGAAATGGCAGTTATGAGTATAATCACATTTGGAAATCAACGATTTCTTCGGCGTATCCCCGGCCTTCGGGCCAGTCAATCTCAACTATGAACATGCCGCGAAGTTCCCCGGCTTTGAAGCCGGTGGCTTTGTCGTTGGGGTAATTACGGCGCACGGCATCGATAACACCTGGTGCCAGAGTCTGCAGACCACCGTGACAGTTTAAACAAAAGGGCTCGGTGTAAATAGGTTTATAAAAGTGATAGGTTTCGATACTGTCAGTGCGGATCCATTGTCCGATGTATTCCGGGGCGGTTGCCCTGTCGGCGAACTGCGCCAGGATCTGCAGTTGTTCGACCGTCGCCCGGTTGTCGAGATTGCGGTAACGCTCCGCCACCCGTTTAATTTTTACGCCGTTAATTGAGAAAATCTGGGATATTTTGGGAGCTTTTAGCCGACAGACGTCAATAGCCTTAACCGCGCCACCTTCACCCAGGGCTTTTGTCAATTCGGCTTTGAGTTCGCCGCCGAAAATGGCGGTAAGTTTTTCAGCCGCCTGCCGACAGAGAATATCGTTTTCATTCTGCATCGCCCGGGCTTTTTCAATCTGGTCATCGGTTTTGGTTTTATTATTCTCGCCGCATCCAGCGGTAATAATTGTAAGAAGAAAAGTTGTCAACAATATTCTCTTCATTAAAAAAAATACTCCTTCAAAAGCTGAGATGATATTTTTTCAAGTATAACAAAGGAAGACAGGAACTAGCAAGTATTTAAAAAGTCCAGTAATATCATATAAAGGTTATTAAAAGGGATTTTTGCATATTTTTATATTATAGCTTTATAAGTGAAAACAATCACAAAAAATTATAGGCATTTTTTTATGAACACATATCCTGAAAAAAACCTTATCTTTTTGTCTGACAATATAATAAATAGTGTTTTAATACTACAGTAAGGGTTTTTTCATACATCTTGATTTTTTTAAAAAGGCACTGAAATTTAAAAAATCGGTTGACATTGTTTATACTAATCTTATATTGGCGTCTTAATATAATGATAGGAAGGGTTGTATGACCCTTTTACGTGGTTCACCGGATAAAAAAAAAATTCAAATTTGGCCTCTTATGTTCTACTGGCAGCCATACCCGGCATATTTCTGGTGGCGCCGATTATCGGTTTTCTTATGGGTTATCTGGCTGATGGCTGGCTTGGTACGGAGCCTTATTTGACGATGGTGGGAATTATATTGGGCTTTGGCGCTGCTGCCAGGGAAACATATCTGATTATTAAAAAATATCAGGCGTTGGAAGAAAAGAAAGACAAGCACAACGATGGGACTTGACCTTATCAACCGCACCCTGAGAACTTCAGCTATCATCCTTCTTATATTTCTCCCTTTCGGGATATATTATTTTGGCGTTTACCCAACCCTGGCAATACTTTCGGGTGCTGTCTGGGGGTTTGTTAACCTGATATTTCTGGCGCAGTTGGTAACCACTGTGATACGTCCTGATAAAATCGTTATCCGCAGGGCCGTCGGGCTGGGTTTGATAAAATTTCCCCTTTTGTACGGTTCGGGATATTTTCTTTTAACCGTTAAGGAATTTGATCCTGTTCATCTGTTAATCGGTTTTTCTCTGTTTCTAGCGGTGATAGTACTGAAAATGCTGGGGCGGGCAATCCTGGGTTTGGATAGTGAAAACGGCAAGACCAATAAAAATCTTCAGGGAGCTTTATGATTCTGGTCGTTGTGAATAAATTATTTCAAATTCTTCTCTTATGGCTGGGGCCGGTTCTCCAGGTAACATCCGGCGGGGGACATGGTGAAGAAGGCGGGCACGGCGGCGTGGAACATCTGCCCAGCGCTGTCACTTTCCTTGAAAAATACGGCATCGGTCACGGTGTTCTCGAAACCTGGGTAAATGTAATCTATGCTTTTGCCGTGGCGATTTTCCTGTGCCTGGTCGCCACCCATGTCTATGCCCGGCGCCAGATGATTCCCGGTCCGCTTCAGAATTTCGTGGAAATGCTGGTTGAGGGGATGTATAATTTCATATACTCTATTCTGGGTAAAGATGCCAAGCTTTATATCCCCTTCGTCGGGACGCTTTTTTTCTATATTCTGGCCCTTAACTGGCTGGGCATGATTCCCGGTGGGCATTCACCGTCGACCAGTTTGAATATCACGGCCTCGATGGCTATCATGGTTTTTTTGTATGTTCAGTATATTGGTATCCGCAGACAGGGTATTGGAGGTTATCTGCATCACATGGCCGGAAGTCCGAGTGATGTGGCTACCTGGTGCATGGTACCGTTGATGTTCCCTTTGCATTTGATAGGAGAACTGGCCAAACCGCTTAGTCTGGCGTTGCGACTTTTCGGCAATATAACCGGGGAGGATGTTCTGATTGCGGTTTTTGTCGGTTTGGGAGTAGCCTTGGTTTCTTTCTCGCCGGTGGGCATCCCGCTTCAATTTCCTTTTTATTTTCTCGGTTTGATTTTGTCGACCGTACAGGCCTTGGTATTTGCATTATTATCGACCATTTATATACTCCTGATGCTGCCCCATGAAGAGCATGCCGCGGAGCATTGAGGAGAGTGAAGAAGAAAATAAATATTTTTTTAAGTAAACCTTATTAGGAGGAAAAATGGAACATTTTGGTTCGATGTTGGCACTGGCCGCCCCGCTTGGGCTGGGTCTGGCGGCTGTTGGTTCTGCTTATGGTATCGGTCGGGCAGTCGGCTCGGCGATGGAAGCGATGGGACGTCAACCGGAAGCGGCTGGAAAAATTCAGGTCGCGATGATTATCGGTGCCGCTTTCATTGAGGCTCTGACCATTTATGCCCTGATTGCCTTTATTATGGCGATGGGTAAGCTCGGTTAATTGTCGGAAATGTTAATATACGTTTACCGCAGCAATTAAAAAATGGAACAATAAATGATTGAAATACAGTGGCAACAGTTATTAACGCATGCCCTGGGTTTTGCCCTTACCATCTGGGTACTGAAAAAGTACGCCTGGAAACCGCTGTTGGCTCTGATGGAAGAACGGCGCAATAAAATCATCGAGGAATTTAAAGCTATCGATGATGAAAAAGCCAAAGTAGCCCGGTTGACCGCGGAATACGAAGCCAAACTTCGCGATATCGAAAGTGAACGTCGCGTCAAGCTGGTCGAAGCCGTGGATGAGGGTAAGAAGGTCGCCGCCGAAATCAAAGCCAATGCCCAGAAAGAGGTCAAGGACCTTCATGCCAAGGCAAAAGCCGACCTGGAGCGCGATATCGATAAAGCCAAGGTGCAGTTGCGTGATGAGATGGTCCGCATTACCATGACCGCCGCTGAAAAAGTCATCCGGGAAAAACTCGACGATGCCAAACATCGTGAGCTTATCGGAAAATATATCAAGGAGCTGGAGAACGCCTGATAAATGATTGCGCATGAAGTTGCCAAGAAATACGCCCGGGCTCTGCTTTTAGCCGTAAAGGAAAAAAAGCTGGTCGAAAAGGCGGACGAACAGTTCCGGGGACTGCAGGAATTAATCAGAAAAGACCGGTCGCTGATTAATTTTTTGACGGCTCCCCAAGTTTCCGATGAGAAAAAGTATGACCTGGTGCGAACTGTTTTCAGCGGTCGGCTGGAACAAATTTTTATCGAATTTCTGATTATTCTGATTGACAAGCATCGGATTAAATTTCTGCCGGATATAATCGGTGAATTCGACCGCCTTCTCAAAGCTGAAAAAGGCATTATCAAGGCGACTGTTATCAGCGCCGTCAAACTCGACCCGAAAGTTTATGAGGAGCTGAAACCGAAACTGGAGAAGAAAACCGGTTTGAAGGTGGAGATCGAGAAAAAAATCGACCCGTCTATTCTGGGCGGGATGATTGTGATTATGTATGACGAGATAATTGATGGTTCGGTGCGGCATGGGCTGGATTTGATTCGGGAAAGACTGGCAAGGGTCAAGGTGGCCTGAGCCGGCGGTTACTGAAGGCTGGTACCGTCGCTTTGGCAACGGGGCTGATAACCTTCATTTAACGAAGTTTATCGGTACGGATAAATTGAATAAAAATGTGACTGTTAATATAGGAGTACGATGATGGGTCTTAACCCTGAAGAAGTATCATCGGTAATTAAGAAAGAGATAGACAAGTTTGAAACCAAGCTGGAGATGGAGTCGGTGGGCACCGTTCTCCAGGTTGGGGACGGTATCGCCCGGGTTTGGGGTCTCGAAGACGTGCAGATGTCCGAACTGGTGAAATTTCCCGGTGATTTAATGGGTCTGGTTTTGAATCTGGAGGAGGACAACGTCGGGGTGGCGCTGTTTGGCTCCGATACCAACATTCATGAAGGTGATACGGTTCGCCGTACCGGCCAGGTAGCCTCGGTTCCGGTGGGTGAAGCCCTGGTGGGTCGGGTGGTTAACCCTCTGGGTCAGCCCCTGGACGGCAAGGGACCGATAGTCACCGATAAGCGCCGGGTGATCGAAGGTCGCGCCCCGAGCGTCATCGAGCGTCAGCCGGTAAAAGAACCGCTTCAGACCGGTTTGAAGGCGATTGACTCGATGATACCGATTGGCCGTGGCCAACGCGAGCTTATCATCGGCGACCGTCAGACAGGCAAAACCGCCCTTGCGATTGACGCCATCATTAACCAGAAAAATACCGATGTTTATTGTATTTATGTGGCAATCGGCCAGAAAGCCTCAACCGTTGCTCAGGTGGTGGAAGTATTGCGCCAGTACGGAGCCATGGAATATACCACGGTCGTCAGCGCTACGGCTACCGACCCCGCCCCGTTGCAGTATATCGCCCCTTATGCGGGATGCGCCATGGGCGAGGAGTTCATGTATAACGGTAAGCATGTGCTGGTGATTTACGACGACCTGAGCAAACAGGCGCAGTCCTACCGCCAGCTGTCGCTGCTTCTGCGGCGTCCCCCGGGACGAGAGGCTTACCCGGGTGATATTTTCTATTGTCACTCGCGTCTGCTGGAGCGGGCGGCGAAGTTGTCCGATGAAAAAGGCGGCGGTTCCCTGACCGCCCTGCCGATTATCGAAACCCAGGCCGGCGACGTTTCAGCGTATATCCCGACGAATGTGATTTCGATTACCGACGGCCAGATATTCCTCGAAAACGAATTGTTCTTTGCCGGTATCCGTCCGGGTATCAACGTTGGTATCTCGGTTTCCCGCGTGGGCGGCAACGCCCAGGTGAAAATGATGCGGCAGGTGGCCGGTTCGCTCAAGCTGGATTTGGCGCAGTACCGTGAACTGGCGGCATTCACGCAGTTCGGCTCGGACCTTGACGAAGGTACCCTGAAACAGCTCCGGCGCGGTGAACGTATGGTGGAACTGCTCAAACAGGGTCAGTATGTACCCATGTCGGTAGCCCATCAGGTGATGGTCATCTGGACCGGTACCAGGGGACACCTTGATAGCATTCCGGTTTCCGCCATTTCCAGGTTTGAAACCGAGTTTCTGGCTTTCTGTGATAAAAAATATCCTGATATTGAACATACTCTTAGTAAGGACAAGATTATTTCGGATGACATGAATGCCCGTCTGGAAGCGGCGGTCAAGGAATTCAAGGCGCAATTTAAAACCGAGTAGGGAATTAAGGATGAGAGGGTCCGTTTGTTAAGGACTTTCTTGCAGAAACGATGAAAAAACTGCTGATAAAGGGGTTTATCCTGATGGTTTTGAGCCTGGCGGTAGCGAGGCCGTCATTAGCCCAGGTGAGTTTCGATTTTGGAGCCAAGCTGGGCTTCAGTTCTACCGGCATGTTTGGCAACGATATTGAAAAAACCTCTTTCCCCAAGCGTGGTTTTATCGGCGGTGTTTT
>CAZUAS010000066.1:1339-16676 GCA_964618515.1 uncultured Ignavibacteriales bacterium | reverse complement strand
GTTGCCCAGGATTATCCAGCCGGCGCCGCTGGGGATGGTCGCCGCGTAATCGACATTGCTGTCGTCGGACATAGCCACCAGGAAGGATTGCATACCGGGGTTATCACCATTGGCTACGGCCGTAAACTCCAACGTATCGGTGGGAACCAGAAGAACAGCTTCGGCACTGATTGATAATTTTACATAAACATACTGCGGGGAGTTGGCCGCTGTATCGGACACAACTTCAATAGTGCCCAGATAATCACCGGCCGGTACCCCGGATATATTTATATCTACATTGACGTCGCCGGGGGTTGTCCCGGAAGCGTTGTTGAGGGTAATCCAGGTATCGCCGACAGTAACCACGGCATTATAAGGGATAGTGCCTTCATATACTTCGGTTACGCTGAAAAATTGGCCGGCGGGATTAGCGCCGTTTTCAACCGTATTAAAATACAGGGTATCAACCGAAACCGCCAGCATCGGCTGCGGTTCGACAAACAGACGGACATAAACCGGTTGGGGAGTATTGGAAGCGGCAGGGGCGGCAACCTGAATCGTCCCGTCATAAGTTCCCGCCGCGACTCCAGTAATGTCGATATTCACTTCAACATCAGCGGGTGTGGTGCCGCTGGCGTTACCCAGCGAAATCCAGCTGTTGCCGACAATTACGGTTGCGTTATAGGCAATCGCCTCGCCATCAATTTCGGTAACAGGGAATGTCTGCATAGCCGGATTATCGCCGTTAGCAACGGCATAGAATTTTAAAGTATCCGTCGGTACCACCAGAACCGGCTGGGGTTCAAGGGTTAATTTGGCATATAAAGTCAGGGGCGAGTTATCCGCATCGGGAGAGGTTACGGTAATGGGAAGTACATGAACCCCCTCACCCAGACCTGATATATTGGCATTGACCTGAACATCTGCCGGAGTCGTCCCGGAAGCGTTACCCAGGGTAACCCATGTTCCCGGTGTTACCGAAGCAGTATAACTGATAGCCTCACCACCGACTTCGGATACGGTAAAATATTGAGGGTCGGGATTAGTGCCGTTGACCACTCCGAAAAACCGTAACGTATCGGTAGATAACTGCAGCGATTTGGGACTGGAGGGGTTGGCATCGGTTATATCCAGAGCGCCGGTCCAGTAGGGGAAATAATCGCCACCGGTGGAGCTGACAAATTTATAATTTACTCCGTTATTATATGTGAAGGTGTCTAAATGAATGACATCGGCGTTGGTCCAGGAGCTATTAACCGCAAAATTATAAGTCGCCCAGTGTTGTCTGGTAGGAAAAGGCGTAACACCGGGTGTAAAAAGGCGAATACCCACAAAACAGAAACGTTGATTAGCATTAGTTGTCGCAATTGAACCACCATCGTAAAAGATGGTTGTAGCGAAACCACTGGAGGCAGGACCGGCCGTAGCTCCGGTCATTTGAAGTTTAGGGTTATCCCAGCCAAAACCAATAGCCACACCGTTAATGGTATCGGCATCATCAAAAACCCATAATTGAAGTTGCACATTATATTGACTGGCGCCGGCATCCGGTTGAACGGTAATAATCATATCAATCGTGTCCTTGGCGCCGCTTTCATCGGCTATGGCAGGGATAGCGGCGAAAGCAAACAAAAATACAAAGGTTAATAACAGTTTGAGTTTCATTTTGGAAAGCTCCTCCAAATTTTTTAATTTATTGTTATTATATTTTTTCAAATGTACCTTGATATCTGATTTTGAATTGCATGGGAGGTATTTATTCCGGTCTTCATAGAGGAAACCACCCATCGGCAGTTAATTATATTATAATAAGCCCGTTTCACTAAAAGGCATTTCCCTGTAAACACACTATTTTATTGGCAAACCAGTATTGTTAGACCAAAATGAAGTATTCAAAAGCCCGTAGGATTTTAAGCAAACTCCTACCTTCCTCGACCACCCTAATATATATTATTATTAAATAATGTCAAGGGGTACAAGCAAGAATGTAAAAATTATGAACAGCTTATTTTATTACCTCCATTAACCTTCGACGTCTCATCCAGAGAAAAGTAACAACCAGGACAGCACTTAAAGAGTCTGTCAGCCAGTCACCGAGGTCTGAAAAGCGACCCGGGATAAAACTTTGATAAAATTCATCTAATAATCCAAAGGATATTAAGAATATCAGGGATATTGCCCAGACCATAGTTAAGTCCATATTCGGCTTGATGTTAACAAAAGAACGGAAAGTTAGATAAGCGAAAATGCCATATTCCGCTAAATGTGCCAATTTATCAGCAGCATAAAATTTCAGGTCCGGCGGCTTGAGACGAGGTATGGAGGAGACTATTATTATAATACTGCCGTAAATTATTACCGGCAGGTGAAAGTATATAAAAGAACTTTTAAACCATGGTTTTTGGGGACGGTCTTTGCTCATATGTGTCATCGGTAAGTAATTTCCGGCTTTAAGTCAAGATTATTAAACGCAAAATGCTTGCCGCTTTTTAATTAGATAAACAGGGATTGTTTATGATATTTTTATCTGGTGTAAGATGTTATCCTTTTATCTGTTATGATAGGCGGTAGCCCTTTTTCAGTTATTTTTCAAAGGGGATTAATTTCATGAAAAGAACATTTTATTGCTTTTTGGGTAAGTTTATTAGTAATCACCAACTTTTTAAAATTAAAATAGGCTTTTGTTTTTCATCCTGTTTACCGGTCGCATCTTATTATATTTCAATTGAATACAGGTTCAATTAAGAGGTCTTTAATCGGGGTTGGGTACTCCCGGAACTGACACTTTTATAAAAGGCTTTTAAATAAAAGCCTTGCAAAAAAGAACATATCTATCTATTAATTAGAATTGTATTTTAAAGCAAGTAAATGAAATATGATGTGAAACTTAAGGAACATAACGACAACGGGACTGGTCAGGAAATAAATCCCAAAACATGCTCAACCTTATTTCCTAATTCCCGGAGTTCCTTATTTATGGTAATCTTTAACCTTGGTCCGCACATTGAAAGAGGTTGAGTTGAAGTTGAGACGGCGGACTGGATGATGTTATTTTATGAGTGGTAAAACAACTAATTTGATTTTGCTCGGAATGCTTTTGGGCGTTGTTCTGGGCGGAGTCCTCGGCTTCTATGCCGCCGATTTTATGATGGCGATAAGCCTATTCGGTGAACTTTTTGTAAACGCCCTGACCTTTCTGGCTCTTCCCCTGATTCTTGTTTCCCTGGTGGTAGGTATTACAGCTATGGGTGATTACCGTAAAATGGGCAAAGTCGGCGGGAAAATAATCTGGTATTTTTTTATTACTTCAGTGTTGGCGGTTGTGGTTGGAATAGTTATCACCCAGATTAATTTCGGAGGAAAAATAAACACTGATTTCGACTCGGTGATTTTACGCTCCGGTAATGCTTTTCATGATTATGCCCGCCTGATAAATGGTAATGGTATGTTTCGGGGGGTGATCAGTAACGTTCAATATTTTACCCTTGTTTTGCTGGTAATAGTGTTCGGAGGGATTCTGGCGGCTCAGGGGAGCAGGAATATCAAGAATATCCGGACTTTTTTTAAAGAAGTTCATGACAGTCTTTTGAAACTCTTCAATGTCATTCTTTATCTGGCTCCGCTGGGTATTTTCTCGCTGGTCGGTACCGCTGTGGTACGTGAACAGGAGAATTTAGGCAAGCTGACCTCGGAGCTGGGAACATATCTGGCTGTTGTAACCGCCGCTTTTCTCATTATGGGGCTGGTTATTCTGCCCCTATTCCTGAAAATATTCGGACATCAATCCCCGGGTCGTTACATGGTCGGTATGCTTCCTTCACTCTTTACGGCTTTAGGCACTTCTTCATCGACCTCAACCTTGCCGGTTACTTATGAGGGAGTCATCAATCGCAATAAAATCGACCAGCGGGCGGCTTCACTGGTTTTACCGCTGGGTACGCTTTTTAATGTCGGGGCGACTGCCATGTGGCTGGTGATGACAGTCATATTTATAAGTCAGATACATCCAGGAGTAAACCTGTCCATACTTCAGATTATCCTGGCCGCCGTGGTTTCCATGGTGGTCTCGATAGGTTTGGCCGGGGTACCATTACCAGGATTAGCCCTGTCGGTGGTGGTTGTAGCTGCTGGTTTACCTCCCGAGATACTGGCCGGTACCGTTACCGTCATGATGGCCGGCTGGATTGTCGACCGTTTACGCAGTGGCCTGAATGTCTGGGGAGATGCCATTGGGGCGGCGGTTATTGCCGAGTCCCTGGAATTTAAGGCGGTCGGCTATATGAAGAAAAGTTCTCAGCGGGAAGTTCGGGGGCGGGGGATGCTGAGAGGACGTCGTGAGGGCGAGGATGAACGCCAACGTCCGGATATACCCAGAAAGACCCGGCGAGAAACCGTAAGTAAAACGGAAAAACGGTCTTATCCTTCCCGTTCTCCCGTACGCCAGTCATACCGGGACAATCGAGACAACCGGTCAGGCACGCCATCGTGGAGAGAACCATCGGGTCAGCCTTCCAGAACCGATAAAACCTCACCTTTTGAAATAACCAGCCAGGGAAAACCCGATTTTGAGATGGAAACTACTTCGGAGGTGACCAGAAAAGAAATCAGGGAAGACAAACCGGAACCAAGACGGCCATATTCGGCGGTTAATCGTTCGAAAACGGTCGAGAGCCACCCGGAGCGAAAACCCGAACGGCCTAGAAGCGAAAAAAAGAGCGAACCTAAAGAAGTCAAAGTGGATATCCTCGATAACGAAGTTTTCAAAAAAGAGTTAGCCCGCGTTTCCGCTCATCTGCACTCTATTGAGAATAAAAAAAGAGAACCTCTTCCTGAATCCGTCTCAGGGAATGAAGCGGTAAAAGAGACAGTGGAAGCTGATACCGGGGTGTCTTATGGAAATGGTGAAGGGAATGAAGAGGGGATAACGCCTAAGATTGATTTTCTGGAATCGTTAAGAAAAGAACAGGCCCCAGATAAAGAGGTTTCCCGGGAAGAGGAAAGCACTCGTGATGTCTCCGCCGAGAGCGAGATGGCTGAGGAGGTTGCGAAGGAGGAAGAGTTGCAGTATGGACGTTCCCGCTATCGAAGACCGGAAAAGAGCAAAAGCGAAGACGCTCTTTTGATACCGGTGGAAGATTTGGAGGATTTACCTCAGCCCGAAGACAGTTTTTCCAATGAAAATATAACTTTCGGCCGCACTAAAAAGAAAAAGACCCGGTGAAAGTAATGAATGAATATGACTGTAAAAGCCGGAACTACTTCCGGCTTTTGTAGTTATAGTAGAGAACTTTTCCGAAAACTTTTACGTTACAGAAAAAGTAAAATATATTGATTTTAAAAGAGTATTATGCTTAAATTTATCAGGTGAGGTAAGATTATGAATACGATAAAAGTTTTTGTATTAATGTTGCTTTTGATGCTTCTTTTCATGTGGCTGGGCTATATGTTTGCCGGTCAGAACGGG
The DNA here is from genome assembly GCA_964618515.1 of uncultured Ignavibacteriales bacterium. Taxonomy (GTDB): domain Bacteria; phylum Zixibacteria; class MSB-5A5; order GN15; family FEB-12; genus JAFGNW01. The sequence continues at coordinate 11,230 of CAZUAS010000066.1, read as the reverse complement.
ATGATAATTGCTTTCATTTTAGCTTCAATAATGAATTTTGCGACTTACTGGTTTTCCGATAAGATTGTATTGGGTATGTATCGAGCCCGACCGGTTACCGAAAAAGATTATCCGAAACTTTACCGGGTGGTGCACCGGGTGGCAACCAATGCCCTGATTCCTATGCCCCGGGTGTACATTGTTCCCCTTAAGGCTCCCAATGCCTTTGCTACCGGTCGTAATAAAGAGAATGCTGCGGTCGCGGTTACGGAGGGGATAATGGAGATATTGAATGAGGAAGAACTGGAAGGTGTGATTGGTCATGAAATTGCACATATCCAGAATAAAGATATGCTCCTGGGTACCGTAGCGGCGACTTTCGTTGGAGCTATCGGCATCCTGGCTTCGATGGCTCGCTGGGGAGCTATAATGGGTGGCTTTAGCCGGGACAATGACCGCGGTGGCGGGGGGATTGCTCTTTTAGTAACGGCTATCTTGGCTCCGCTTATTGCTATAATTCTGCAGACAGCCATTTCCCGGCAACGGGAATATAAGGCTGATGCCGAGGGAGGCCGTATTACCGGGAAACACCTGGCTCTGGCTTCGGCTCTGGATAAGCTGCATCGCAGTCCTGTTCGTTTAAACTTGAACAACCGTCCGGCCACAGCTAACCTTATGATTGCCAATCCTCTGTCGGGCAAAGGGATAACCTCACTTTTTTCGACTCATCCCCCGGTCGAAAAAAGAATAGAACGGCTTAAAAAACTGGCTCAGGACCATCTTTATCGGGGGATTGCCGGTTGATGGCTGGAAGCCCGGATATTCCGTTACCTTTAGACAGGGTGAATCCCCTCAATGGATAGCAGTATATATATTGAACTGCTGGCTATCCTCTTATTGGTTTTGGCTAACGGTTTTTTTGCGCTGTCCGAGTTTTCAATTATTGCCAGTCGGCCAAGTAAACTTCGCCAAAAAGTACTCGAAGGTAAAATAGGGGCTAGAACAGCTGAAAAAATCCGCAAAAAACCGGAACGTTTTCTGGCTACCATCCAGGTAGGTATTACTCTGGTAGGATCGTTATTGGGGGTATTCAGCGGGGTAACGATTGTAAATAAAATCGAGCAACTGGTGGTTAAAATTCCCCTTGCCAATATTGCCGAATTCGCCACCCCTATCGCTGTAGTTATAGTTGTTGTTCTTATTACAGTTCTATCCGTGGTCGTAGGAGAATTGGTTCCCAAGTACCTGGCGCTTTCTTTTCCTGAGCGTTATGCCCGCATAGTGGCTAGGCCAATCAGGCTTTTTATCAAAATCACCTCGGTTTTTTCTTTAATTTTAAGCGATCTGGCTAACTTGATCATACGGCTTTTCGGAGTGAAACGCGATACCACCCAGGGAACCATAACCGAGGAAGAGATTAACCAGATGATTCTGGAGGGAAAGGAAAAGGGCATTTTCGATGAAACTGAAGAAAGATTTGTCCGGTCGGTTTTCGAATTCGCCGACTCCACCGTGCGTCGGGCGATGCGCCCCCGTACGGACGTAGTTGCTTTTGATATCAGCGTCCGGCCTGACGAAATTATTCACACGATAATAAAGGAAGGTTACAGCCGTTACCCGATTTACGATGGCACCATTGACCGGGTGGTGGGCATTATTTATACCAAGGACCTGATTACGAAAAATGTCGATTTCGATAATATTGTACTGGCGGATATCATTCGTCAGCCGTTTTTTGTCCCGGATTCAATGCCGTTGTCGAAGTTACTTCGGGAGTTTCAAAAAGGCAAAAACCACATGGCGATTGTACTTGATGAATTCGGTGGTACCGCCGGGATTATTACCATGGAAGACCTTCTCGAAGAGCTGGTCGGGGAAATTCAGGATGAGTACGATGAAGGTGAAGCCGTGCCGCTGGTCAAACATTCGGAGCAAGTGGCTTTTGCCGATGGTTCGGTTTGGCCGGGGGAAGTAAATGAGTTGTTGCACAGTCACCTTCCCGAAAATGATGCGGACACCCTGGCTGGTCTGGTGATGGATACGCTGGGTCGCCTGCCGGACAAGCTTGAGTCCATAAGGATTGCCGATGTGAGGATGACGATTCTTGAAAAAGATGAAAACAGGATTCTTCGGGTACGTGTTGAAAAAAACAGTCCGACCGGATCCGAAAATTGAGAATTACGGTTATTTATGAATAAAATCATCCGGTTGCCCTTTAAATGGAGTCGTTCTTTATATGACTGGGTTTTAAGCTGGGGGGAGTCACGGCATGGCGTCACCGCTCTTTTTTTTCTTTCGATGGCGGAGGCTTCTTTTTTCCCCATTCCCCCCGATGTCCTACTCATAGCCCTGTGCATGGGAACCCATAAGAAGTGGGTAAAATTCGCTCTCTACTGTTCGGCCGGGTCGATTGTCGGCGGCATGCTAGGTTATCTGATAGGTTATGCGGCTTTTGACCTGATCGGACAGAAAATCCTCGCCCTGGTAGCTTCTCTTTCGGGTGGAGATGCCGACGAGATGCTCAGGACCGCTCATTACTGGTTTAACGACAAGGAATTTATGGGAATGCATGTGGGCGCCTGGGCGGTCGGCATTGCCGGTTTTACTCCGATTCCTTATAAAGTATTTACCATTGCGGCCGGATTTTTCAAAATGAGTTTTATTATTTTTATTATTGCCTCGGCTGTCAGCCGCTCTCTTCGCTTTTTTGTCGTCGCAGGGTTAATCGGGCTATTGTTCGAAAAATACGGGGAACGCATTAAAAATTTTATTGACCGCTATTTTAACCTTCTGGCGGTCGCTTTTGTGGTCCTGCTGTTTCTGGGTTTTACAGTACTGGGCATGTTGGGTGATAATTAAAATTTACAGGCGATCATAATATCGTTTATGGAGAAGGTGAAGGTATTATAAAACAAGGATGTTTTTTATAATTGTAAAAATTTGGCATGTCTTCTTATCACTTACATAATCGTGATTTTGTCTCCCACCGCAATCTGGTAGGAGCCATTATCCTTAATCTGGGAATTACTCTGGCTGAAGTCATCGGCGGATTGATATCCGGCTACCTGGCTTTGCTGGCTGATGCCGTGCATAATCTGTCCGATGTTGCTTCTCTTATTCTGGCCTGGCTGGGCTTAAAAGCCTCGCAACTTCCGGCAACCAAAAAATCAACCTATGGTTACATGCGGGTGGAGGTGATGACGGCTTTTATCTCGGCAATCGCCCTGGTGGTTATTGCGGTCTTTATTTTCATAGAAGCTTATCAACGTCTGATGGCTCCCCAGCCGATAACACATCCCGGTCTTTTCCTTACTGTTGCCGTAATCGGCCTGTTGGGTAATTTCTTTTCCATCTGGCTGTTACATTCCGAGCGCGGCAAGTCACTGAATTTGAAAACCGCTTTTTTACACCTGGCTTACGACACCCTTTCTTCAGTGGCGGTCATTATCGGCGGCATCGTGATATTGTATACCGGCCGGGTGATTATAGATGTCATCCTTTCTTGCCTGATTGCTGTTATGATACTCTGGTCGTCTTACGGTGTAATTAAAGAAGCGGTACTGATTTTTCTCGAGGCCGTCCCGGAACGGCTCGATTTCGACCAGGTACACCGTGCTATCCTCGGGGTAGAGAAAATCAGGGAAGTTCATGATTTACATATCTGGTCGCTGTCTTCGAATGAAATCGCCCTCTCCTGTCATGTTTGTGTCAATGAAGACGATTACGCTTCCGGGCAGGCTATAGTCAGTGCTGTAAATTCCCTTTTAAGCAGAAGGTTCGGAATCCGTCACAGTACTATCCAGGTCGGAACCGGTGAATGTCTTCGCCCGGATTTGCTCTGCTCCCAGTTTGAAAATGAAAGTCCCGAAGATGACAATCGGTAAGCTGATAGAGCTGGAGGTAATCGACCTGGCCAACGAAGGTAAGGCGGTGGCGCATTATGAGGGTAAAGTGGTTTTTCTAAAAGGCGGTTTACCCGGAGAACGTGTCCTGGCCGAAATAACTAAAAATAAATCTCGTTACTGCGAAGCCACCGTCCGGAAGATTATTACCCGTTCCAAAGTTCGCATACCACCCCGATGCCATCACTTTGACATCTGTGGGGGTTGTACCTGGCAGGATCTGGAGTATCCCGGTCAGCTGGTCTTTAAAAGGAAGCACGTAGTTGACAGTATTGAGCGCCTTGGCGGTCTGGATAAGGTCGAAGTACTGCCGATTGTTCCTTCGAACGAAGTCTTCTTCTATCGTAACAAGATGGAGTTTTCCTTTCATATCGATGATTCAGGCGATTTCAAACTGGGCTTGCATCACCGGGGAAAGTTTGACGAGATTTTTAATGTCGAGCAGTGTTTTTTGCAATCACCGACCTCCAATAATCTGGTGGCCTGGTTCCGTCGTTATGTCGCCGAGAACAGAATTACGGTGTACCACGTCAAGAAACATGGCGGTTACATGCGTTTTCTGATGATTCGGGAAGGCAAGAATACATTGCAGACGATGGTCAATATAGTTACCAATTACGGGGAGTTTCCCGAAGCCGCTAAAATGGTGGCGGCGTTGACGGGAGCGTTTCCCGAAGTTACGACCATTGTCCATAATCAAAACGGCGGAAAAGCCAATGTGGCTTCGGGGGAAATTGAAAAAGTATTATATGGCCCGGGTTATATCGAGGAAAGAATTGGCGGGATGGTTTTTCGTATCAGGGCCAACTCCTTTTTCCAGACCAATCCCAAGCAGGCCGAGATTTTGTACAGGACGGTTTTTGAGCTTCTTAAGCCCGACCCCGGTGACCGTCTGCTGGACCTTTATTGCGGAACCGGTACAATAGGCCTGCTGGCTTCCGGGAAGGTGGCTGAAGTTATGGGGGTGGAACTGGTCGGAGAAGCTGTTCTTGCCGCCAAGGAAAACGCCGCCCTGAATAATATAAATAATATTACTTTCTACCAGGAGGATGTAAAAGACTTTTTGTTGAAGACCGAAAGTGACGAAAAAGGTTTTAATATTATAATTGTCGACCCGCCCCGGGCTGGACTTCATCCCAAAGCTATTCAAAGACTTACAGGCATAAGGCCGGAAAAAATATTGTATATTTCATGTAATCCGGCGACTTTTGCCCGGGATGCCGCCGAACTGGTTAAAGCGGGTTATCATCTACCGAAAGTAGTTCCGGTGGATATGTTTCCTCATACCACCCATGTGGAATTGGCGGGCGTGTTTTATAACTGCTGACATTACTTATCGGGGTGAGGATTTTAGTTAAAAAAGCCGAATTACAGGATTACAAAGGAGGTTCGATTTTGCTCAGAAAAATTCTTAGTCTGATTTTAGTCATATCAATAATATTTATCTGCGGGGATATACTGGCGGCTCCTCAGACTTTTACTCAACTTTCTCAAGAGATTCTCGAGACCTTACAATCGTTTTACCCGGTCAAGGCGACCGAGATGGGCATACACAGTTATGACCATCGGTTGACGGATTATTCATCTAAGTCCGTGAAGGCAATGATTGATAAACTGAATGATTTTGAAAAAAAGCTTTATAAGTATCGTAACGCTAACCTGTCCGAGCACGATAAGATTAATTATAAGCTGATTAAAGCGAATGTCGATATCGCGCTTCTGGACTTAAAACAAATCGCCTGGTATAAAAAGTCACCCCGGCTTTATGTTGAAGAAGTCATTAACGGTCTTTATTTTCTGATGTTATCACAGCACGCCCCGCTTTCGGAAAAAATCTATTCCGTCATCAGTCGTATGAAAGCTGTTCCGGAGTACTTAGCAATTGCCCGGAAAAATATCAAAAATCCCCCACCGATTTATATTGAATCCGCTCGCTTGATGCTGGAATCCACCATGCAATTTTATCAGGAAGTAGCCTCTGAATTGATGAAAGAATTTCCCGACAAGGCTGACGAAATTTTAAAAGTCTCGACCCTGGCCCGGGAAGCCATGAATGATTTTTTACAGTTCCTTTCAAAAGTAACCCCCGGCGAGGAAAAGAGTTTTGCCATCGGCAAAAATAATTATGATTATAAGCTTACTAATGAATATTTTCTGGATTTTGATTCCGATTCTCTTTTGAAAATCGGCGAGGCCCTGCTGGAGGATGCCCGGGCGGCTTATGAGGAGTATGAACTCTATGTCGAATCCGACCATCAGAACGGCAAGGATTCGGTCTTTGTGCCGGCCAGTTTTAACCGGCAGGACCTTCTCGACTATTACAACTGGGAACCGGAACAGGTGAAGATATTTCTTAAGGTTAATGATTTCATAACCATCCCGGATGATATCGCTCCATTGGAGGTCGTGGAAACACCACCCTTTTTACGTTCGATGATTAACGGTATCGCTTATCAGCCCGCAGGTCCGTTCGATAAAGTTCAGAAGGCTTTATTTTATGTCCGGCCTATACCCGACAACCTTGATTCAAAACAACTGGCGGCGCGTTATCGCTATGTTCATCGGCGTGGTTTTCGAAGCTCGGTGGTTCATGAAGCCTACCCCGGTCATCATCTCCAGATGCAGCTAGCCGGCCGCAATGAAGACCCGGTCCGGAAATGGCAGACTAATTACATGATGATTGAAGGCTGGGCGCTCCATTGTGAAGAAATGATGTATCATTTTGGTCTGTACGGCCAGGAAAATCCGGCCCAGTGGCTGAGTGTGCTGGGTGGTATCAAGTTCAGGGCGGCCCGGGTGATTGCCGATGTTAAACTTCATACCGGCCAGTTTACTTATGAGGAATGCGTCAACTGGATGATCGATGTCCTTGGTGAAACCAGCGAGTCCGGAAAAGAATATATCAGGAATGAAGTTCGCAATTACACCCACGAGCCTACCTATCGGATGTCATATTTAATGGGAAAAAGAGAAATTCAGAACCTTCGTCAAGCCATGATGGAACAAAAGGGCGATAATTTCACCGAGCGGGAATTTAACGATGCTTTGTTGGCTGAAGGGTCGATTCCCACAAGCTTGATGTGGGAAATTTTAGGTTTAAAAAAGCCTTAATAATTTAATCGCGAACGGCAGCCGTCCGGTTATCATCGAAGTATTATCAGATTAAGGCCGATTAAATAATCGGCCTTATTGCGTTTTTATAAACAAGTAATTATTGTAAAAAATTCGATACCGTCTTATCCGATTCTGAAGCCACTATACCCCCGGGTTACTATTAATTTTTTTAATTTCAGGAATTATTTATATATGACCTTAAATTATAATATGGTTAACACTAATTATATTGTAAGTTAAATAATGGTATATAATTAGGGTAACACTTAAAATTATAAAATATCGAGCTCAACTGTTTATAAGACAATCAAATAGCAAAAAATTAAAATTATTTTACTTTTTTCATTTTTCTAAATTATGTATAATTGAAACATGGATGATAAAATACTATGGGCGCCATGGCGAGCTGCTTTTGTTTTAGCCAAAAAGGAAAAAGGGTGTCCGTTTTGTAAAGCTTTCAATCAGAAAAGGGATTCATTGAAAAACCTGGTGGTTCACCGGGGTGAGTCCTGTTTTGTGGTGCTGAACAAGTATCCTTACAATTCCGGTCATGCCTTAATTGTGCCCAATCGTCATATCTATCGCCTTGACCAGTTGAAAAAAGATGAATCCAATGAATTTTTCGATTTAACCCGCCTTGCCGTAAAAATAATAAAAAAAGCCTTACGCCCGCAGTCTTTCAACCTGGGCATGAACCTTGGGCGGTGTTCCGGAGCCGGAATCCCGGAACATCTGCATATGCATATTGTCCCCCGGTGGAACGGGGATACCAGTTTTATGATGGTTCTGGGTAAAACCAAACTGGTTTCGGTTCCTCTGGACTATGTTTATGATGCCATAAGGGAAGGTTTTGAGAAGTTATGAGTCCCCGCAAAAAAATCCCCACCAAAATAGAACTGCTGCAACTTCAGAAGCTCTATAAAACCGATGAGAAGATAGGTGAGCGACTGGGGGGCGTTCCCGCTTATTTGATTGCTTACTGGCGGCGGAAAAAGAATATCCCGAAATATTCTCTGCCCAAATTTTCCGAACGGGAAATTCTCAACCTCTGGGAACGATTCGGCGATGACGAGAAGTGCGGGCTGGAACTGGGTATTTCCAAAGCGGCTTTTTATAACTGGCGGCGGCGCTATGGCATCAAGGAAAAACCGGCTTTTTTGAAGCTGGAACAGCTTGAACTGGATTTCCCCAATTCCAAAGCGAATGTCGTTACCGGTTCCCTGTACGGGAAACAGGATATTGCCAGAAAAATAATTTCTACGGCTGTTGGGGGCGGCAAGGTGGAAGTTGGTCAGACGGTTGAAGTTGAACCCGATCTGGTCCTGGTACGCAATAACGCGGGTAAGATTATTAATGATTTCCGAAGTTCCGGTTCGGAGTTTGTCTGGAATCCCAATAAAATTGTCATTCATATAGACTCTTTTACCAGGATAACCGGTGATCCCGAAAACCGGCTGTCCCAAAAGGAAGTGCGGGATTTCGTCAAACGTCAAGGTATAAGGAACTTCTTCGATGTACGGGAGGGCAACGCGTTTCAGGTAATAATTGAGAAAGGTCTGGTGATGCCGGGTCAGTTTTTGGTAGGTAACAACCGGCTGACTGTTTCTCTGGGGAGTCTGGATGTTCTAGCGGTTTTTATCAATGATGAAGAAATGAGTAGCATCTGGAAATCGGGTAAATTCCCATTTCAGGTGCCATCGACAGTACGTGTAAATATTACCGGTCGCAGAACACGGGGTGTTTTTACCAGGGATATCGCTTTATCAATTGTCAGGCAGCTGCAAAACAGCGACCTGACCGGTAAGGTGCTGGAGTATGGCGGTCCTACACTTTCACAGATGTCGACCAGCGAGCGTTTCACCCTTTCGGTGATATCACAAGAACTGGGTGTGAGGGCGGCGGTCTGTCCTTATGATTCTACTACCCGTCGATACCTGACCGAACGAATCGGGGGGAATTTGAAGCCAATCATGCCAGATAAGGACGCGGATTATCACGAGGTTTATCAGGTTAGCATTGAACAGCTCACCCCGCAGGTGAGTTGCCCCGATGGCAATATCAAACCGGTAAGCGAGCTGGAAGGTTTGCCTGTCAACCAGGTTATGCTCGGTTCTCATACCAATGGCCGGTTTGATGACCTTCGGGTCGGAGCGGATATTCTTAAGGGAAAGAGAATTCACCCCGATTGCCGCATGCTGGTTTATCCGGTTTCCCGCAAAGTGTATCTGGAGGCTTTGAAAAAAGGTTTAATCCGGGTATATGTTGAAGCGGGAGCCATGATCATGAACCCGGCCAGCGAAAGCTGTCTGCAGATACATATGGGGGGGTTGTCAACAGGTGAAAGATGTCTTTCGACTTTCCAGGTGCCGGTAGAACAAGGGGTTATGCCTCAGGCCGCAGAAGTTTTTTATGTTTCACCGGCGACCGCCGCAGCTTCGGCGCTTAACGCCGCTCTTACCGACCCCACCCGTTATATAAAATAAATAAAATTGAGTACTGACTTTATAATATTTCATTTTTTTAACAAAAATTAGCGAGATAAAACCGTATTTTTTAATATGATTTGTATTTATATTGTTCTTGATATCCATGACAGGGACTGCGGTGAAAATTGACGTCCCGGTTTGGCTGAGGTTGTTGACCGTTCTGGTCTTGTTATCAGCTCTGGTGGGAATTATTTATCACACCTCTCATTGTGAAGACGACCACGGCCATTGTCTTATATGTCTCTTAGCCATATCATTAATAATTACCCTTCCTGTTATAATAACTATCTTCATAAATTTCGCGTTTTTCATTTTTGAACCACGTGTTAATTTACTCCTGAATCCGTTTTTAAACGGCAGAGTAATCCGGGCACCACCTGAATTTACCCGGATTGTTTTTTAATCGAATA
>CAZUAS010000066.1:0-1329 GCA_964618515.1 uncultured Ignavibacteriales bacterium | reverse complement strand
TACCCTACCATAAAACCACCGGATTTTTTTCCGGTTTGCATCAGGAGTAAAAAATGTTCAGAATATTTTTGTATTCCGGCTTTTTATTTTTATTTACCTGCTCGAAGATATATTCGCATGAAGCCAGGCCGCCTGATTTAGCGGCTATCGGCGATTTTAAGATTTTCAGCCACAATGACAAAGACCGGTCCGAGGAAAAAGAGAAACTGAATATCGCTCAACCGGAAATGGAACTTTGCCTTGATGGTGAAATCAGTAATGGTATTCATGGCAATATTGTTCTGGCATGGCATAAGGAACACCAGGCTGAAATTGAAGAAATTTATGTGACCATCCAAAAAAGCCTTCCCTTAAAGGCAGATTTACGGGTGGGTAAGTATTTGCTGGAGTTCGGGAGACTGAATCCTGTTCATCAGCACGAGTATTCGTTTATCAAACGACCATTGCCCCATGAAATCTTTTTCGGTTCCGAGGGTCTTTCCGATATGGCAATTAGAGCTATGATTGCTTTGCCCGTCGGCGGAGTCGGAACCGAAGTAATGGGTGCGGTTCTTAAAGGCGAGGTTCTCAAAGAACACGAACATGAAGCGACGGAAGAGGAAGAAACTCACCAGCATAAGCGATACGACCCGGGTTTTTTCGGCCGGCTGGCCGGTTCCTGGCCGTTATCGGAAACCAACGAGATAGCCTTTGGTGTATCGGCGGTGAATGCCGTGTATACCTTTTGTGAATACGAAGAGGAAGCCGGGATTGAAGAACCGGTGTCTTTGCGAAGCTGGTTAATCGGCGGTGACATTCGTTATAAATATAGACCCACCCGTTATAGTACTGTGCAAATGGAAGCGGAGGTCATCGTGTCATGGAGTGACCCCGGTTATGGTCGTGATTATGTGAAATCCTATGGCGCCTATGGTTACCTTGATTTTCATTTCCGTGAAAAATATAATGTCGGAGCTATTATCGAATGGGTCAGACTAAGGGAAATATACCCGGTAAATGAAGAAAATGGGACAACCCTGAGCGACACCTGGCGAAGCGGGGTGTTTTTCGGGTATGCCCCTTTCGAAGAAACCAGTCAGGTAAGGTTGGTGGCTCACCGGATACAACCCGATAAGGGCAGTAATGTCTGGGAAATCAACCTTCAGTTGGTTATTTGCCTCGGTTCTCATGAACATCATCATTAAAGGACTCAGGAGTTTTAATATATATAAAGTTGAAGTTCGGGTTCTTATAGGGGTTGAAAACGGTGGTTTAAAATACAAAAACGGCGGATAAAAAACCCGCCGTTTTTTTATTTATTATAATAAATAAATTATATTTTATAACCGG
>CAZUAS010000065.1:0-16899 GCA_964618515.1 uncultured Ignavibacteriales bacterium | reverse complement strand
AGATGGAATCTCGTGACTGGAGTTCAGACGTGTGCTCTTCCGATCTCGGCTTACCGGGCGCTTTTTTTATTAATCTTTTTCCTGAAGCAAAACCTTTTCTTTCAACTTTTCAGGACTTGACGCCGAAACCCAGTAGATATCACCGCTTCTTGAAAAAAATATGTATTTTCCATCCGGGGAGAAGGTGGCGTTCGCTTCCGATTCCCTGGAATTTACGGGGTCGCCGACATTGACCAGGTTGCTCCAGGCGCCAGTTTTTTTCCTGAAAGATACATACAGGTCAAAACTCCCCAGACCACCTTCCCTGTTCGAATGCACCATAAGAACGGTATTGTCAGGCGATATGCACAGCCCGCTCAACCTTCCCTTAAAAATATTCTCATCAAGTTTATCCGGAGTCGAAAAGCTGTCATCGGAATACTGTGAATAATAAATACCGTCTCTCCTGTTAAAATAGAGCTTATCATCAGTGCTGTAGAACGGTTGAACCTCCACATCCTCGGTATTAACCACAGCGCCGATATTTATGGGGGCTGACCATTCTCTCCCGGATTTATCGACCATCCAGATATCAGACATTATCTCCACTTCCGTATGACTGCCTTTCGGTCTGTCGGAAACGAAAAAATTTTTTTCCCGTCGTAAGATAGGGCCGGCTCGTCGTTTGTAAACTCCCGCGAAAATGGCAGGACCACCGGTTCTCCCCAAATATCATCTACCATTTTCATACTGATAAAACTGATATCCCTTGCGGCTGGATTATTTTCCTTTCCGGGCACGATGAGCATGGAACTGAATATAAGTTCCGTTCCATCCGGTGTCAAAAAGAGCTTGGATTGATTTCCATCTTTTGAAATCACGCCGGGGCAAATATTTCGGGTACGTTCCCCGGCGGTGTCTGACCCAGGTAGGGGCCTTTTAAAACCGGGATACTGTCCTGTTCCGCATTGAGACAGCATACCAGCATGATACATAACAGAATTCCTGCGCCAATCACTTTCGTTTTCATCAACTTTTTCCTTCACCTCAGCTTTCTTAATGTACACTATGCCTTTTTAAACCCGGCGCATGAGAATACGCCCCGGTCAAGCAGCGCCCTTTGATACCTCCGGTATTTATCACCGCTGACGGTTATTCATCGGTGTTTGCCCGCAGTTCATCGGTGAAGCGTTCCATTATCCGACCATCTTTATATATAAACCGGTCGCCCCGCGCCATCGGATAGACTATCCGGGTGGATAATTTTTTTTGTTCGAATTCGTCAGCGAACTCTTTATAACGATAGAAAGCATCCCCGCCATGCATGGGCAATAATACCACGGGTTTGAGTTTATCCACCGCATAATAGATACCGGTTTTAACCGATTCCGGGTCACCCAGACTGCAACCCGTAATGCCGAAGAAAGCCAGGTCGATGGTTTTTCCTTTAGCCGCCAGATAGTCAATTTCCGGCGGAAAAGCCCCGGAAAGGTCAACATTGCCGTTGGCATGGTCACCGGCATGGAAAATCGTCAAGCCGTCCACTTCCAGAAGGAAAGCCACCCCGGCATCGGTTGACCTCAAAGTTGAGATTTTGATATCGTTGACTACTTTTTCTTCACGCGGATTAATCAGGGTGTATTCATCTTCAATCCCCTGAGGACCGAAACCCATAATATAATTGATATGCGGAATGGTGTCTTTCCAGCAGAAAATATTATTATGGTAATGGTCATTATGACCATGGGAAACAAATACATCGACATTGAAATCTTTTAATTCCGCGGGGACAATATAACCATTGGTCAGCGAAGCCTGTTCAGGCGCCGGTTTATCAGGACGCAACCAATAATCAAAAATCAAAAAATGATTCCGGGTTTTAACAGCCCAGCCGCTGTGTCCCAGATGCCAGACCACTGCTTCTTTAAGCTGAAGTTCTCTGGCAAGATAGTTCGGGACGTCGATATAATCTTTTATTTTACTCTTGTCCGCCCCGGCCGCCAGCAGGTAATAGCCGATTTTATCAAAACCATATTCGAAGGCGTAATCGGCAGGGGTTTTTCCCTGGTTGTCGGCGATATCAAATCTCGAACCCTCATTTATTAGCAACTCCACCAGTTCACGGTTGCCGTTGATAGCGGCGAAGTGCAGTTCCGTGCGGCCGTATTTTTCATCCTTGACATTCAAAAAAGCTCCATGAGCCAGCAGATATTTGACGATATCATTACTTCCCTGAATTATTGCTTGATGTAACGGCGAAAAACCATCTCTTTCCAGAACATTTATTCTGGCACCATTCTCAACCAGTATTTTCAGGATATCGAGTTTCTCGAACATCAGAGCGCCATTAACCGGTGTCAGCGGTGTCTTCAGAGAACCGGTCGCCGGATCCCGGTATGCAGGCGGATTAATTTCGGCTCCGTTCATAATAAGGAATTTAACCATATCGGCATTTTCCGTGGCGGCCAATGTCAGGGGTATTCCTCCATGGTCGTCAGCGGCATTGATGTCAGCTCCCTGTTCAAGAAGAAATTGCGCGATAGAGACAGTTCCGCGACGGGCGACATTGTGTAATACGGTAGTGCCGTAATTATTGCGTTCGTTGACACTGACACCTTTTTCCACCAGGAACTTCGCTTCCTCGATACAGTTGTCATTCATAGCCCAGAAAAGAGGCGAATCTCCATCATTATTTTTAATATTTATACGGGCACCGTGAGCGATTAAAAGTCTGAAAATATCATCCCGCCCGAACCAGACGGCATAGAACAGCGGGGTTACACCCTGGTCGGTGGTTTTCTGGTTGACATCGGCCTTTTTGTCAAGCAGTAACTGCACTAATTCAACATTACCTCCTATCACCGCATACAGTAAAGCGGGCCAGCCGTTGTTATTGACAGCTTTTATATCCGCTCCCTTATCCAGAAGGAACCGGACAGCTGCAAGCTGCCGGTAATTACAGGCAAACAGAAGGGGGGTCATAGCGTTGTTATCACGTTCGTTCACATCGGCTCCCCGGTTCAGCAACAATTCGAGCACCGGGATATGACCGCCCACCGCGGCGTTATGCATGGGTTTACTGTTTTCATTGTCACCGATATTCATATCCGCGCCCATATCCAGAAGCGCTTCGACAATGTCAGTTTTTCCCTGATAAGACGCCAGGTTCAAGGGCGTTAAACCGTTACTGCTTTTTACATTCAACAATGATGGATTCTGATTCAGCAAGTTCTTCACTCGCGCCAAATCACCACCGTTGATGGCGTCATCTATTTCTCCAGCTATCGCACTGGAAGCAATCAATAAAAAAATAACCCCCAAAAGAACAATCCGGTTTTTTACATAATTCATTATATACTCCAAAATTATTTATTAATATTTTTGCCCGATTTATTTCAAGCTCGATTATAACACCTTACAAATTATTCACTTAGCTATAAACTAACCATTAAATCAAATGTTTAATTTTATATTCTTAAATATAGTTACATTTTATGATAATTTCTTGCAAGTCCGTATGGGATAATATTATCAAGACTTCAAGATTGTGAAAGTAGTATTGCCGTATTTACGGTGCTGATTGACAGAAAAACCGCTAAAATCTATTTTTTTAGTTTCCGAGGTATCATGCTGGCAGATAATCAAACCGGTTTTACTTAAAATATTGTGATTTTTCAGTGAATAAAGGGTTTTATCTACAAAGCCCATATATTGTGGTGGGGCGACCATGACGACATCAAAAATCTCCCTCTTTTTAGCTAATTCCGGTATCACAGCAAATACATCACCTTCGAGACATTGCAATTTGCCAGAAACCTGATATTTCTGAGCCTGCTCATTTATTGCCTTAACCAGTCGCTTATCCTGTTCCACTCCAACCGCCCGTGAAACCCCGCGCGAGACCGCTTCGAACAAGTACGAACCACTGCCGCTGAAAAGGTCGAGGTAATGAGCTCGGGGAAGATACGGCATCAGAAAATCAAAAATGGCTTTTCGTAGCCGGGTAAGGGGCGGGCGGGTAATTCCAAGGTCAGGGGCGATTATCTTCCGGCCTTTTAAAGAACCGGCAATAACCGTAAACTCAAAATTCTTATTTCCGCCCGATACCATAAATTCTGTTCTTTTTTTGCACACTAACCCCAATAATATACTTAAAATCCTTCTAAGAAAAGCTTTTTAGCCCGTCGATAAATTATTAATAGAGTAAATATATTTGTTGATAAGCCTGGTTAAATTATATTATCAAAGGAGCGAGGGAAATTGTTTAAGGAAAACGATGACATAATGCTTGACTTTTCCGAAATCGAAAAAGCGCTTTTTGAAAAAGGTTACCGGAATATTTGCGGGGTTGATGAAGTCGGCCGGGGACCGCTGGCCGGGCCGGTAGTGGCGGCGGCTGTTATTATCCCCGTCGGTCTTAAAATCGAAGGTCTTGATGATTCGAAGAAACTGACCCCCTTAAGGCGGGAGCGGGTTTTTGAGGATATCATAAACCTCGGTCTTACCTGCTCCATCGGCATTATCGATAATTTTGATATTGACCGGATGAATATCCTCAAAGCCTCGCTTTTGGCCATGAGAAAAGCCGTCTGTGATTTGAAACCACCGGCTGATTTTGTCCTGGTGGACGGCAACTACCCGGTCCCTAATATTTCCCAGCCTCAATTCGCTATAATAGGCGGCGACAGCCGGTGTCTGTCCATCGCCGCCGCCTCCATCGTGGCCAAGGTCACTCGTGACCGGATAATGGACCGTTACGAAGCCCTGTATCCTTCCTTTTCATTCGCCACCCATAAGGGCTACCCCACCGCCGCCCATCTGGCGGAATTAAAAGAACACGGTCCTTGTGAAATTCACCGCCGTACTTTCAAACCGGTAGCTAAAATAATCGATGAATATGCCTTCTTCTAAGAAGACAAACGCGAGAAAAAAAACTACGGTCTCATCGGGGCGGCAATATGAAAAAAAGGCCGCCTTTTTTTATAAGCAACAGGGTTTCGAAACAGTCGCGCAGAACTGGCAGGCCGCCCACAAAGAAATCGACCTGATTGTTCGCAAGCATAACCTGATGGTGTTTGTCGAGGTCAAATCGGCCAGAACGACAACTTTCGGTCACCCCGCCCAGCGGGTAGGTAAAAAGAAAATCGAGAATCTAACCCGGGCCGCCCGACAATACCTGGTTGAAAACAAGATTGAAAACATTGACTTAAGGTTCGATGTGGTAACGTTCGTCAACGGCCGGTTGGAACATTATCCCAATGCTTTCGAATGTGAATGAACCGCTCAGGGTACTTTTACGGAATCATCCGTGGAATCCGGGTTTGCCCGCCAGAGTTCGGGATTACTAAGGGAATCCACATACTTTTGCACCAGCCAGGTGAAGTTGTTAAACCGTTCGGTCTTATTGCCGTACGCTTTCAAATAAACGGTCATGTCTTCGGGTGTTAAATGGTTGGCTTTTAAAAGAGAGTCACGGAAAAAAACAAACCGGTCGGGTTCATCACGATAAACAGCGCCCGCCACCCAGACCCGGGCGGTAAGCAGAGCTTTTTGTTCGTCCTCAAGAAGCTTGCTTGCCTGAATGGTTTTATTATAATGGAGATAACCCAGCACCCCGGCCGCAATTAGTACCAGCGGGAGCAGTCGTTTCACCCAGATAAAATAAGACCAACTTACCATTGCATAATTCCGTAAAAAGGATAAATTATAGTTCAAACCAAGACAGGTCAAGCTAATAGCGTGGAATTAAAATATCCTTTTGAGCGCCGCAAAACCAGAGCGGTTAAAGTCGGCAATATTATCATCGGTGGCGGCTTTCCCGTTTCCATCCAGTCGATGACTAATACCGACACGAAAGATACTGAGGCGACAATCGAGCAGGTGAAGCGTTTGTTCGAAGCCGGGTGTGATATTGTCCGCCTGTCGGTACCCAATAACGAGGTGGCGCGTAAACTTAAGACCATCCGAAACCATGTTACCGGCCCACTGGTGGCCGATATACATTTCCAGTACAAGCTGGCGCTGGCGGCGGTCGACGCCGGTTTCGACAAGATTAGAATCAATCCCGGCAATATCGGGGAAACCTGGAAAGTACAGGAAGTCGCCCGGGCCTGCAAAGAGGCCGGGATTCCCATTCGTATCGGTCTTAATTCCGGTTCCCTGCCAAAAGACATTCTCGAAAAATACGGTCATGACGATCCCGAAGCTTACGTGGAAGCCGCTCTCCGCGAAAGCCGTATCCTTGAGGATATGGCTTTCGGCAACATCATTATTTCGCTAAAAGCCACCAGTACCACGACCACTTTTCGGGCCAATCACCTGCTGGCGCAAAAATGTGATTATCCTCTGCATATCGGTATCACGGAAGCCGGCATATTCGAAACCGGAACGATTAAATCGGCCGTCGGTATCGGCGCCCTGCTTTTAACCGGTATCGGGGACACCATCAGGGTATCTTTAACCGCAGATCCGGTAAAAGAGATAAAGGTGGCAAAGGAAATACTCAAAGCCTGCCAGTTGAAAAAAGAGGGCGTGGAGGTCATTGCCTGCCCCACCTGTGGCCGGTGTCGCATAAACCTCATTGAATTAGCCGAGCGCATCACCGCCGGAACCCGTCATATCAAAACCCCGCTCAAAGTCGCCGTGATGGGCTGCGAAGTAAATGGTCCGGGCGAAGCGGCGGCGGCTGATATCGGTATCACCGGTGGAAAAGACGGCGGTTATCTGATTAAAAAAGGTAAAAAAATCAAAAAAATCGCCGAGGACAAACTGGAACAGACCCTTCTTGATGAAATTGAAAAAATGACCGGGGGAAAATAATATGCCCCGAATTCGTTACGCTGCCAGACAAGATGCTCCCGTCGTCATGAAACTGGTCAATAAACTTCTTGCCGAACAAAGAGGTCAATCCGTGACGATGGATGAAACCGCCCTGATAGACAAAACCAAAACCTTCCTGAAAAACAAACAGGTTATCGCCCTGCTGTTGACAATAGATGGACGTGACATCGGTTTAATAACCATCAGCCCCTGTAAAGCCATCCGTACCGAGGGTGAATACGGTATCATCCAGGAGTTTTATATTGAACCCGAGTTTCGAAGTAAAGGTTACGGAAAAGAACTTCTGGAAAAAGCTTATCATATCGCCCGGACGAGAAAATAGCCCCGGCTTGAAGTCGGCGCCCCTTCCTTGCCACAGTGGGAAAGAACCCTGATATTCTACGAGAAAAACGGTTTTGTTCCATGTGGTCCAAGACTTAAATGAGTCAATCAATAATTACCGCCCTCCCCTTACTTTTCACCTGAGAACATATAACAGCTTGAATATCCTATGCATGATAACCTGGCATGCCGCTCAAAGATTTACCAGTGGAGACCCGTGATAAAAAAATATCGATACGTTCTATCACCAAGTTGTAATACTCATAAAATTTAATCTCACTTACTGAATAGTCACTAAGGACCAGGATAACATGTGATTTTCCTGGTATAAAAAAATCCATCCGGTGCATCTCTTTGCCGGTTTCATAAGACCTTGACATATCCATACGGGTCATTTATCATAAAAAAACATTAGCCTGTCATTATTCTTTAATAACCTTTTTGAAAGGTTGGCGCATGTGGCAAAACCGCATTATAAGATTTCCAAAAAAAGAGGTCTTGAATCGGGCTCGGTTATCTAAATCGGAGAAAAGAAAAAGGAGAAAGTAAAAATTATCGTCATCGAGCAGGTCAGCGTCGTCTGAGGTCGTAACTATGTCGTCACTTTTCAGAAAAAAGAGGGCGATGTTTTCGACCCGGTACACAAGAGAATCAAAAAAACCAGACTACGGGTACGGTTTATGAATCCCGATTATCTCGCTTATGCCCTGGTGGACGCCGTGATTGACGAATATTACCTGATAATGGAAAACCCGGGTGGAAAAATAGAACATATTGAAGACGTTATGGTCAGCAATCCCGCACGCGAAAAGCCTGGAGGTCATTCACGAGCTGAAGCGCAAACTGGTGAATATGCGCCGGGCCGTGTGGCTCCTGAAAAAAGTTATCGGCGGTGGATTGTTATTTTTTTTAACGCAAACACTGGAAATAATTTTCTCCGAAACCCAGTAAGTGTATAAGAATTAATGAAGCAGCAGCATAAAAAATACGGACGACTGATAAAAATACTCGCTTTAGGCCTTTTCAGTCTTCTAACACTTGCGGTTTTACTTATTTTTTTCTTGACCCTGCCCCCCGGAGAGAATCTCCTCAAAGATTATCTCCAGACTTTGTTGAAAGACACCCTCCTTCAGGAAGTCACTATCGGTCACCTGGAAACAAATCTTTTTTCCCGCCTGCAGCTCAGGGAAATAAAGATATTCGATGACCCGGAGGCGTCATCCGTCCCGCGGTTACATATTCATCGGCTTGAAATCGAATACCGGTTGCTACCGCTGTGGCATAAAGAGCTCCGGGTGACTTCGGTTCTCATCGATAGCGTCGAGGTGACGCTGCACCGGGACAGCCTTGGGCGTTTTAATATTACGCTGCTTGATTCCATCCTCACCATTCCCGCCGCCCCGGCCGATACCGGCTCCAAGGAAGCAGGCTTTACTATTAACCTCGAGTCTCTCACTCTGCAAAATTTGTCGGGGATTTATATCGACGATGCCCTGAAGACAACGGTCAACATTAACAGCATGAATTGCCGCGGAAAGCAGGAAAAAACTAATCGGTATCATTACGAAATCGCCCTGGACAGCATGGATATTATTTATGACAGTGTCCCGGTAGTTATTGCACAGCTTACAGCCGGCGGCTATCTGGATGAAAATTCGTTTTCTCTTGACAGTCTTTGGACACAGCTGGAGGGTTTGATTTTGAAGGTGGATGCCGCCATGGCCACCGGCGAACCTTACGGCTTGCGGGCTGACATACATCTTACGGGCGACCCCGAACGTCTTTTTCGGAAAATTAATCACTTTAACACCGCCCCGCCTCTTAAGGCCGGCAGTGAGCTGAATCTGAATATCAGCCTGCGAGGTAACCTTGATACCCCCGAACTGGCTCTTAACCTGTATCCTTTTATAATTTACGTCGACAACCTGGAAGTTCAAAATCATGTCTTCAGCGCCCGCTGGTTCGCTGATACGCTGTGGCTGGACACCCTGGAAATTCAAGCATTCGGCGGTCTTATCACCGGCAGCGGTAATTATGTTATGGACAGTATCAGTAGCCGCGCCGGGCTGGTGATAAAGGACGTTGATTTAGCCTCGATATGGAGCTGGTGGCACCGCTGTGAATCGCCTTACCGGGGTAAAATCGACGGCGCCGTAGCCTTAATGGGGCAGGGAAAGAAGCTTGAAAACTGGGAGTTTACAGCCGGTTTTAAAACCCGCCGGTTGAAATATAAAGGGCAAACCCTGCCCGATTTTTACAGTGTCTGCGATCTTAAAAATAACCATGCCGCTTTAAATATTCACCAGGAAAATTTTGAAATTAAAAGCAACGTTATTATCAGGGACGACTCACTCGAGGGGATTTTCACAGCGGACATCAGGAAAATACAACCATTGGCGGAATTCTTAAATATTCCGGATTTAGACGGTGTACTTCTGGCCAAAGGTACTCTCAGCGGCAGCCTGTCCTCACCCGCGATACAGGCCGACTTTTACGGAAAGGAGATTAAATACCTTAATTTCCCGGTGGATTCGCTTCGAGCCGATATCAGCTATCGTGACAGTATCCTGCAAATAAAGCAACTCACCGTGGCGGGTGCACTTGACCATATTGACAGTACCAGAATCTTTCTTGGTCTTGATTCTTTATCCGGTGGTTTCTTTTACACCGGCCATCTTAAGGGGAACCTGGATGACCTCAACGGCGGTTTTGACCTGAAACTATTCCAGCCCTGTTACAAAGAGTATGGACTGGATTCCGGGGCTATTCATCTGACTGTTGAACCCGGTCATTTATTACTGAATAAAACCAGCCTTCACCGGGGCGCGACACAACTGGTTCTTGACGGTCATTACGATTTCGAGAAAAGCGAAGGTTCTCTCAAAACTGAAATTTTTATTGGTCACTTCGATGCCGGTGATAGCGTTTCAACACCACGGCAATCTGATAGTACGACCGAAGAAAAAACCGCTATTACCTTCGGCGGCGTAATAAGTACCCGTTTCAACCTGGCTGATACCGCCAATCTGGTCGTGACTATGCAGGGGGAAAAAATCAAGCTCGGCAGTCTTACACCTCTACTGGCTGCGCCTTCTGATTTCGACGGTGACATGGATATAAAATTAAATTTCACCGGCCGTTTAGCTGAACCGTCGGCATCACTTGAAATTTCGGTTGCCGACCCCCGTTATGACGAAGTAAAACTGGATTCTTTATCCGCCCGTCTCGAACTGGCAAACGATACCCTTCGTCTTATGGAATTCAAGATTTTCGGGGAGCGTCATGCGCTTTCAGCCGAAGCATCGGTGCACCTGTACCATGATACCCTCGGGGTTTACAGCCTGGCCGACCACAGCCGGATAAAAGGTTCGCTGAAAATCCCGGAACTCAACCTTACCAGCCTTGACCCGTTCTGGGACGAAAACCTGAAACTGACGGGACTGGGGACACTGGATTTGAAATGGGACGGTACGATACTGTCTCCCTGTTTCGACGGCCGGCTGGCAGTCGAAAACAGTACGGCAATTTTAAACAAAGGCAGTGACACTTTGACCGGAATCGAATTAAAAGGAACCATCCGGGATTCCGTCATCACCATCGAACAAGCACAGGCAATAGTCCTTAAAAACCAGCTACAATTGACCGGAACGGCGGTTGTCTCCGAGTGGAAAAGTCTTCAAACGGATATGAACCTCACTATCGGCGATGTCAGCGGCTTATGGGGACGCGGCCTGGTATCCCCGGATACCCTTAATTTCGAAGGCGGTATCGACCATCTGAATCTATCGCTTTTACAGCCTTTTGTGCCGCGCTTAGCGCGCTTATCCGGAGAACTCAACAGTCGTATTAATCTATCCGGTAACATGACCGCTCCAAAGATAAACGGTTATATCAATGTTGACAGCCTGCTTGTTCAGCCCGACCAGCTCCAGGCTCCTTTCCGCAACGGCATCGCCAGGCTCAGGTTTGACCGCTCCCGAATAGAAGTTGATTCACTTTTTATGCAATTTAACGACGGTTCTTTTTACGTGAACGGTTACCTGGTTTTCGAAGATACGACAATCAAGGATATAAATTTAAGTTTGGCGGCCGACAATATCGTTTACACAGTACCCAAAGAGTATCAGGTGAATATCCGCACCGTCCGGCTTAACTACCGCAAACCGAACGATTATTTTCTGCTCGGCGGGGATATAGAACTTGGCGAATCGCGCCTTTTGACCAATTTCAAGCCGCAGTCGATTCTTCCCTGGGCACAGAAACTTGAAAGCCCCTCTAAGGAACTTCCCGATATCCTGCAGCAGACCCGGATGGACATTCGCCTCCGTGAAAGCAACCAGTTATGGATTGACAACAACCTGGCCCGGTTGCGATTGCATTCCGAGCTGGGCGTCATCGGCAGCCTGGCGCAACCCAATTTTTCCGGCCGCGTTAATGTCGAAGAAGGTTACCTTTTATATCTTGACCGCCAGTTTAAAATCCAGCAAGGTTTCATCTTTTTTTCCGACCCCCTTCGTTTCAATCCCGAAATAAACCTGAAAGCCGAAGCCCGGGTAACGAGTTACCAGGCGATGGCGGCCACACCTTATACCATTACTTTCGCGGCGGAAGGCTTGCTCGACGAACTGGCCGTCAGATTATACTCGGAACCACCTCTTGACAAGTCCGATATCGTATCCCTGTTGACCCTGGGCGCCACCCGCAGTCAATTAACCGGCAAAGACAGCGAAGGAAAATCGGAAACCAGGAACATTCTCATCGAACGCGCCCAGGTATTATCCAGCCAGAAAGTCTCCGGTTTCGTTTCCCGCAAAGTTGAGACTTTTCTGGGACTCGACCAGGTATCGGTGGAAGGGAATCTTTTCAGTTTCAACAAATCCTGGGGTCCGCAACTTCTGGCTTCAAAAAAAATATCCGACCGGGTCGAGATGACATACACCACTACCGTCGGCTACATGAACGAACAGAGTATCCGCCTTGATTACCGTCTTTCCCGGCGCTTTTTACTCATGGGGCAGACCGACCGTCGCGGTCGCTCCGGACTGGATTTAAAATACAGGTTGCGCTTCAAATGAGAACCCGGTTCAAAATAATATGGTGCCTGCTGGCTGTGATATGCATAACGATCCCGGCGACGACCGTTTCCGCCCAGGTGAAATTTAAAATCGACCGAGTGACTTTTGAAGGCAACCGGGCTTACCCGGACAAACGACTGCTGGGTCTCATGCTCAGCCGGCCATCGGGCTTTTTGCATTCTTCCACTTACTACCGTGAAATTCTACTTGATGACATCGAAAACCTAACTCTCTTCTACCACCAGAACGGTTATCTCGAAGCGGTCGTGGTTGACACTATCGTTACCGTGGATTCCACCGCCGCCAGAGTCGATATTCATTTGAAAATCGACGAAGGAGTGCAAACCCACCTTGAAGGAATAGCCATATTCGGCAACACCGCTTTCGAGGATTCCCTTCTGCGGGGCACAGTCAAAATGAAAAACGGAGAACCCTTTCGGAGAAATTTAATCCAGGAAGGGATGATGAGCATGTTGTCGCTTTATGCCGAGAACGGCTATCTCGATGCGGTCATCCGGCCCGAGATAAGAATCAACAGCGATGTTCACCTGGCTGCGGTTGATTTCTTCGTCACTGAACGTTTCCCCAGTACCATAGCGGAAATCCGGGTGGATAGCATCATGAAAACAAAACCGTCCGTAATCCTCCGGGAACTCACATTCCGTCCGGGCGAGGTCATCCGCTATTCGCGCCTGATGGCCTCCCAGCGCCGTCTTTATCTAACCGGTCTTTTTGAAAGCGTCTTCATTCACCCTCGCCCTCATGCGAACGGCGATTCCACCCGGCGTGATATTGTCATCGAAATCAAAGAAAACCTGTCCAGCGAATATAACATTACGGTCGGCTATGGGTCAGTTGACAAAGTCCGTTCCAGAATGGAAGTATTCACCCGCAACCTAGTTGGAACCGCCCGGAAGATAGGTACCACCCTTAATGCCAGTTTTATTCGCAGAAGTATCGAGGGATCGTTCACCGAGCCGTGGACCCTGGGAACCCGGTGGCACACTGACATAAACCTGTTGTTTGAATTCATTGAAGAACCGGGGTATGATTTAAGTCGTTACGGCGGGCGCCTGACAACCGGACGAACTTTCGGAAATAATACCAACTTGTCATTTACTTACCGCTTCGAAGAGGGCGAGCTGCGGCATATCAAGGTTACGGATATACCCGCCAGCTACGACCCCCGGGTTCGCAGTTTGATTCTCTCTTTTACGTATGACACCCGCGACAACCTCTTCAACCCGACCCGGGGAACCTATTTGGAATGGACGAATGAACTGGCCGGCGCCTTTCTTAAAGGCAACAACACCTTCGCCCGTACCGGTATCACTGTGAAATGGTTCCGGCCTGTCAGGTGGGAAACTGTACTCGGCACCGCCCTGGAAATCGGCTGGATGGATTATTTCGGCAGTTCGGAAGAAATCCCGCTGAGCGAACGCTTTTATACCGGCGGACCCAATTCTCTGCGCGGCTTTGAATACCGGAAAGTCGGTCCCCTCCAGGATAGCGATATGCCCATCGGGGGGAATTTCAAACTCGTCTGGAATATCGCCGAACTCCGCCATACCCTTTACAGGATGATTGGTGTGGTCGGGTTTATCGAAGTCGGCAATGTCTGGTCAAGAGCCCGGTATTTTCGTCCGGCTGATTTAAGAGGGGACATCGGCGTCGGCCTGCGGGTCAACACTCCTCTCGGTATCATCAGGGTTGACTGGGGTATTAACCTCGACCCCCGGTCCTATGAACCGCGCAGCCGAATTTATTTTAATATGGGGCAGGCTTTTTAAATTTCCCTCTTCCGTTCTCTTTTTTTTCATCACTGGCGAAGGAAAAATGCATCTGCACGATAACCCAGGCGCCTTCTCTTTTTTCCAGAACCCCGGTCCAGCAGGCGTTGACCCAGCCGGTTGGTCGGCCCTGCCACTCACCGAAATCATCAAGTCTGGCTGAATACCAGGCAGTCTCACCGTTCCGAGAAAGATTAATCCGCAATTCGCGGATGTCGAACGATGTAGCCCGGAACGCATCTTTCATGAAAAAATTCTCCACGTGGTTTCTGAATTTTTCAAAGCCGCGGATAGAGCTGGCTCCGTCAGGATGATAAATAAAAAAGTCCTTATCATGCGCCACCGCTCGAAAAAGCAAGTCCTTATCTTTATTCAAAGTCCAGCCGATAGCATCATGAATGACCTTCTTAACAGCTTCCTTATCTGCTTCAAGTGAAATTTCCGAAGTCATATATTCCTTTCATTTTTCAATAGACAATCATTGTTACCGGTATTCATTCCGACATAAACATTTATTCTTCAGGTAAAGACGAACCATAGTGACGTATTATTTAATAATCAGGGCCGGTTAAGCGGGTGATTTTTTTACTCTCAGGGACATAGCGGCAGGGGTCGGCGTGACAGGAACAGGTAGTCCACCAGGCGGGTGATATCCGATATATCCGTTTCACCATCGCCGACAATAGCGGCCTCTCCCGGACAACATAACGGTTCATGGCTCATGTAAAGATAATCTATCAACCTCAGGACATCGGAGACGTCGGGTTCCTCGGCTTCGGAACAGTCACAGTTACCAACACCACCCCGGCAACACGATATGTCGTTATTGGAATACCCCGGTGTCGGCATCGTGAAAAACCGCCATTCGTCATCGCCGTCGGTGGTGCGCCCGAAAGAAACATCACTCGTCTGAGCCCCGAAGGAAATCTGGTCTACGACCGCCAGTTCGGGAGTGGCCAGCACCAGGTCTTCGCCCGAAGCGGACAGTTTGAAACCGGCATGAAGACCGGCCTGTTCTTCCTCGCCGTCCGCCCAGACCAGCAGGTAACCATGCGGCGGGATGAGTGTATCGGGAAAAGACCACTGGGTCAGGTTGGAAATCTTATCGGAAAGATAATAACCGGCAAGCCCCACGGCGCTTTCGGAAGCGTTGTACAATTCCAGCCAATCGTCAAAGTCACCATCCTGGTCGATTATGGTCTTGCTGTTGGCCGCCATGAATTCGTTAATTTTAACCGCCGGTACGACCGGCCCCGTAACCTCGATAACATAACAATCATAAGCCGCCCGGGCGGGGGCAAATGACCCGGCCTTATCGTTCTCGGCATAGATATAATACTGAATCTCACTGTTGCCGGCGACAAAAGCCGCCCCGTAAGTATTATCCCCGTCGGCACCGTCATCATGACCGCCGTCGTCATACATTGGTATTTCTTCAAAAGCCCATCCGCTTGCCTGACGATAACATAGCCACACCGAATCGGTGTTTGTCACGTGAGAGGTAATCACCACCATGTTACCAGGGATAATCATTTCGGGTGCCACGACAGGGCTGGAAATGACCGGCGGCTCCGCCTGCATCTCAGGACGGGATTCCAAATACGCTACCCGGGCGTCCATCAACTGAACCAGACCGATAATCGACGACAGACCGTCGTAAATAGTCCGGTAAATATTGTCGCGAAAATCGCGCGTGCTGTAAAACTTATTGGGGTCGTCATCGACTTCGTCCTCGATTATCGCCTGTATCTGAAGAGCCCGGTTTTCATACCAGTGGTTGGCAAATTTCTCTTCTATAATGGTTCTCATGTGAGCGAAATATTTTTTTCGGAACCTGTCACGGGAGAGTATCTTACCGATTATGGGAAAATCGGGATGGTTCAGGTGCACCAGGGGGTCTAACCTTTGAAGCTGGCTGATACCCAAAATCTGACCGGTCGACATCAAAATCTTGAAACCGCCGAAACATTCGTTCAAATCCCAGATAATCGGGCTGAAACGCCGGGAGAAGTCCTGGTACAGGTAAAAATTGTGATTGATATTAACCGGCGCATCCAGGTTAACCAGCAGGTTGTCGAAAGCCATCATCCACAGATGCCGGTCAACATCCAGCACCGCTTCCACCCCGGCGGTGTCATGGTTAAAGACCTCCAGAAAGTCAATCAGGTCATTCCAGCCGCTGTCCGATTTCAATTCATAATATTGATAATAAGCCTCGGGTTCATCTCCCCGGTAGTCCCAGATTGTCGTCAATAAAAGTTCCTGAATGCCCACCAGATCGCCTTTGAAACGAGCACCGTCAGCGTCGTAATCATACCTCCGGGCAAAAAATTTATCGACACTCTGAACATTGGTGTATAAACCCAGGTATTCGTCGTTAACGGACACCTTGATGTAATTGGCTCCGCTGGCCGGCATATAGTCACGGGCTATTTCATACCCGAGCACTTCACGCACAAAACTGGGGTCGCGCAGAACATTGGCCAGTTTTAGAGTTTTATAGCCGTCAATCGACTGGTCCTCGATAACATTATCGAGTTCGATATTGAATGGATTTTTTTTCCTAAACGGATTGTAGGTACTGGCTCCCTTGTATCGAACCCCCACACTGTCATAACGAACACCATTGATATAGGCCGTGCCGAGCAACCGGTCTTCCTCGCCCATAGCGTAAAGACTATCCAGTATATAATCCCAATCCGGTTCCTCGAAAATAATCTCTATGGTATTAATGGTGCCGATATCATAAAAATCCTGACCTGAAACCGTACCGAATGACAAAAGAGCGCCTAACAGGGAAATGAAAACTTTTTTCATCGTTTGTTCTCTTAATAAAATATATTATAAATATAATTTATTTTTGAATTTTTCATAAGAAAATTGCTATTGCGGAA
>CAZUAS010000064.1:10379-17049 GCA_964618515.1 uncultured Ignavibacteriales bacterium | reverse complement strand
CGATAATAACCACCGCCTGCTTAACCGATTCGATTTCGCGGGACAAGCCGTAAAAAGCGGAATTGGTCAGCTTGAGTACTTTCACCGACATCGCCGGGTCTTCGGATAAAATTGAAGCAATCTGTCCCGCCGAAACCTTCGGGTCCTTTATAACTTTCTGAATTTGATGAAAGACAATAGGCGGGGTGGGCAGGTTTCTGATATTAGATACAACCTGCTTGACTTTATTGTCCATCGTTTCAGTCGTCATTGCCCCTTCTTAACCTTTCATTCTTTATTCATATCATCGGTTAATCTGTCAATAATTTTATTTTTTATCTCCGGGCGTTCATAAAAACCAGTTTTTATACGCTGTTGTATTTCGGCTAATCTTTCCGGGGTCAGGGTTCGCTCCGCTTTTTCCCCTTTTTCGGCATCTTTTATCTCAGGCTCAGCCGCAGTAATTTCTTCCGCAGGAACCTTCCGGCCGCTATTCTGCTTAAGAGTACGGTCAGCCAGTTCCGCCAACATTTTCCGGGCTTCCTGAGAAATTTCAACCCTGTCCTTTTTCTCTTCGCAATTTTTTTCTCCGGCTTCGGGCAATAGTCTTGTTTTTTCATATAATGCCTGAAGCGGCCATTTACCTGTCAAAGGTCCTATTTTCATGTTCTCACCTCTTCCTATAACGGGTGAAAATAGTATACTTACCAGTAAAAATTTCCGTTATTTCTTGCCGTCAACAAACTGCGGCGAAGCATCAACTTCGCGCAGATACTGTAATATCTTCCGGCTGCTTTTAAGCTCATTTAACTCCATTTTTATCCGCTCGTGACGGTCTTTGACATAATCTTCATTCTCCGTCACCAGGTTGATATTCTTTTTTACCAGTGTCACGATACAATTGACCATTTTCTTTATTTCCGGAGGAATGGCGGCAATCCGGAAAAGTTTGGGATTCTTGTTCTGGATACTCGAAATCTTGTTTTCGGAATCCTGTATTCTCTTCTGGCACCGTTCTATTTCCGCATAGAGGTCCAGCAGGTGCTCATCCTTGTTAAACTTGATATAATCCCGCTGTTTATCCAGAAGGATATATAAAGACTGGTAAAAAGAGTATTCTTCCTTTAATATCTGGAGAAGTTCCTGCTCCAGTTGTGTAATGGCATTGCTGTTCATGTTATTCATAACGCCCCGCATCAGGCAGAAGTAGTAAATTGACTTGCCCCGGCCGGGACGGCTTCTTCTTTTTTCGAACCGTTTCCTACGGCTTCAACACCCTTTTTCTTAAGGCTTACCCATCCGGAACGCAGATTGTTCAATATTTTAATATTATCGTCAATTTTCTTCAAATCTTTGGTAGCTTTAATAACATCTACCTGGGTAAGTACAAAAACATATAATTTACGTAATTGTTCAGCTATCTCCCCGCCTTTTTCCAGATCAAGAGTAGTATAGAGATGGGTCATGAATTTCCGGGTTTTTTCCA
The DNA here is from genome assembly GCA_964618515.1 of uncultured Ignavibacteriales bacterium. Lineage (GTDB taxonomy): Bacteria > Zixibacteria > MSB-5A5 > GN15 > FEB-12 > JAFGNW01. Next base: position 15,584 of record CAZUAS010000064.1, on the reverse strand, counting down.
GTTCATCATAACCTTTCTGAGTTTCTTTATTATGATAATATTCCTTAGCTTGGTTAAGGGATTTGATGGCGCCATCGTAAACCATTATAACAAGGTCAAGAGGTGATTTACCCAGGGTATCAATGCGATGATATTCTTTAATTTTCACCGGTATAAAAGTTCCTATTTATTGCTGTTGAATTTCCAATTAACCTGAATATTATCAAGCTGGCTGGTCAGGTATTCACTGGTAGCGCTGAGTTCACTCAATATTTCTTCCATTTTATTAAATTTGACAACCAGCGATTCCCGCCTTAACTCCAGCCGTTCATCGAACTCGCTGATCCTTTCCTTCAGATTATTAACCTGATTTTCATAACTTTTAATACGCCGGCTCAAAAGGCCGTCACCGGACCGGGTAATACTATCTAAAAGATTATCCAGCCGGGCTGCAGCTCCGTTGGACAGGGTAATCGTACCTTCCGCGCCGTCAAGCAGCTGCGAGGCATCCAGAGTCACTTTTACCTTCAAGCCGTCCGTATTGGGATTTCCGGTTTTACCGGTTAAAATCTGTCCCTTACCTTCAGCCGCTTCTCCGTTAATCGTTCCCTGAACATCAAGGCCATCATGACTGGCGCCGTTCAAAAGTCCCAGAACAGCAAACGCCGAACTGGAAACAGCAGTCTTGATATTGACCTTCGAACCGGAGCCATAGGTAGAGCTCTGCAGATTCAAATACCCGGTATTGCCGGTACTCACCCACTCCACGGTCAATCCCCGGTTCCCGATTCTCGGGTCACTGTTTATCTTGGCCTGTAACTCGCTGACCAGTTCTTCCGAAGAATTATAAGTCTTTTCCGTCAGAACGATATCCTCCGACTCCAGGCCGTCAATCGAAAAACGTAACCTGTTGTTGGCGCTGGTCAGGGTAATCGGAGTGAAAGCCGGGTCAGCTATGCCGCTGCCTTGGAAACGTCCCCGAGTAGCCGCCCTCGTGATATTCACTTCATATTCACCGACTTTGGTTTCAGCCGTAGAGGAAACGAAAGAAATAGCGGCGTTGGTGCTGTTGCCGGAATTGGTGAACAGTTTAATAACATCATCCAGATTGTTTCTTAAGGCCTCTTCAAGGCGGCTGCTGTCTTTAATGGACAACTTGCCGTCGCTACCGGTTCTGATACCGATGGCATAGAGTTGATTGTATTGTGAGTCAATGCCGTCAATTTTCGAAGTAAAACTCCGCCTTAATGAGTTTTGCATTATTTGAACCGTATAATCAGCGAACAGAACTCCGGATTCACCGGTTTCCGTATTATAGGTGTTTTGAGTGTCAATATAATCAATCACGTCGTTGTAACGCTGGATGAAGGTTTCGATGGTGTCTTTTATTCCGGCCACATCAACATCGGTGGTAATATTGACGGTTTCTCCAACCGTACTTTCCTTCTTAATATTCAATGTCAAACCGCTTATGACATCTTTGAAGGTATTGGTTTCCGAAGTAATAGTAATGGGTGAACCGGTGCCGCCGGATGACCCGATAGTCAGTTTAGCATCAGCAGCTTCCTGAAGCAATGGTGCAAAACCGGCCACCTGGAAAGTATCCCCGGCGTTGAGTTCCCCCGCAGAAAAACTCAATTTAAGACCGTCCGCCCCTGGTCCCACCAGCTCGACTTCGCTGTCTGCCTGTGTTACCAGGATGGACCCCGAATTGATGCCATCAGTCCAGTTAACGGTAATATTGTCAGTGCCGACCGTCTGGGAACCGGTTCCGGCCACCGTAAAAGTATATATTTTATTTTCCGTACCCGAATAAGCAGCAGTACTGCCCAGAGAAATTTTAGTGTCGGTACCTGAGTTCGTACTAACGAGTTCCGGGATATCAAACGAAGCGGTGTCAAAATTAAGGCCAACGCCTCCGTTCAAATTGGTAGAAACGGTAATTTTATTGGCGGCTCCGGTCTTATCGGCGCTCAATACCAGACGGTAGGGATTGGACGAAGAACCGTCGTTGACAATGGAAGCCGTTACTCCGATTTTGGCATTATTGATGGCATTCTTTATACCCACCAGGGAGTTATTTCCGGAATCAATAGTAATGGTGGTCAGGGAATTATTGCCAACTTTTAAAGAAATAGTTCCGGTCCCGAACGACGACAGCGACTGGTCGGAAATACCCTGCGAAGCCAGTTGATGATTACGGGCCAGGGCAACCACCCGCAAATCATACGAACCGGTGCTTACCCGTCCGGACGAGGTTGCGGTAAGGACGGCTTCGTCGGAAACTACCACCGAGGCGGATTCGAAAGCCCGGGCATAACTTAATCGGGAAGCCTCGGTTGAAAGGGCCAGTATTTTAGCCTGGAGAGCCTTAAGCGCTGAAACGACGTTTGTCTTTTCAGCCTGTTCATTCTCCATCAGAACTGCAGGCTGCCGTTCAAACTGAATGATAGCATTTATGTACGAGGTTGTGTCTATTCCCGACGAAATGCCATCTATTGTGAAACTAGGCATGTTACTTCTGTAAGACTATGACTTCACTGTCTGTTTATATCTTTCTTTATTCCCGGAGGAGGAGAGAACCTCCCCCGGGATAGTACAACTCTATAATTAGAAGAGTGACAGAACCACCTGAGGAATCTGGTTGGACTGGGCCAGCATAGCCATACCCGTCTGAACCAGAATCTGGTTCTTGGTGAATTCGGACATCTCTTCAGCCATATCCGTATCGCGAATCATCGACTCCGAAGAGGTCAGATTCTGTGACGCAATCCGGAGGTTTCTCAGGTTGGATTCCAGAGTATTCTTCTGGAAGCTACCGAGAGTACCGCGAGTGGTTGACACCTCGGTAATGGCGTTGTCGATAATCGACTGAGCATCCTGGGCACCCTGAACAGTGGTAACATCAATATCAGCCAGAGAACGGAACATGTTGCCCGGCAGATTCTGACCAAGGGTCGAGGCCGACATATTGCGGATACCAATTTTCGCCGTTTGACCGACATTGGCACCGATCTGGAAGACCAGCGACTGGTCAATATTATTGATGGTTTCAGAACCACCCAGAGCGGTCAGGTCATAATTAATAATCATCGACTCGGAACGGTCGGCATTATAAACAGTGGTGTCGAGACCGGCGGTAACCGAAGTCGCCGGGCCGCCATCCAAACGCACGTCAAACTTGGCCGCCTTGACATCAAGCAGCAGGTTACCAAGGTTAAGACCGTTAAGAGCCGTATCTACCTTAATATTTATAGAACCACGGCCGGATGTTCCGACAGCCTTATTATATAAGGTGACGACGTTATCGGTCGGATTCAAATAGGTAACACTGTTGATCGAGTTGGTGTAATCATCAAATCTGACGAGAGCGTCGGTACCGGTATTGGCCAGGGTATCTTCAGTCAAATTCAGAACATGAATCAGGTCGTCAGTACCGGTTCCATAAGCCGTCAGCTTGATGGAATAAGCCGACCCTTCGTCCTGAGTCGAGAACTGAATCCGATTGTTATCAACTATTTCCGCCTTGATATCATTGGTGGTACCGGTGATGGTGCCGAAAGCGTTGGCTGTCCGCAAGGCGGTATTTATATCGGCTACCAGAGTACTCAGAGAGGTATAGGTGCCGGAAACGGTAGCCGTGGCGGTGCGACCGCTGGACCATTTATCGGTGACAACTTCCATCTGCAACAGATTGGTGGAGACACCGCGGCTGGAAGTACCGGAAGTGAAAGAGAATAACGGGGAAGAAGCATCGGTGCTGACAGATTCCACCTGGAAGGAGTACTGACCACCAGCGTTGGCGGCGGAAATCCACAGTGAGCTGGCATCGGCGTTACTGCCGGTAACGGTCAGTTTGCCGGCCAGAGCCGCGTTCTGGTTGATGGCGGTTTGCAACTTAGCGGCGATTTCATCAGCCTGGTCACCTTCCTCAACAGTTATCTGCAGAGTCTGGTTTCCAGATGGGGTTTCGCCGTTCTCCTGATAGTTCAGAACGAAAGTGTAGGTACCGGTTTCGCCGTCGGCGGCATGAGCGGAATCGAACGCCGCCACGGAAAGAATCTGAGCCGCGGCTGAAGTCGTGGCCAGCGTCAAACCGTTACCGAAAGCATCGGTCAGGCTGATGGCACCGGAGGTCTTCTTGGCAACATCGGAAGCCTGGACGACATCGATAGTGTGAATCTTCTCTTCAAGATTGTACGGGTCACCATCGGTATTATTCAGACTGATACCCAGTGAGGTGGTGTTGAGAGTCGCGGTCGAATCGGCGGTCTTGGTCGCCGAGATCGAGTGCATACCGGTATTTAGGTTTGAAGTCTTGATATTCAAACCGGAATTGCCGGCGGTGGTGATGGTGGCAATGTTATCCTTGGTACCATCAAGAATCTTCTTCGTCCCGAACTGGGTGTTGGCCGCAATACGGTCGATGGTCTTGATAGCATTGCTGATTTCTGCCTGGTCGGCAGCCAGCTGGTCGGTGTCGTTGAAACCTTCGTTGGCGGCGTGAATGGCCAGCTCTCTCATGGAAATCAACAGGTTGTTAATTTCGGTGAGGGCTCCCTCAGCCGTCTGGATCATGGTAATGGATCCTTCCGAGTTCTGAATGGCGCGGTTGAGACCCGCAATCTGAGAACGGAACTGTTCCGATATCATCAGACCCGCCGGGTCGTCGGCAGCAGCGTTAATCCGGAAACCGGACGACAGTTTCTGCATCGATTTGTTCAATGAGTCCGTCGTCAGTTTCAAATTACGGTTAGCGTTAAGCGCCGCAAGATTGTGGTTAATGCGAAGTGACATTCGTCAAATCCTCCTTGAATTTGATTTTATGTTTCCTTACCTTTTTCTTCAATTTGATAGTGTACATGTCACTTCCTATGTTAAAACAAGTAAGCGTGCCGTCTCCAATTCACACTTTTACCCTCAAAAAACGATAGACCTCCTTAAATTAGAAATCCCAACTTTATTTTAAATTTATATACATAGTTAATCGGCAAAACGTTAACTATCTTAATAGGCTATATTAAAAATCCCTCCAAAGAGCAGCTATTCTGTCAAGCCCTCCCGACCCTGATTTTCAGACTTTTTCTTCAATTTTCATAAAATTGTCAAGCCGCTGGCGGGCAGGTTTAAAATCAGGCTCAATCTGCAAAACTCTACGATAACCCATTATGGCCGAATCCCTATGTCCCATATTAAGATAACATTCCGAAAGGTTAAACAACGCCA
>CAZUAS010000064.1:0-10369 GCA_964618515.1 uncultured Ignavibacteriales bacterium | reverse complement strand
AGGATTAAAACCTAGAAATTTCTCATAATAGCCGATAGCTTTTTGGTATTGACCTATTTTACTGTAAAGATCACCAATAATATGAAAAATTTCATACTGGTCCGGGCAGAGCTGAAGATATTTCTCGAAGTCTGCAATAGCTTCATTGGGTTTATTTAGTCGTGCCCGGGTCAAACCCCGGTTACGATAGGCAACCGTATATCCGGCCTCAAGTTCCAGTGATCGAATATAATACTCTTCGGCTTCCTTAAAATTACCCAGCTTATAATAACAATTGCCCAAATCATTTAATATTTCTGCCGTTTCTATATTTTGCCTCAGCACCTGCTTATATAGTTTTATGGCATCTTCAAAACGACCTGTTTTGAGATAAGTCCCGGCTATCCTTTTTTCAATATTTTCAGCGGGATTTCCCCCCTGCCGGGCTTTTTTAAACAGCTCCAGGGCTTCTTCTTCACGACCGGTTTCCAGACAAAATTCACCGTACCGACTCAATGTAACCGGGTCATCAGGAGCAATTTTTAAAGCCTGTTGATAATAATTTTCTGCCTGCGGGTAATTTTTTTGAACGAAGTAAATATAAGCCAATCCCTGAGCGGCCTCCCTTGATAGATTGGGCGTATCCATCTGTCTGAGAAAATATTTCTCCGCTTCATGAAAGTTGTTATCTCTCAAATAAATTTTTCCCACCAGAGTATTGGCTTCGAGAAATTCGGGATTCACTTTGAGGGTTTCCAGATAATACTTCAGGGCTTCATTATAATCATTTTGCATCTCGGCCAGCAGGCCCAGGCTGTAATAGGCATTTGCCCGGCTGTCCGGATGAATCAGGATTATGGATTCGGTTTCACGGGAAGCATCGAAAGCCGCCTGAGTCTTCAAATAATTGAGATAAGCTTCCTTAGCCTCCGACAACTTCCGCTCCTGGGAATAAATATGTCCCAGAAGGAGCAACGGGTCGAGGTAATCCGGTTTGATATTCAGAGCGCACCGGCAATACTCCAAGGCTCGTTTATAGTCTTTAATGTAAAAATAAGTCCAGGCCAGCTGGTCAAGACACATCAGGTGAATATGTCGTTCCTTGAGATTAGCCGGGTCGGTCAGCTCCACCGCGCGAGCCGCCCACTTTAAAACCAGAGGGGCATGTTCTTCCTTGAATCCGTCATAACCGGAACGATAAAGTTGCGCCAGGTTAAAAAGGGTAAAAGCATTGTCGGGGTTTTCCTGAAGTTGTTTTTCCAGCAAAGCTCGTGACCGGGCCATCTTTTTCTGCATTTTTTCCGGCGACAGGTCATAACCGAGGTGCTGAAGTTTAACTCCGGCTTTGAGGATCGGAATATTAGGAGGGAGTTTCAGCTGGTTATGAACAATTCCTTCATAACGAAGGTTCAAATCCCTGCGGAAAAGCCTTTCCGAGGGCAAAAAAGTGACCGACTGATTCTTATCGCGATAAACATTATATACATTTATGGCTATTATTGAGGAATTACCGCGGCTTAAAAGACGCAGTAATTGAGGTACATCTTCCCGGCAGATGCGTTCATCGGCATCAATGATAAAAATCCAGTCAGCGGTGGCCTGCGCAATCGAATAATTCCGGTGTTTAGAAAAGTCGCCTTCCCAGGGCTGGTGAAATATCCGGGCTCCGTAAGACTGGGCGATTTCCACCGTTCGGTCGGTGGAACCGGTGTCCACCACGATAATCTCATCCACCCAGTCACGAATTGACTCGAGACATCCCGGCAGAAGCTCCTCTTCATCCTTAACTATCAGGCAGGCGGAAACTGAGACCCGCTTATCAAAACTCTCCATCAGCATACGCAGTTCCTGGATCTGACGGCACTTTTTCAAACCCAAACAGATTATTTCCCGGGCCGAAGACATCTTATTCCGCTTAACCAGCATCTGTGACAAGTTTATATAAGGAAGGTGATTACCGTTATCTGCGGCGATGGCTTCCCTGAAAGCCCGCTCGGCTTCCTCAAATTCTTCTTTCTCCCGGAGAGCCACCCCCAGAAAATTATAAAGCTGGGTGGCGTGAGCTCCGGTCGACGAAAATTCCGGTACTTTAAGACGCTTACCATTTATTTTTTCACGCAGAGAAATATATTTACGAGCGGCCTGAATCGCATCATCGTACTCCCGCAGAGATAGTTTTAAAAAGCAAAGGACATAATAAAAATCCAGCGAAAAGGGATATTCTTCCAAACCCCGCAACACGGCTTTTTCCGAATCAACAAAACGTCCCAGGTGGCTGTAACCGATAGCCAGAAGACGATTATAAAGACCGCGTAAATATTTGTCAGGGAAGGGATAAATTTTTTCAAGGGGTTCGACAGCATCGATTATTTTGGTCTCCATGCGGTTATCATTATAATAATCGCCCAGCGCTAAAACCGCCTTGACATCTTCCGGGTCGCTTCTCACGGCCGCCAGCAAGCGGTCCAGACTTACCGGTGCCCTACCCCGAACGGTCCGGGCTGACGGCTTTTTAGGAGGATGGGATGATTTCCCGGCTTTTTTGGATTTTACTTTTGATTTAGCCATTACCAACCAATTTTTATTTCATCATAATCGTACAGCATCACGTAACAGGATTTCCATGACCTTTTTCTATGAAGACAGGGAAAGGTAAATTTTAGACCTACAATCATTGTGAAATCCCATTTCATATTTTTCTCCGGATGGTTACTCGGCTTACGGCATCGTGACCGCCTTTACGAGTCCTTCCGGGCTGCATCAGGGTTATACCGGGATAAATTCCTTTTTCCGGACGATTTTTTCCGGAACCTCTTCCATGGCTTTCAAAAGAGAATGCTTGACTTTGTAATCAGAGTTAACCAGGATCAATTGTTTGGCCAGGTTATTCTCGGTGTTGATGAGAATCGGACCCTGTAGATTGGCGGTTATCAATTCCGGATTTTTATTGAGGGTCACAATAACATAAGTTTCAATCGAAGCGACTCTGGCGACTTCAAGCTCGGCAATCTCTTTCGGATTTATCTCGATGTGATATCCGGGGAAAAAGACGATGGGATTGACAACCAGGAAAGATATACTCGGCTCCTGAATGGATTGAAACCATAAAAAAGGCATGATTTCCTCGATTTCAATCAGGCAAAACTCCCTGAGATTTTCAAAACCAAGTATCGGTCTTTCCATGACAATCAGTTTATCCTCGGGAACTTCCAGTTCTCCCAGTTTCTGACTTTTAACTATCATTTACACCTTTCCTTTGCTCTATCCTGTCATTTCAGAAAATCTAATAAGCTTGGTTGTATAATTTTGCTGCTGGCTATAAGTGAAGCCTGGTAATTATTTTCATAAGTAGCCAGGTCCGAAACCAGTTTGGTCATATCGGCATCTTCTACTTCCGAGAGAAGCTTGGTAAAATTTAAATCCATATCGACCAGGCGGGAATCAGTGGTCTCCAGCCGGATACTGCGGGCACCTACCACCCCGCGATATTTCAAAAGATGCTGAATCGAATTATCCAGAGAACCCAGAAGAAGACCGGTGCCTTCCTGGTCATCATTTTCAAGACAGTTAATCAGGACAATCATGGTCCCGAAAATGTCGGAGGACCCGAATATACCCATAGTCTTGGCTCCGCGCCCGCCATCGACATCTTCAATCGTCAACGTCCGATTCTGGTCGTTGTTAACGATTTGAATACCCGTTCCGGCTTCATTTATCGAAGCGGTTATGTTCAAACCGGAAGTATTGACCGTATCCAGAAGGTCCTGAACGGTATTCAAGGCGGCACTACCGAGGTCAAGAATGAAGCGCGAATCACCCTGCCAGAAGACGATGCGGTCGTTGCCAAGGCCGGTGCCGTTATTCAAAGCACTCAGAAGAGAAGTAGCCACCAGTTGGGGATCGATATCATCGCCGGTTCGGGTTCTGTTAAAACTACCCAGCAGGCCAAGGTCAGCCGCGGTTGTCCCGGTGGTATCCTGAATTTCGAACGACGTTTCGGGATTGAGGTCACTGCCAATCAGGGATGCCCCGACATAACCGGTAATACCCAGATGTGAAGCTGTTTGTTCGGCACCAGAGATATTGGAGATAGTCAGGCCCAAGGGCACTCCGTTTGTGTCATTTATAATGAACCCGGTTCCGGCCGGATTAATGGCCATTGTAACATTATTGACGCCGGCGGCTGTCAACTGACTGTTGAATGCCGTGATGACATCACCGACATTGTTGGCGGTGGAAAGGTCAATTTCCACATTTATGGCCGCTCCATCGGAAACCATAATCTTACCTGGTACCAGGTCCACCCCGTTGCCGTCATTCAGCCGATCAAGGTGGGTATCCACGGAGATTAACCCATTGGGAACGGACTGGAGTACAATATTGTTGCCTTCATCGCCCAGTTGAGCCGTCAGGTTGGTAATCGGTGGTACACCCGCGGCCAGGGCGGAATTAATACGATTCAGAAGTTCGTCTACGGTCGTAACCGGCGGGGCGGCATTCAAATCCACCGTCACGGAAATATTCAGATTCTTATCGGTAATCGTGAAAGAGCCGGCCGTCATATCAACACCGCTACCTCCGTTAAGGTCGGCCAGGAGCATGTCGCCGGAGAGCTTTACATTAAGGTCGGCATTTTCACCCGGAACAGTCAGTTGTTTGAAAAATGTTTCCGAACCATCCAGGTTGACCTGCATCCGCAGCGACGATTCGATTTCGAACTCCATCTTCCCCCGGTCGCCGTTATAAATCACCCCGTTGGGCGTCACCGTTAACGGCTTGACCTTAGTGCGATAACCAGAAAAAATATACCGTCCTTCAAGCTGATTATTCCCCATTTGGATCATCTGGTCAAAAAGAGAGCGAACTTCGCTGGCTGAAGCCATCCGGGCGCTTTCATCATAGGTGCCGTTGGACATGGAAACGGCAATTTCTTTTGCCGTTGATACGAAATTGGCCGTATCATTGAGGATGGTGTCATAGGTCGAGGTCCAGTTAAGGCCCTGACTTACATTACTTCGGTACTGGGTTATCTTGGAAAGTTCCGTGCGGTAATTCAAATCCCGCAATGCCCCGGTCGGGTCATCGGAAGGCTTATTAATCCGGCGGCCCGAGGACATATCGGTCTGTAGCTGATAGAACCGGGTAATCGACCTTTGCAGATTGAAGATAACCCGGTCGGTTATCATACCATTGGTTACGCGCATAACGAATGACTCTCTTTATTCAATTTGTTCATCTTTGCCGCCGACGTGGTCATCTTTCTTTTTTTTCGGTGGGGTCTCTTTGTAATCGACTACCGGGCTTTTTTCTTCGGGGCTGCCGCTTTTGATTTTCCCTTTAATCAGGTTAACCACTCCCAGCAAATCTTCCTTGATATTTTTAGAAGCTTTGCGGTTTTCCGCCTGGATTTTGACATAAATTTCTTCGCGGTGCACCACGACCTTCATCGGCGCTTCTATTCCCAGCCTTACCTGCCGTCCTCTTATCCCCAGCACCGAGACTTTGATGTCATCACCGATGGTGATGGATTCCCCCAACTTCCTTGTTAATATCAGCAAATCACCCTCCTTGGGTATTTAATTATATTAACCGCTAATCAGTTACGAGCGGCCGACAATCCCCATCCCGTATATAACGGTGTCCAGAGCCTCATCCATGGCCGTAATCACCCTGGCGGCGGCATCATAAGCATGTTGTGATTTAATCAGGTTAGCCATTTCTTCATCCAGGGAAACACCTTGCACCGATTGCCGGCTGTTATCTATCTGGTTTAACAACAATTCATAATTACCTGAAAACGAGGTCGCTTCTTTTACCTCGATACCCAGTGACCCCACCAGGCTATCATAAAACTCGTTCAGGGTTTTGGTGCTGGACGACATAACCTTGGTATTGCGAAGGTCGGCAATCGCCAGGGCAATAAGGTTGTCGCCATCGACGCCGGCGGAGGCGACAATTTTATTTATATCATCCTGCACGAAGGTATTTAACCTGATCGTTGAAGCATCGGTATAGGCCGGATCAAAGAAGTTAATCCCGGTAGTACCATCTTCACCATAACCGCTCTGGTGCAGACGGTTGACCTCGGTAACCAGCGAACGGGCCAGCTCATTAAGTCGGTTTGTGTATTCCGGAATTATCTGGTCGCGCATTTCAGTCAAACCTTTAAGCTGACCATTAAGGTTTTTTAACTGAACTTCGGTACCCTGCCATACCAGTTTACTTATGGGTTGACCATCGACATTTTCCACTACTGTGCCGATTTTGAAGGCATCCGCGCCGTCAACCAGAATCATCGACCCCATATACACCTGGGTGGCGCCATTCGGCTTTTCCACCGTGCGGACATCGATAATTTCAGCCAGCTGGTCGGTCAGAAGGTCCCGGGAATCGCGCAGGTCATTGGCACGGGTATCACCCAGCTCAACGGTTTTAATCTGGTTGTTAAGGTTGGCTATCTCGCTGGTGAGTGAATTTATCTGGTAAGTCAGATTGTTCATATCCCGGTCAATCGAGGAACGCAGACTGTCCAGGTTCCAGGCCAGCTGGTGAAAGCCGTTTATCATCTGGTCAGCCTGAGCCAGGATTATTTCTCGGTTATTGCTCGAATCGGCGTTGGTGGAAAGCTGCGACCAGGAATCCCAGAATTTGTTCAGCAAATCATTTAACGAGTTATCGTTCGGCTCATTAAAAAGAGATTCAATCTGGGAAAGAACTTTTTCCTTATATGACCACTGACCCTGGTATTTCTTAGCCTCGCGGTACTGTTCGCCCAGAAAAAGGTCCCGGATATGTTTTATATTATCAACCTGGATTCCGGACCCGACCTGCCCGACTGCACTCTGCTCGGGGTAGGAAGGCGATATACTTACCCGCTGGCGGGTGTACCCGGGGGTGTCCACATTCGCAATATTATGTCCGATAGTCTGGAGCCTGTACTGATGTGACAGTAAAGCCCGCTTGCCTATTTCCAGTCCCTGAAATAATCCCGGCATCAGATTCTCCTGTCTACCATTATATTTGCACCCTGTTTTTCATTCCGGCCGGTCCGCGCATAGGTGTTGTCAGGGTTGTTGATTTTCGATAACATTTCCATGGTACGGGCAATAAATTCCCGAGAACGGTTCAACAGCATAGCATTGGCATTGCGGGCGTCGGTTATTTGTTCATTCAGGCTGTTGATTATGTCGCGAAGCTGGGTAAGGCGGTTGGCCTGGTTTTCATCGACCAGTTTCAAAAGACGGGTTACCGTCAGGTCGCCTTCGATAGCACGTGACGCTTTAATCGCCGCCACCAGCTCTTCCCGCTGCTTATTAAGAAGTTTGCTTTCGATGAGTTTTTCACGCTGGCACTCAACGACCTCGTTCAAACCCTTAAGGTCATTGGCCACCAGCATCTCTTTCTGTCGTTCGAGAAGTTCAAGGAATGATTCGAAGAGGGCAGCTTCCTTGCTGATAATTTCAATAAGTCTGTTTACCATATCCTATAATTTTTTTAGTAGTCCTTATCTTATTTATCGGATGAAGCCCCATCACCTTTAGCCCCGGGGAGCTTTAATCTTCACTTTTGCCGCCCGGAAAAGGTCGGTCACTTTCCGGATATAGGCCCGGGTTTCCTTGAACGGGGGTATGCCACCGTATTTATCGACCCTGCCAGGACCGGCGTTGTAAGCGGCCAGAGCGGTTTCCAAATCCCCGTAGCGGTCAATAAGATTTTTCAAAAAACGGCTGCCGGCGAGGATATTTTCCTCGGGATTAAAAACATCGACCACCCCGTAATCGGTCGCCGTGGAATCTGCCAGTTGCATCAAGCCTTTAGCACCGGCTGACGATACCGCGCGGGGGTCTCCGGCCGACTCCGCTTTTATAACTGAGGCAATCAAAGCGGAATCAAGTTTGGTTTCGCGAGCCGCATTATCTATATGCCGACCGAAGCGGGACATTATAGGGTCTTCATCAACCCGGCGGTGACCCGCCCCAAACGGGAGTGAATCCAGCTTTTTTTCGAGAGGTTTAAGTCCTTCTTTTTTATCCGGCAAGGACAGACCCGGTTTTTCAAGTTCCAGTTTTTGCGTTTCCTGTTTATGAACCGGAATGAATTGAGGAACCGGCGCGCTCTCGGTAAATTGTGACTCCAGAACTTTTTCCAGTGATTTATAAAGGATATCGCCGATAGAACCACGGGTACTTTGGGTGACGGAACGGGCAATTTCCATATCGAAAATATCGGTGAAAGTTTCTTTACCGCTGCTACCGCCCAAAAAGGAGTTATCCGACAGGGAGCTTTCCGGAACCGTTTTCCGCATCGTTTTCAGCATATAATACATGAAGAAGGACTCGAACTCGCGGGTGGCTTTTTGAAGGCGGGCTTTTTCCGCCTGCAGGTTCCCGGACGATGGCCCCTTTGTACGTTCCAGGGTGGCTTGCGGAAACACCGGGACGCTTTTGGGCGATGTAATCATAACTAAGCTACAGAATAACCAGTTCCGCCTGGAGGGCTCCGGCCTGTTTAAGCGCCTGGAATATGGCTATAATATCTCTGGGGGTGGCGCCGATTTTATTTAGAGCATCAGCAACATCGGCCAGATAAACCGAACCCTGCAGGTTGACGACCCGGGCTTTATCCTGGGTCACATTAATGTATGATTCCTGGGTTACGATGGTTTCACCCCCGCTGAACGGTTCCGGCTGGGATATTATCGGCCGTGACTGGATATTGACCGTAATCGTTCCATGAGCCACCGCCACCGGCTCGATCGTGACGTGTTCGCCTGCCACAATAGTCCCGGTTTTTTCATTTATGACCACCCGCGCAATATTGTCAGGGACAACCTGCAACTGACCAATATCGGAAAGGAACATCATCCGCAAATTAGGATGCATCAAAGAATCGGGTACGACCACCTTTACCGAACCACCGTTTATAGGGTAGGCGGTAAGACCATATTTAATATTTATTCTTTCAGCCACCCGGTGAGCGGTAGTCAAATCCGGATTTAGAAGCGACAGGTAAATTTCTTTTTCCGAGTCAGGCGCCGGAAGAACCGGTCGGGTGGTTTTTCCCCCCCCGGGGATGCGCCCTACCAGGGTATAATTGTTAATAATCCGGTTTCCCTCGTCCACCTGGACGTTAAAGCCGCCGATGGAAACCGCTCCCTGGGCGACCGCCCGCACCACCCCGTTGGCATCGGACAGGGGCGTCATAATAAGAGTCCCGCCCTGAAGCGAAGAAGCGTCGCCAATCGACGAAAGGGTCACATCGAAATACGAACCTTCATTCTGCTGGCTGGAAATACGAGCCGTTACCATTACGGAAGCGACATTTTTCACCTTGACTTTATCCCGTTCCAGTTCCAGGCCCATCCGCTCCATCATGTTCACCAGCGACTGGACGGTAAACTGGGTACCGTTGCCGTCGCCGGTACCATCCAGACCCACCACCAGGCCGTAACCGATAAGGTCTACTTCCTGTTTGTTTTGAAAGACGGCGATGTCCTTAATCCGGACTTTGGCGGCTTCGGCCGGTATGAAAAACAAAGATATGAAAAAGAGAATAATTACCATTCCCGCCGGAGTGGTCAGCACTCTATGACAGGTTGAGTTTATCATGGGCGCCTCCTTAGAACAACCAGTTTATCAGGCGGGCAACAATTCCCGGCCGTGAACTGGTCTGTGAATTGCCCTTGCCGGTATAATGTATCTCGGCGTCGGCTATGAGATATGATTCGATAGTATTGTCGGTGGAGATATCTTTCGGGCGAATTACCCCGCTCAAGGTTATGCTCTCTTTATCATTGGAAATACCGATAACCCGCGAACCTTCGATAATTAAATCGCCGTTTTCTTTAACGCCCATGACCGTAACCGACATCTTGGCCCGAATCATGCCGTTGCGAAGCTGTTCACCTTTGCCGTCATGGGTATACTTGGCGGCGGCATCAACGCCGAACAGCGGGATAAAATCGAGCGGTCCCGCCCCGGGACCGCCGGATACCGAGGTTTTCTGGTCTTTGGAATTTTTAGATTCCACCTGGTTCGACGCCCGGCTGTCTTCGTATATCAGGACAGTTAGAATATCGCCCACCTGATGTGCTTTCACATCGGTAAAAAGTGACTGCCCCCGCCCGAAATCCTGACTTTTCAGTTTCAGGGCAAAGGGCAACAGCAATAAAATCAACAGTAAGATGGCAATTTTCTTTAAATTCATTTTTTTACCCTCAAATCCTATTTATGGGTCGATAACCACGGCGCCTTCATCCACCACCCGGGCTAAGATGATTTTGCCGGAGTCGTTATTTCTTACCTTGACATAATCGCCGGTCCAGCCTTTCTGCAGGGCTTTCCCGGTAGTACTTATGGAAAACAGGCCGTTGGTATAGACGATGGAAACC
>CAZUAS010000063.1:4717-17094 GCA_964618515.1 uncultured Ignavibacteriales bacterium | reverse complement strand
GCGATGGAATCTCGTGACTGGAGTTCAGACGTGTGCTCTTCCGATCTGTAGCCGGAGCGCTGGCCGCTTTTAAAATGGTGTTTAACACCTGCTTCATGACCTGGGATTCACCGAGCAAACCATAGCGTTCAGCGGATGAAATCTGACCGTTATTCAATGCGGCCTGGCGCATATGGATTTTATCCAGTGCCATTTTTACGGCGTTTATCAGCTCCGTTTCAGTGAATGGTTTGGCCAGATATTCGTCAGCCCCGGATTTAACCGCTTCCACCGCCCCGGTCACACTGGCATAGCCGGTAATCATGATTACTTCCGTATTGGGCAGGTTTTCGCGGATATGCCGGACCAAGTCAAGACCGCTGATGCCAGGCATTTTAAAATCAGTAATGACCAGATCAACCGTAATTTTTTCCAGCAGGCGGAGAGCTTCCGCTACCCCGGGAGCGGTAAAAACCTTGTATCCGGCAGACACCAGGTTCCGCTGGACTACTTCCAAGGTATCAGGAGCATCATCGACAACCATTATCCGCTCGTCACGGCTGACTGGCATAAACTTATCCTTCCTGAGATTCTTCCAGATTTCCCTTATACGGAAAACTAATTACAAAAACCGCACCCTGGTCTTTTTTACTTTCAACGGTAATTTTCCCGCGGTGCGCAGTAACGATATCATCAACCACCGCCAGGCCAAGACCGGTGCCGTTGTTAATATCCTTGGTGGTGAAAAAAGGTAGAAATATTTTTTTTATAATTTTTTCATCGATCCCCTCTCCGGTATCCTGAACCGTAAGATAAACCCACTTATCGTCGGCGTGGGTGCGGATAGTCAGGGTGCCACCGTTGGGCATAGCCTGAATGGCATTGACCACCAGGTTGACCAGTACCTGATGAATCTGCGAAGCATCCCCCTGAAAAGGGGGGAG
Source organism: uncultured Ignavibacteriales bacterium (assembly GCA_964618515.1). Lineage (GTDB taxonomy): Bacteria > Zixibacteria > MSB-5A5 > GN15 > FEB-12 > JAFGNW01. The sequence goes on along the minus strand of CAZUAS010000063.1, from coordinate 16,171 downwards.
ATTTGCCGCGAGATAGCGCACCATCTCTATGCCGGCTTTTGCACAGCGCGATTCCAGGAAAAAAAGACCGTTGGCGGCGATTTCATTTAGTTTGACGGGTTCATTTTTCGACGGCACCTGGCGGGCAAAAAAGAGCAGTTTGCGAATTACCTCCCGGGAGTGCAACGCCGCGGTTACAATTTTCTCCAGGTCTTTAACCGTCTGGTAAGGCATTTCGGGGGCTTTCATCGCCAGCTGAGCAAAACCCAGAATATTGCCCAGGGGTTCGTTCAGCTCATGAGCAACCCCGGCAGCGACCTGCCCGAGCGTTCCCAGACGGTCGGCTTGCATCAACTGCGCATGCAGTCTTTTATGTTCTTCTTCCACCTGCTTTTGAGTGATTATCAGGGCAATTTCACTGGCGATGGCATCGATAAGGTGGCGTTCCGCGGACAGGAAAGGACCTTCGTCCTGGAGCGGCATTTTTTGGGTATATACTACCTCTACTTCCCCTTTCTGTTTATTGTCGACTATGATAGCTGCGCTCTGTTTATCCGGCGAGGCGACAAAATCCGCTGTTTTATATTCAATGCCGTCGTATAATAATCTTGCGGCTGCCACCCGGGGATACTGCCAGGCGCGGGGTAGCAGTTCGGTAATTTTCTGTAACACATCCTCAAGGACGAGGTTGGGCAAAGTAGCCAGATGAGCGATACTGTATAGACAGGATAATTCTTTGACACGTTCCTGAAGGTTTTGCTGGGTTTGATGAGTAATCATGGCGAAACTCAAATCACGCGCCAGTTCTTCGTAGAGCTCGATATTTTTCTTGAAAAAGAAGTCGCTTTTTTTACTTTTTAGAAATAGAAGGCCGATTTTCTCCTTCAGACAACTTAGAGGTATAGCAATTAACGAGTTAAAACCTTCATCGTAGTCGACATTGGCCCAACGATGCAAACCAGCCTGCCTTTTCCAGGCTTTTATGGTTTCAATGATATCTCCGGTCAACAGACTGCCGCGCTTGCTTATGAAGGGCAGGTATTTTTCCAGTTTTTCATAAAAAATATCACGACATAATTTTTCGAAATCCGAAAGCCGGCCTTCTTCTTCGTCCGTATCAGTCTTGTCCAACAAACAAATCCGGCTTTGATGCTCAAAGGTTCCACCGCTTTGCCAGTCGGTAAGATAGCGGTGACAATGTTGATTCTCATAGAGCCATAACTCAAAGCGGTCGCATTTAAAAAAAGATAAAAACAGTTTGGAAATTTCCTGAATGAAGACCACCACCGGAATATCCTGGGTGACATACTCGGCCATACGCATGGTCAATGAGGAGATATCAATATCATTTGAAGAGGCCAGGGGGTAAAAACTCTTTTGTATCTCTTCTTCAATTTTCTGCTTTTTCGCCATCGCCGTCAGACAATAGAAGGTAAGGTTAGCATATAAAAAAACTTAGCATATTTTTAGAGTATCTTAAAACAGTTGCGAAGTCAAGCGATAAAAAACTTGAAAAATGAGATGCCTTTTCTGCAAATCAAATCTTATCCGACTTTTCCAATTACTTTTCTTCGTCGTCAAGTTCCTGCATGGCCCGCAGGATACCGAGCGGCGAAGACCCAGTAGCCAGTTGGCTTAATTTTTCCATACGTGCCTGGTCGAGTTCGAATTTCTTCTTCAACCGGGCTTCGTAAGCATCTTTTAAAGTCTGCAGCAAGCTCTCGAATTCATAAGGTTTCGGCAGGTAACTGAAAGCCCCCAGTTTAGTACATTCCACCGCCGAATTGACCGAACCATGTCCGGTCAGGATAATAACCTCCAAAAACTTATGTTCTTTTTTAAGGATACCGAGAACCTGCTGTCCATCCATTCCGGGCATTTTCAAATCAAGGAGGGCCAGGTCGAAGCGACCAGCCCGGGCCGCTTCGATGGCTTCCTGACCGTTAGTGGCTTTAGTAACGTCAAAGTCCCGTAATTCCAGTCGTTTGGCGATGGAATCCAGAAACTTAACCTCGTCATCGATAATGAGCAGTTTAATTTTACCGGGCATTTGTCATACCTCTCTATTAAAAACCTATTATTTTCCAATAACCCAAAAAGACCCATAACCACAACACCAGGAAGGAGAGGACCAGGATAGCGGCTCCATGCTTTAAAAAATCACCCAGGGTAACCAGCTGTTCACCGGTCAGGGGGTCTTTTGCCATGGCATAAGCTATAGCATTATTAGGTGTTCCGATTATCAGCATGTGCGCAAACGATGAAGCGAAAGCTGTTGCCAGTCCGATCATCCAGGGATGGGAGCCGGAAATGGTAGCCATCGGCACGGTAATCGGTCCGATGGCGGATACGGTGGCGCCATCACTCATGAAATTGGTCGTTATCCCCGTGAATAAACTGGAAGCAATGGCCAGTCCCTCGCCACTGCGTAAAAATTCCGGCATCAAATTGATAAAGCTGTCGGCCAGGAAAAGAGCGGTTCCGGTGACGGCCAGCCCTTTACCCAGGGCGCAGGCACTGGCGTACAAAGCCACGACATCCCACTGGATACCGGCAATATCCCGCCAGCGGAGGATACGAAACATATTCAATATGACAATAATAAGCAGCACCGGCCCGCCCAACCCCAAATTGCCGCTGTAAACAACCCATAAAAAAATCAATAAAATCAAGGCGGCGGCGGTTATGTATTCATTGGTATTCATCGGTCCGATTTTCTGCGAGGCATGTCTGACCAGGCTGGAAACATTCAAAGAGCTGACCTTGATTTTGCGGCGAAACATCAGGTAGAAATAGGTTGCAATGACAAGGCCCATCACCGGTACGAACGGCAGACCGTACTTGACCCATTGGCCGAAAGTGGGGGCTACACCGTAATCGGAAAGGATACCCATCATTATGGCATTGCGACCGCCTGCGGCCGGAGAGCCGGGACCGCCACAATTAGCGGCAAAGCACATGGATAAAACAAACATTACGACCAGAGCGCTGTCTTTTCTAACCCCGGCGATACGAACCGACCCGGCATAAACCATCATTATCATGGGCATAAGAAAAGCAATCAGGGCATGCTCTGAAAGAAAGGAACAAGCCATACCCAGCATCGGCAGGAATAAAAACATCATGCGGGGCAGCGAGGTGGCGGGACCCAGCAGCAGAAGGCCGATGCGACGGTCCAGACCGGTTTTACTGATGGCTGCGGCCATCGCCAGGACACCGAAAATAAAAATGACTTCATCTTTGGCATATGCCTGGGCAATCGATTCCGGCGCCAGAACACCTAAAAAATACATAAACACGCCCACCAGAAGAGCGGTAATACCCACCGGGACAGCTCCGGTAGCCCAGAAAATAGCCGCTATCACCAGAATACCTAGCATGACTTTGGCGCGAAAAGCTGCGTCCGAAGGACTCATCGGTACTTCGCTTTTATTACCTTTTTCATCAACCACCGTTTTGTTGAACCCGGCAGTACGACTGTAGTATTGAGTGATGCTCTCGCCGTTTTTCATCCTGGCATAACTGGCATAACCGACGTTGACATCGGTCATCTGCCCGGTTTTGGGGGATGACAGGAGATTCATCATTCTTTCGGGGGTGGGCATAAATACCAGGGCGGCAAAGATAAGTAACCCAAGAATAATAATGCCAGGGCGGGAATTATGCGAACCCAGCAACCACTTTTTGAGGGATCCCTTTTCCACATGAGGTACTTCATAACGCTCCATCACCTGTACTTTATCCTCGCGAGCCGCATCGATGACTTTGATCAGCTCATCGAAGTCGCATGGTTTTTCCATGTAGGAATAAGCTTCCAGGCGTCCGATTTCCACCGCCGACTGCATGCTTCCGAAAGCAGTGAGCATGATTATCTGAAGTTCCGGACGAAAACCTTTTATTTCCCGGAGAACCTGTTCCCCGTCCATCCCGGGCATTTTACGGTCCAGCAGCACCACATCGATATCGGGGTCTTTTCTAACCAGTTTGATGGCGTCCTCGCCGTTGTCAGTGTCGATGGTATCGTAACCCCGCAACGTTAGACGACGCGCCAGAGAAGTGCGAAAATTTTCCTCATCGTCGACTAACAAAACTTTCGGCATACACCACTCCTATCTTATTTAATTTTTACCAGCCTTGTTCTTCATAAAATTGGTGATTTCTTCGAAGATGTCGGACAAGCGCAAAAGACCCACTACTTCCCGACCTTTTTTTTCACGTGTCACCAGCAGGGAAAGTGTCTGCCACATGACAAGTTTGTGAATGGCTTCATTGAGGGAAGCGTTTTCATCAATGTTTTCCTCTACCGGCCGCATGACGTCGACCACTTTAATGTGGCAGGCTCGATGGCACAGGTCCGAGAGATTATCTTCAAAAAAACGGAAGTTATCCATCATGGTAGAAATAAACTGCGGGTCGAGCCCCACCCGGGAGAGCTTTCCCATATCACCCAGGATACTGTATTTGGGTTCCAGGGCTCTCAAGAAACCGAGATGCCCGATTTTGCCGATTACTTTCCCGCTGTCATCGAGCACCAGAACCGCCCGATGGCGGTGTTTGCCCGGGGGAAGTTTAGCCTGGGCTTTATCGAGAGCTTCCAGAGCTTCGAGGATCGTAGCCGTTTGCGGCACCACCGCGTATTCCTCCAACGGCACCATCAAATCCTTGACTTTTTTTGTATGCATGTTCGCTTCCTCTTACCAATTTATCAGACCTTACCCGGTTCTTTTTTCAAAGGCAGTATGATAGTAAAGGTACTACCTTCACCGGGTTTACTGTTTACTTCAATTCTACCCCCCAGATTTTTTATTATCCCATAGCTGACCGACAAACCTAAACCGGTTCCTTTCCCTACTTCCTTGGTGCTGAAAAACGGCAAAAATATTTTTTTAATCTGTTCCGGGGTCATACCCATGCCATTATCGGTAACGGCGATAGAGACAAACGACTCGTCGTACGAAGTAGTAATGGTTATCCGGCCGGCCCGGCCAGCGATAGCGTCAACGGCATTATTGATGATATTCAGCAGTACCTGTTGCAGCTGGTTACCGTCGGTTATAAGACTGGGGATATTTCTATCGTAATGCCTGATAACTTCGATATTCTCGACTGCCATTTCCTTACTCAAGAAGCCATCTATGACCCCGTCAATCAACCGGTTGATATCGTGAGGTTTCAAATCTATATCCGATTTGCGGACAAAACCCAGCAGTTTGCGGGTAATATCACGACACCGGAAAACAGATTCCTGAATGGTGTCCAGGTGAAAAATCAGCTCCTCAGGTTTCAGAACTTCACCGAATTCGGGATTCATCAAATCCTTAATCAGACCGGATTCTTCACTTATAACCGCCAGGGGATTGTTAATTTCATGAGCGATACCGGCCGCCAGCTCACCGACCGAGGCTAACTTGGCGGCATGTTCCAGCTGAGCCCGAGCCCGGTCGGTTTCTATTTGCAGTTTAACCAGTTTCTGCGCCCGGTTCATTATTATAAGAAAAATCAAAAAGATCATTATGGCTGAAAAAATAATCACCTGCAATCGTCCGCCGGAAAGGAATCCGAATCCTACGCTGGCCGGTAATTGCACAATCAAAGCCCAGTCGGCCTTTTGCAACCACGAATATGCATAGGTCACAGAGGTACCATCGATTTTAACTTCAGCCGAACCCATCAATGGCGTATGAGGCGGGATAAAAGATGATGTTGTTAAAGGTTTCCCGATCTGTCCCGAGACCAGCTGATAGAAACCGGCCTGGTTGACAATGGATGTATATACCTCACCGGCTTCATGCTGTGACGTAATGTACTTATATATTTTTTCGGGATCAAGAGTCGCACGAATGACTATAAACTGGTTATTCAAAATTCTACTGACGGCAATCGTAAAATGAGGACGTTGACGAAAACCCAGATATATATCAGTTATGACAAAATTGCTATCTTTGGTTTTTAAACTTTTAAACCAGCTTTCCGTACTGTAGTTGCGTTTTTCCAGCGATGGATACGGTCCGGCATAAGCGGCCTGTACTCCGGCCGAATCAAAATAACCGACATCCACAAAGGTTTCACTGTTGCGAATCAGGTGGTCCAGATAATTTTGCATCTTTGCGGATGAAGGGGGTATTTCCAGCTTGGGGTCATCAATCAGATTAGATAAATTTACCAGGCGCTCGCTCAGGAACAAATCAAGAGTATTCGCCTGATTTTCAGCGACGGCGGTAAGATGTAATCGCCGCCCCTCCGAGACTATCAGTCCATACTGAACATAGAAATAAATGCTCAGTAAAATAAGGGGCGTTAAATACGTCAGGAGCAGACGAACTATATGCTTGCGTTTCAACTCTCGATAATGGGCTTCATCGAAGGGCGCAAATTCCAGAATCGGCTCTGCTTTTTTATTTGATATCGATTCTGTCACTAAGATCACCCTCTTTCGAGTCCACAACTACGATATGATTTCTTCAATTATATCAAGTCCCCTTCCGATCTGAATTTGTTTCCAAATTCAGGGTAAAATAACCAACTAAATTATAAATATAAAATGGCTATTTTAACAGTGAAATTTTTCACAATCTGAATGTTTTTATTATATGACACTGGAGCATAATTTACTGTATAACAATAAGATAAGTTAATTTTTGAGAGTATTTCCGTTTTTTAGCCACTAATTACTTGCTTAATTAGACACTATTTCCATATTAACCGGAAATGAAATAACATTTTCAGGAACATAAGCTTATGCATCATCTCCATCGATGTTTTGTGCTGGTTATCCTTTTTATCATTCCAGATCACGCTTTCTCCGGGGTTGGACCTTTCCAACTGTACAGTACCGACAGCAGCAGTTACATTCGTTTCCAGCTGGTGGGTCAGTTACGCAGTGATTTGAACTGTCTTGAGGGAAAGACCGACCCGGGACGCACTTACGCCTTCTATACCCGATTTCGGCGGATACGCCTGAGTCTGAGCGGTTCCCTTCTCAAAAAGGAGCTTACTTACCTCTTGCATTTGAGCACTGCCCCAGGCTCCCTGGAAATGATGGACATGTATATTAATTATCAGGTGGCTGATAATATCCAGCTTCGTTATGGTCAGTTCAAAATTCCTTTCAGTCGTTACCGTATCCAATCCTATCAACGTCTGACTTTTGCCGACTGGGCATTAGTAACCAGATATTTCGGTGCCGAACGCCAGCTGGGTCTGGCGCTTCATAACGGTTATGAAAAGCCACCTCGCTGGGGATATGTTTTCGGTATTTTCAATGGCACCAATGCCCGGTCATCTCACGGTATCGGGATCGCTCAAATATTCGGTGAGAAAACTCCCAACCCCTCAAACCTTGCCGACCCCTCCCCGCTGGAAAAATATCACCCGGAAATAGTCTGTCACGGCTCCTATAATCATAACGGTATAAATGTGCAGTCGGATACCGATGAAGAACGAAAAGGACTGCAATACCTGGGCGCCTTCAGCTTAGCCTATGATTTTGAACCTTCCCGGCACCGCGAATTCTCACTGCGCCTGGCCGGGGAATTTCTGGTCAAGTACCTGGGTTTTTCATTTTCCTCGGTCGGCTATGCCGGCTACTTCAAACGCAGCAATAACCGCCGTACCGAGCCGGCCATGACCGGAGGGCTGTTCCAAACCGCTTATCGCATAAATCATCTTTATGAAATATCACTGCGCTATGCCCTGGTGGATATAAGAAAAATTCTTATAGACGAAGCCGCCGCTTATATCGAAAACGGTATCGATAGTGACCGGTTGTATCGCGAGGAAGAACTGACGGCCGGATTCAACATTTATTTTTCCGACCATGCTGTAAAATGGCAGAATGATCTTGGGTGTCTTAAATATTCCTACGGCGGATATAACCTAACTGATTTAATCATCCGCTCCCAAATTCAACTGTCCTTTTGATATATATAAGAAAGCACGCGGGCTAAAATCGCTGAAAAACCCGCGTGCTCTGGGGAGGTTATGCTCAATAACCAGACTGGGAATCTTTAAACCATTTCAGCCTTTTTATGGGACGTTGCTCTTATGTCTTCCCGTTTCATGGTATCATCATCATTCAATTTGAACTTCCTGACCATCAACTGGAGACCTTCCGCCTGACGGTTCAATTCTTCCGCCGCGGTTGCCGACTGTTCGGCACCGGTGGCGGTTTCTTTCGTCACGGTTGAAATATGTTCCACATTCTTGGAAATCTGCTCGGCGGCTGAGGACTGTTCTTCGGAAGCCGTGGCAATCTGTTGAATCATATCCATTACCCGCTGGGACATGGTAACGATTTCATTGAGGCTGTTGCCGGCTTTGTCAGCCAGTTCGCGGCCGTTATCAACTTCCTTGATGCCCGCTTCCATGGACCGAACCGCTTCATTGGTTTCGGTCTGAATGCCTTTTATCATTTCGGTAATTTCGCCGGTGGCTTTACCGGTACGTTCGGCCAGCTTGCGAACTTCATCCGCCACTACCGCAAAGCCGCGTCCCTGCTCACCGGCCCGGGCCGCTTCTATTGCCGCGTTCAACGCCAGCAGGTTGGTCTGGTCGGCGATATCATCGATAACGCTGATAATTTCGCCTATCTGGTCGGCCGAGCGGGCCAGTTTGCCGATTGATTCGGCGGATTCTCTTACTACTTTGGCAATATTCTGCATGCCATTAATGGTTTCGCTGACAATTTGTCCCCCCGCGGTAGCGGTTTCAGAGGCGTTCCGAGACGCATCGGTAGCTTCACCGGCATTCTTGGAGGACTGCAGAATGGTAGCGGTCATCTCCTCAATAGCCGTTGAAACCTGGCTGACCTGGTTGTTCTGGTCCTGGGCACCGCGCGCCATCTGCTCGGACGAAGAAGAAATTTCGTTGGCGGCGCTGACCAGTTCACGGGCATTGTCGGCCATCTGCCGAATCATCCCCGTCAGGTTGCCGATCATGGTTTTGAACGAATTACCCAATACGTCCTTCTCTGATTTGGGGGTAACCGCGACCGTCAAATTATTATCGGCGATGTTTTCCGCGGCGAAAGCCAGCTCTTTCATATATTCGATCAGTTTACGAAACGCCGAGGCCAGGATACCTACCTCATCCCGGGAATCGTGCTCAACATTATGTTCAATATCACCCAGAGCGATATCTTCGGCGATTTTTGCCATCTGCGAAACCGGCTTGGAAATACCCCGGGCAATGATAAAAGCGATAAAAGCTCCCAGGAGAACGGCACCAATTACGAAGCTGACAGCCATGGTAACTGCAGAATTCTGGGCCGCCGCCATTTTGTTTTCATGGCTGGTGCGAATCCTGTCGATTTCGGCCACCAGATCCGCGGCGATAGTCATCAATTGAGATGCCGCTTCCTCCGACTCAACATTCTTGGCCAGGACTATGTCAAACTGGGTACTCATGCCGTTTATGGCGTTGAGGACGTTGTTAAGGCGTTCTATATCTTCCTGGTTATTCATCCGGGCTTTACTCTGCTCGCTCAAACCGGTCAACCCCCGGAGTATCTCCTTATATTCCCGGGCGTATTTGTCATTACCGGTCAACCGGTAGTTGCGATACGCCACCCGTGAAAATTGAAAATTGGTAACAAGGTTGTTGGCATCGTTCGCCTTCTGAACCCTATCTTCAAGCTGAGCATAGCCGGCTCGGTCTTTCAAATTTTTATCGAGTTCTTCCCGTTGCCGGTTCTGTAGTTGAGCCACCTGTTTTTCGAAAATATCCGCCGCATCGCCGATATTTTTCATCGCCAGAGCTGTCTCTTCGGATATTTTAACCCAGTTCTCCCAGCCTTTGAGATATTCCTCGTTTTTACGGCGACTGCTCAGGGCAAGGTCGATATCCGCCTGGTCATCGAATCTTGCCTTCATCTCATCGAGCAAGTTAAAAGTATTCTGAATTTTTTCCTTCACCACCTCGAAATGTTTCATGTCCTTGGAGGCCATGAAGCCAACCCGCTCCATACCCATTTCCTTGGTCAAAATAGTCAGTTTATTGGCATCGGCGGCATTTCTTACCGAATCGGAAACGGTGGATAAGCCGTTCCATCCGACATAACCAACCGCAACACATAATGTCAGAATAACTCCAAAACCGATATAAAGCTTCTGACCGATTTTTAAATCCTTCCACCTCATTGGTAAGCTCCCTTTAATTTAAGGCTTAATACTTTTTTCTTTTAAAATTTATACTTTCCGTTACAACCAAATTCATACCTTAACCCGTTGAACCGGGATGATTTGTTCTTTTTTTACATCATCAAATTTTTTCAGTTACAACGATAAAAATGCTTTTACTCATATATGTTTTCCCGAGCCGACTACCAGCCCCCTCGATGGTAATCGACTGTCGGAATCACGCTAATGGTTTACAACCTTCTCTATTTTGAAATAAAACATACTATATATTTTTTAATCGACTCAGCTCATTGACGGTTAACAGGCAAAGATTAAGGATATAATAGGTACATTGTGTACTTAGTGCACCTACCGTGAGAATGATTTAATTATTAAAATGTGTTTTTTAAATGCCCTGGAGGTGGGTGATGAGATTGACTCCCTGATTATTGATACCCAGTTTTTTGCGAATTCGCTGTCGTTGTTTGACAACGGTATGGATGGAGATATTAAGGGAACCGGCGATTTCCTTGCTTGATAAACCGTTTTTTACCATATTGCAGATTTCCAGTTCCCGCGGCGACAGCTTGGTAACCCTGAGTTCCAGCTTGTTAATAAAGGGCGAGGCGATATCCTTAAGACATCTTTCCAGTAAGGTAAAATATTCGCGGTCAGTGACATTCACCCTTTTGCGCAGATTCTTAATAATGGGCATTATCACCCTATTAATGTTGGCTCGAAAATTATCCGATACCTGCTGTTTTTCTTCTTCGATATGGGTGAGAATTTCTTTTAATGCAATATTTTTTTCACTCAAAGCCACCCGTTCAGCTTTTAACTTTTCATTCATTTCTTCAAGCTTCTGCTGGTAACGCTTTATCTCGGTAATATCCCGGGTGGCTTCAATAGCTCCTGCTATACAGCCTTGGCTATCATAAAGCGGGCTGGCTTTGACCCACATATACTTGCCGGATGGTTTCATCCCCGGCGTAAAAACTTCAGTAATCAAAGTTTCGTTTTCACGGGTTATGACAGGATAGAACTTCTCGATTTTTTTGTCCTGTTTTAATATCAGGTCGAGCAGAAGTGGACGTCTGAAACCGTAATAAGGGATAGCATAAGCATAATCGCCCTTACCAAGAATTTCTTCAGCCGAAATACCTGACAGTTTTTCCATCGCCCGGTTCCATGCAATCACCCGGCCTTCAAGGTTGATGGCAAATGTCGGGTCCGGAAGAAAATTGATAAGGTATTCAATTTGCTGAAGGGGATTAGCCGTTAAATCCCGATCGCTGTTTGAAAGATTGTCAGGTTGTTTCCCCCGCTTTTGTGATTTTTTTGCCTCACCTTTTGAACACAT
>CAZUAS010000063.1:0-4707 GCA_964618515.1 uncultured Ignavibacteriales bacterium | reverse complement strand
CCCCACCCTACACTCTTTCCCTACACGACGCTCTTCCGATCTTTTTCCGATTCCTGTATAATTCCACTCATGAAATTAATCGACTTGACTGTTCAAAAACTAAACAGTTTCCCGAAAAAAATCATGACATATATTGTCAATTTTTACATTAATATTAATATTTTTTAATCCCGAATCCGCAAACCATCATCCTGCCGGTTTATTGACAAGACTTTCTCGCACCGGTGTTATCTCCCGGTATTTTAAAATGTCCCATTATTTCAATTTCAGTTGACAGACCAAAGTATCCTCTTACCTTTTAAGAGGAATTTATTTAATAATAAAAGATGAACCATAAAGAAATTGACACAGCCCTGATACAAGCTGAGAGGGGCATAACCGGCTACCTCCAAGAAGCTCAGGAAAAAAATTTGATCGACCCGCATCAGTTCCATCAGACTCTTTCAGGTACGCTTAGTAATATTGAGTTGTGGTTGAGAGAAGAAAAACTGGATTTTTTCTCACCTCATCTCAGACAGACAATTATCCGTCATATCCAAAGGGGAAAATGGAAGGAACTGGTCAATGTGTTTCATCAGGAACTCCGATTCGGCACCGCCGGCATCCGGGGATTGATGGCTTTTGACCGGGAAGCCATAAGAAAGTTGAAAACTCGAGGTCTGGAGGCAGACATATTAAAAGGTCCCCATACGTTTAATGAAATTGTTCTTCTCAAAACCACTACCGGAGTCGCCCGATTTGGTCGGGATAAAGGATTTACAAAAGTCGTAATAGGTTATGACAGCCGGGTACACGGTGCCGATTTCGCCCGGCTTATTGCGGAGCTTTTCCTGGCTTATAGTTATACCGTTTTCTTTTTTGATGCCCCCTGCCCTTACCCGGAAATCACTTATGCTATCCCGCACGAGAACATAAGAGCCGACATGGGAGTACTGATATCAGCCAGCCATAATGATTACCGTTACAACGGTTATAAATTATCCGGGCCAGACGGTTCCCAGCTCGACCCACATGAACGCGACCTGATGTATCGAGAATATATCAGCCGGGTGCACATCAAGGATATTCCCAAACCGCGTCCCTTTTCTCAGGCCGACAACGATAAACTTTTCTTCCTCGGTGGCCATAAACCGGTCCGGGAATTCGACTACGCCGGCCGGGATAATAAATTGATAGACTTTCACACTGTCTATATTAATCAGTTAAAAAAATTTTTATTTACTGACATAAAGGGACTTAAATATCCCCGGCATATCAGACCTTTAAAACTGGCTTACTGTCCTTATCACGGAGCGGGTTATCGCTTGTTTCCCCGGGTGCTTAAAGAAGCTGGCTTAACCAACATCGTTTTGATAAGCGGTCGTAAAAGGAAATGGTCTCTGGATAAGCTTAATGGCCTGTTTCCGGCTTTCAACAGTACTCCCGGTCATGAACAACAACCTGACCCGGGCGACCCCGCAGCGGCGGCGATTGCCCTGCAAGCTTTCAAGGAAGACAATCCTCAAGATAAAGGTAAGATGGATATTCTTATCGGTACCGACCCCGACGCCGACCGCTGTGCACTTACCGTTCGGGTACCGCCCCGCCAGAAACATATTTACGGTGTACAGGATTATTACCTTCTCCCCGCCGACGACATGTGGACGCTTATTATCTGGTACCGCCTGTATCAGGAATTGCAAAAACATGGTAACATTGCCGATGCCGAGAAAAAGTTCCTTACCATCTCACATACTACCACGGACAGTCTTACTTTCCTGGCGCGGAAATACCGTCTGGGCGTGGTGAAAGCCTGGGTGGGGTTTGCCGCGATGGCGGCCGCGGCCAGAGATATCTGGGATAATAAAATAAACGACCTTAATGACCTTTCCGGTGGGCGAAACGCAAGGTATAACGATCTGTGCCATCCGTACGTTTGTGAATGCCTGGATATGGACAATGGTCAAAGGTCTATAAACATTGGTATTATGGAACAGAGTAACGGCTTTTCCATACTTGGCAGCCCTCCCCCGGACCATCGGTCGCTCGGCCTTGGTGGTCACGTCCGCGATAAAGACGGTCTTCTGGCCGGACTTTTACTTGCCGAAGTTGCCGCCTGGGCTAAAACCCGGGGCTTGACGCCCATTGAGTTGCTGGACCAATATATTTACCTCGACCCGGATATCGGCATGTTCACAACCTTCTATGAACCTGATCCACTTGAGGGTGAATATCCCGGTATCGAAGGTGACCGCGTCAAACAACAAATTCTACAGAAAGTCCTGGTGCTGGCCGAGGAAAGCTCAAAAGGAACAGTTACCCTGGCCGGTTTCAAAGTTACCGCCGCCACCATTTACCGAACAGGCAAGTATGACTATCTGTATCCACCAACCGAGAATTTCAAATTCCCGGATGAAGGCGTGCGGTTATTTCTTGATGAAGGGAGAATACAGCACCTGACGGTCAGGCCTTCGGGTACGAGCAGTTCGTTACGTTTTCATATCCAACTTCATGCCCGGCCGGAAGCGAGAAATTTACTGGAAATAAAAGAAAAAACACGGTTACGCGGGAAATTACTTATGGATGAATTGCGGGAAAGACTCGGTGCCCCCCGCAACCGATAAGAAAACTTATAACTATCGAGCGCTGCGAACCAGCCGGAAACCGACATTTTGAAAACAGTCGTTCGGTCTGCCCTTACTGCGATTGGCCGAACGGGCTTCCTCGGGCTGACAATCATACCCGACATCTCGAAAACTTCTCACTTCACCCCTTTCCGGACCCCGGGGATTTTCCATGGGACTGATTTCATAATAAGTTTCATCGTACCAGTCCCAGCACCATTCATAGACATTGCCGCTCATGTCATAAAGGCCATGTTCATTGGGACAAAAGGTAGCGACGGGTGAAGTATAAACATATTTGTCGCCATAGCCTTTCCAACCCGAACCCATAAACTCCTTTCCCCACCGGTTTAAGGAAGATTCATCGTAGATATTGGCTGCTTTTACATCATTGATAAAAGGTTCACCATTTCCCCAGGAATATTTATATTCCCGGCCACGGCACCGGGCGGCATATTCGTATTCGGCCTCAGTGGGCAGACGGTAACCGTCGGCTTCGAAATTACAGCGAATTATATCCCCTTCACGGCTATAGCAGGGTTCCAGTCCTTCTATTACGTTGCGCCAGTTACAATATGCTATAGCGTCAAACCATGAGACATTAACCACCGGGTGGCTGTCATTTTGCTTAAAATTGACTTTACGCCAGCACTTCCCGGTATCATGAGCTATTTCAGCCCCGTCTAACATCTCTTCCCCACCACCGGCTTCGGCAGTAGTCACATAAGCGGTAGCTTTAACAAACTTTTTAAACTCACCCACCGTAACTTCGGTTTTACCCATACAATACGTTTTTAACGCAACATCATGAACCGGATATTCGTCGGGGTCGCCGTCACTGAAAATATTGCCCATCCGAAAGGTACCGCCTTCAATATATACCATTTTCGAATCGGGATTTTTATCCGCCAGAGAGGTCAGACAGAAAACAATAACCAAGAAGGTTATGACAACCAACAACTTCGTCTTTTGATTCATATTTACCTCGATAATACCCATATAATTAAATATTTCTATATTAATGTTCCCTGAGCGGATAAAATCTTACAACGAAATATAATTTTATTCATATCGTAAAACCTTAATCGGGTCTTTTAAAGCAGCTCTCACGGAACGAGAACAGACGGTCATAAAAGAGATAAATAAAGCCAGAGCAACGGCGAAATCCGGTACCTTATTCCGATACCCGAAAACATCTCCTAATTGATATAACCTGGCTGCTGTTTCATTGGCAGTATATTCTTTCTTAACAGCCATCATTATGGCACTCCTGTTTCTTATTCATTTTTTAAAGCTACTACCGGATTGAGCACCGCCGTTTTGACCGCCTGATAACCCACGGTTATAACGGCAATAACCAGCGAAATCAAAGCCGTCAGTACAAATACTCCCATCCCGATATCAACATGATAGGCAAAACTCTCCAGCCAGCGTTTCATTACCAGATACACCACCGGCCAGGCAATTACATTGGCTACCAGCACCAGGATAGTGAAATCTCTCAAAAGCAAACGCACAATTCCCGTGATGGACGCTCCGAGAACTTTACGAATGCCGATTTCCCGGGTACGTTGCTCGGCCATGAACGAGGACAGACCCAGCAGACCGAGACAGCCGATCAGCACCGTCAGCAGACCGAACGAAAGCACCAGGTTGCCCAGGCGCTCATCTTCACGATACTGCCGGGCGAAAGATTCATCCAGGAAATAATAGTCGAAAGGCAGGCCGGGAGCGAAGGCGGACCAGCGGTCTTTAATCAAATCCAAAGTATGCCTGATATTGCCGGGTGCCAGCCGTACCAACAGATACCTTATCGTTTCAAGCCAGGGTTCATATTTGTATACGATAATAAGAGGTTCTATCGGTTCATGAAGGGAGCTGAAGTGGAAATCCCTGACAACTCCGATTACCTGATTGGGAAGGTAGCCGCCTTCCTCCGACGCCATATTGGGTTCCTTGATAACTTTACCCACCGCCTCAGTCCAGCCGAATTCGGCGGCGGCGGTTTCATTGATAATTACCGACTCCACACTGTCGGACTTAATCACCTCGGAGAAATAGATCGGAAGAGCGTCGTGTAGGGAAAGAGTGTAGGATAGGGTGT
>CAZUAS010000062.1:0-17272 GCA_964618515.1 uncultured Ignavibacteriales bacterium | reverse complement strand
TACACCCTATCCTACACTCTTTCCCTACACGACGCTCTTCCGATCTCTGCATGAAACCGTCTTCATCGACTTCGATGCTGACGCTGCCGTGTTGAAAGATCGCCATTGTTTTTCCTCCAATTATGTTAATTATTGATACTTAAATATTTTCATTGACCGTTAATGCATTTCAATATACCCGCAGGGGCAGTTCTCGGCGCATTTTTTACAGCCATTACAAAATTCCAGTTTAAATTTATACTCTCCTCCCTTCACGAGCGGTTTAATAATGGCATTATCCTGGCAAAAACTCCAGCAGGTACCGCAGTCAAAGCACATCCCGCAACTCATGCACCGTTTCGATTCGGCGATGGCTTCCTCCTGCGTCATGGTTCTCATTATTTCCCTGTCCAGAGCTTTGAATCGTTCCGCCACCGGCAGGGGCGGAACCATTACCCGTGGTTTTTCCTCATAGAAGGCATGCGCCATTTTTTCGAACCGGATTACCTCCATCCGGGTATGTGCCGGAACCGGGATTGGTTCCCCGGCGATATACTCATGTATCGCCGCCGCGGCATAACGACCGTGATAAATAGCTGTGATGGCGATATCAAGATTAATGTTATCACCGCCGGCGAAGATATCGTCAAATTTGGTTTTATATTTTTCATCAACCTTAATCCAGTCCCTGCCCTCGCGCAGATTATCCAGGTTTTCAAAATTCGGCTCCTGGCTGATGGCGGCAATCAAGGTCGTGAAATTCAGGTTAAAGGTGTTGCCCTCAATCGGTACCGGGCGCCGCCGACCGGACGCATCCGGTTCACCCAGCTCCATCCGCTGGCACTTCATACCGACAGCCCGACCATTTTCGGTATAGATTTCCATCGGCGCGGCTAAAAACTCAATCTTAACGGCCTCTTCTTCCGCCCCGACTATCTCTTCCTCGATAGCGGGCATCTCGGTCCGGGTACGCCGATATAAAATGGTCACATTCGCCCCCAGCCGCCTGGATACCCGGGCGGCATCGATAGCCGTATCCCCACCACCGACGACAACAACATTATCACCTACATCGACTTTTTCACCACAGTTGATTTTATGCAGGAAATCCGTGCCGGTATAAACATTGGGCGCTTTCTCCCCTTCAACGCCCAGCAGACGTCCCTTGTGCGCCCCGATACCGACAAAAATGGCTTTGTAATCCCTGCGAAGGTCGTCCAGAGTAATATCATTACCGACGATGGTATTCAATTTCAGCTCCACGCCCATATCAATAATCCGGTTTATTTCGGCGTCAAGAACCGCTCCCGGCAGACGGTAATCGGGAATGCCGTAACGAAGCATACCGCCGGATTTGGGAAACGCTTCGAATACCGTTACGGGGTAACCTCGCCGGGCCAGATGATAAGCACAGGACATTCCGGCCGGGCCGGAACCGACAATAGCCACTTTCTCGGTTCGTTTTTCCTCGGTCAGTTTCGAGGGTACGAGCTTTTTCTCAAGTCCGTAATCGCCGATAAATCGTTCAAAAGCATTTATCGAAACCGCTCCTTCTTTGTATTTCCGGTTACATTCCGTTTCGCACGGATGGGGGCAAACGCGTCCGCAGACCGCCGGAAAAGGAGTGGTCTCCATGAAGATATGCCAGGCCTCCTCCAAAGTCTGTTCGTAAGTTTTACCGAAGTCCTCGGTCTTCGAAACTACCATCAGCGCCTTACGAATCATGTTGTTGTTGGGGCACTTGTTAAGACAGGGCGGCTTTTTAGGCACAAATTTCGGTCGCAGGGGTGAGGTTTCCACACCGGAAGCACCCGAGGCTCCGGAAAAACCACCCAATTTCTTTTTCTTCACAACCTTTTTAACCATGCTGAACTCTCTTATTTAAAACTGGTGCCTATTATTTATAGACCACCACAGGTTAGTTTATCGTTATCTCAAAAAAATAATTTTCACATCCTTATTTTACCCGGCGGCTTCGGAAAACCGTCGACGCTTTAATAACTTCAGGTAATTTGGAATTCCAGTCTCTTTTATCATCCCCAAATCAGAAATTTTGTTTATCTGATATTTTTTCGCCTGTTCAATTATCGCCATCGCCCAGCCGGGTACGCTGTCGGCATGAATATGCGTATAACAACCCAGGCAATTTTTATACAGCATGCCGTCGCGCTGGGAGCCCAGGCCGAAGCCGGTCCTGACCGCCAGGCAGGTTGCGGCCATGTCAAAAGAACCGCTAACAGCCGAATAATGAAATTCATGCCCCTTAAGGATAAGTCCCGGCTCAAAATAAGGGTTAGAGCGGTCTACCTGTAACAGGGTATAACCGTGACCGACCGGTTTCGACTCCATTGTCAGGTCAACCGGAAAAACACCGGCCATGGGAAAACGATTATCGTGCCAGGTCAACGACCGTGACAGATAAATCAATCCGCCGCACTCGGCATATACAGGTAACCCTCCCTCGATTGCTTTTTTAACCGATGTCATTAGCGAACTATTGCGCACCAGTTTCTCGGCGTGTGTTTCCGGAAAACCGCCGCCGATATAAAGAGCGTCGATATCGGGAAGGTTGCCGTCTACAAGGGACGATATCGGTATCAGTTCAGCGCCGTGTTGTTTCAGCGCCGCCAGATTTTCAGGATAATAAAAGGTGAAAACCGGGTCACGAAAATAACCCACCTTAACCGTGGGCGTAATCGAAAAACGCTCAGGCACTTGTTTTCGGTCAAGTTCCTGAGCCTTATCGGCCAGTTCCAATAATGCTTCTATGTCCAGATAATCACAGGCGATTTGCGCCAGTTGCTGTCGTAACACGGCTTCATTTTCAGATTCGAACGGTGTGACCAATCCCAGGTGACGACCCGGAAGCAGGGTACTGACCTGCTCAAGCCTGGGGATTACTCCCAGAACCGGCAGGTTGCAATATTTCAATACGGTCTCCGTAATGATTGTCTCGTGCCGGCGACCGGCGACTTTATTGAGAATAATCCCGACAATGTTCACCTGGGGGTCAAAATCCAGACAACCTTTTATGACCGCCGCCAGCGTTCGGGTTGCTTTGGAGGCGTTGACGACCAGAATTACCGGGGTACGCAACAGTTTGGCCAGCTCGGCCGTGCTGTGCGTTCCTTCTTTATCCTTGCCGTCGAAAATCCCCCGATTTCCTTCGATGAGGGCAAAGTCCGCCCCGGCTGCGGCATTGACGAAAGTGTCGAAAACCGTACCCGGGTTGACCATGTAAGTATCCAGATTGCGGCAGTCGGTCTTTGCGAAACGGCTTAACCAGGCCGCGTCGATATAATCCGGCCCCTTTTTAAAGACAGCCACAGACTGCCCCCTCTGTTTTAATGCCACCAGAAGGCTCAGGCTGGTTATAGTTTTCCCTGAGTCGCCGGACAGCCCGGCGACCAGGAGACGCGGAATCTTAATACTCATAACAACAACCAGGGTACCGCCGGGTATCAGTCGTTAGCCGCACCCTCTCTGTGCGGGAGCTCGATATAACTGCCCCCGAAATAAGTGTAAACACACCTTCCGGAGTTAATCAGCTGTTTGATGGCTTCCTTACAGATTTGTTTATCAACCTCACCGCCGAATAACTGCATTACATTCTTGGTCAGGTCCATCGGTTTCAGTTTTTTCTGGCCAGCAGCATCTTTAACCATGTTGAACATGGCTTCGGCAACCTCTTCAACTGACTTTGCCATTTATAAATCCTTAAAAAGTTAAGTGTGTAGAACGTTTAAACGTCAAGCCGGCATGCTTGAAGTCGTCAATATGTTCTTTTCTGAATTCAATACCGGACATCTTGAAGAATTTCGGCCATCCGATACGGTTAATCCATTCGCCCATGCGTTCGTATTTGTGAGCGTTCTTGGCCCACAATTCGACAATATTCCTGACCGCTCCGGTAACTTCCGGCCAGCGGGGCGGATTATTGGGTATAAAGGGAATCGCCAGTTTGGAAAACATCGGCTCTGTGCGGGCATTGGATACTTTACCGCCCACCCAGATGGAAACACCGTCGTTAAGCGGGTCGTTCAAAGGCATGGCTGGACAGACGGTATAACAGTTGGCACAAAACATGCATCTTTCTTCAAGAACCTCCACCGAGGGCACGCCGTTGACGGTCGCCGGACGAATGGCCGCCGTCGGACAGGACGCACTGACATTGGGAATTTCACAGACCTTTCTCAAATTGCTATGGTCGACACGCGGAGGACGACGGTGAATACCCAGGATGGCGATATCGGAACAGTGCACCGCACCGCACATATTAAGACAGCAGGCCAGAGCGATACGCAATTTGCCCGGAAGCTTCATGTTTTCGAAATACTCGATCAATTCGTCCATGACGACCTTAACGATACCCGAAGCATCGGTCGCCGCTGAGTGACAGTGCACCCAGCCCTGGGTATGAACAATACTCGTAATCGAATTGCCGATACCACCGACCGGGTGACCCATCGCCTTGAGGTCCTTGATCAGAGGATCAATATTTTCCTGTTTCGTCAAAAGGAATTCGACATTATGACGGCTGGTAAAACGGATATAACCGTCGCAATACTTATCGGCCAGGTCGCAATACATGCGAATCTTGTCGATGCTTATAAGACGGCCGGAAGCCGAACGCACCGTGTACAGTTTAGCACCCGTTTCCGAGACGTGTACCATCACTCCGGGCTTGATAATCTCATGATATTTCCATTTACCGTAATTTTCTTTGATTATCGGAGGTAAAAATTGCTCGTAGTGAGGCGGTCCGTAATCTGTTCTTCTTTGTGACATGTCAACTGTCATATCAAACCTCTATTGAATAAAATTTATTTTCCTGTTATCTGAATTAACTTTCTTCTTCCTCTTCCTCATCGCCGCCTTCTTCAAAGTATTCTTCGTAGAAGACATACGGATTTTCACGCGGATGAGCAACCATTTCCGGAACGGGTTCCACGTCGATGGCTTCCAGGAAATTCCCCAGACCGACGCGCTGAATGAACTCTCCGACCCGTTCCCGGTTCTTGCCTTCTTCGCACCAGAGGTCCCAGATTTTATCCACCGTGTCCTTAATCTGGGTGTAAGGCGGCTCTATCTTGATGAAAGGAAAGAGTACCGAGGAAAGCATGGCGCCTTCAATAATCGGAGCTTTCGCGCCAATTAAAATAGTGGCTCCACGGTCCTTGCCGGGCCGCAGGGCTTTTGGCATAACATTAATACAATGCATGCATCGGACACAGAAGCTATTCTCGATATGCAGTTCCTTGCCGTCCCAGTCCATGCATTTGGAAGGACAGTTATTAACCACGTCGGAGGTTATATCCATGCCTTTTTTGGCGTATTCACGGACCGCTTCCTGGTCAATCTGGATATCATCCCGCCAGGTGCCGATAATAGACATGTCGGCGCGGGCAATCGAAGCGACACAATCATTGGGACAACCGGACATTTTAAATTTGAATTTGTAGGGAAACGCCGGACGATGTAATTCGTCCTGATAATGCATGGTCAAATCATAGGTCAAAGCCATGGTGTCGTAACAAGCCCATTCACAGCGAGCCATACCACAACAACAGCTGGGTGTTCTCAAATCAGACCCGGAACCACCGATATCGAAATCTATTTTAGCCAGTTCGGCGAAGGTCGGCTCCAGTTGATCGGTTGTTGTGCCAAGGAGAATGATATCCCCGGTGGAACCATGCATATTGGTCAAGCCGGAACCATGTTTCTCCCATATATCACATATACTGCGCAACGCCTTGGACGTATAGAACCAGCCGGCTGGTTGATTGATACGCATGGTATGGAAATGCGAAATCCCCGGATATTTATCCGGTAAGGCGGAATAACGTCCGATAACACCGCCGCCGTAACCCATCACACCCACGATACCACCATGCTTCCAGTAGCCAATCTTCTCCCGGTAGGATTGCTCTAATTGACCCAGAAGATCCCGGCACATGGGGCTTCTTTTAGCAGCCATTTTAATTTCTCTTACAAAACTCGGCCAGGCACCTTTCTCAAGCTCATTGAGCAGTGGAGTTTGCGGTAAATTGTCTGCCATTTTTTCTCCTTATTTCTCAATATTTTTATTATTAGTAGTCACATCTTAATAATACTTAGCATTTCTCTGATTTTGATTATAACCTACCTTATCATTTGAAATCTTAATCAATTTATACTCTTTAGTCAAGTGAAAATGTGAAAAAATTCATTAACTTAATTGAATTTATAAGGGTAGGTACTTCCATTAAAAAAATGGAAAAATTAACTAACTTAATATTATATAGTAATTTAAGATATTATCAAGAAATTATTGAGATGAAAATAGTCTTGATTTCGAGTAAAATAATTACCTATAATTATATATATGACTATAAAAACTTTGGGAATGTCTTCACAATATAGCCACCGGTTGCTAATCAAGCGGCCGGTGGCCGGACACTTATCAGTTACATTCCCTTATAGGGATTCATCCCCACCGAGTTGATAACTTCAAGAAAATCATCGAAAATTTTCGGTATTTTCTCATAATCGCTGATGGCCAGCTCGTGTAATTCAACCCGTTCTTCCTCAAGTACCAGTTGTTTAAGTTTATCCCGGACGTTACTCATCCGCGTTGCCGCGAGTTCGCTGCCCCGGATAAAGTGACACTGGTAATCATCGCCTTTTTTACAACCGATTAGAATTACGCCGTCAAAGCCCGAAGCCAGGGCGTCACTGACCCAGATGGAGTTCATCGACCCAAGGCACCGCAACGGGATAATCCGGATCATGGCGTTATACTTCATCCGTTTAAACCCCACCATATCCACTGCGGGCATGGCGTCGTTCTCGCAGATAAAGGCCAGAATACGCGGTTTTTCTTCGAATTCATCCGGCATATAAATGGCTTTAATCATCGAGGATATCATATTGACATTGTAGTTCTTAAACGAGATGATTCTTTCCGGACAAGCTCCCAGGCAGACACCACAACGGCGGCAACGGCTGGGATTCGGTAATGGCGTACCTTTATCGTCTTCATCCAGAGCTCCGAAAGGACATTCCTCGGTACAACGTTTGCACTGGGTACAGCGTTGCATGAAAAATTCCGGATAGGTTAAATCGCCGGCCCGCGGATGAACCGCCGCCCCTCGTGCCACCGCTTCAACCGCCTGGATAGCTTTCAACGCCGCTCCATAAGCATCACTGGCGCTGCATCCGAAATCCATTGGTGCCCGTACCGGACCAGCCGCATAAATGGCGGTACGTCTTGTTTCGTAAGGAAAACAGATAAAATGCGAATCCGGGAAACCGTATTTCAAAGTCGGCAGGTCGGTTCCCTGGCGATACGACAGGTTAAGAATTTTAGCACCTTTTTCGGCGCCCGCCGCCTCTTTTTTACCATCAGCGGTTTGACCTTCTACAGCCGGTTCTTCTTCTGCGGGCGCCGTTTCACTCTCTGCTGTCTCAATTTTATCCTCAACTTTGGTAGTCGGTACCATCCCGGTCGCCAGCACCACCATATCAGATTTTATTATAATGTTTTCTCCAAGTAAAGTGTCGGTAACCTCCACCGCTATCTGCCCGTCGTCTTCCCTTTTCACGCCGGCGATCTCACCCTTGGTCAGAAAAATACCTTCATCGTTTTGAACGTTGGCATAAAACAGTTCGTACTGGGCGGGCGAACGTAGGTCCTTATAAATAATATAGATTTTCGCATCAGGATACTGCTGTCGAATGTACATCGCCTGCTTAAGCGATACCCGGCAACATACCGCCGAACAATAGGGCAAATGGTCCTTGTCGCGAGAGCCGGCGCACTGAATAAACGTTACACTTTCGACTGGCTTTCCAGTCGAAGGCCGTTTGATACCGCCATTGACCATCATCTCTTCAATTGTTATGTTGGTGACAACATCCGGCGAAACACCGTAACCCCATTTCCCCAGTCTCTCGGCGGGATATGGTTTCCAACCAGTCGCCTGGACAATCGAACCCGCTTTTAACCGGGCTCCCCCGTTGTTATTTATCAATTCAACCTGGAATTGGCCGGGTTGACCCGAAATTTTCTTAACGGTAGTCGCTTTATGTATCGTAATGTTGGGATTAGCTTCAATATCCCGAATTAAATCTTCATAACCTGAATCCTCAAGGTCTTTATAGGGCGGATGCTTGGGGAAAACCTTGACAAACTTCGTCGCCCAGCCGCCCAGATGGTCGTTTTTTTCCACCAAGGTTACCTTGTAACCGGCTTCGGCAGCCGCCCGGGCGGTGGTCATACCGGTTACTCCCCCGCCTACTACCAGAATATCCTTGCTGGTTTCTTCCACCAGCGGCTCCGGCGGATCGCTGTTCATGACCTTGGCCACCCCCATGCGAATAACATCCTCAGCCAGCATCTGGGTATCTTCATCATTGGCATCGTGACACCAGGCAACCTGTTCGCGAAGGTTCGCGCGGTCAACCACGATATTATTGCCGAAATCGAACAGTTCCGGGAAAACTCTCCCGGAGCATGCCGCCACGACTACCCGGTTGACACCTTCACCGGCAATATCATTCCTTATCAGATTAATTCCTTCCGGTGAACACAGGATATCATGCGTTTTGCAAATCGGGGCTTTACATTCCCCGGTCGCCACTTCAACCATTTTATCAACAGCCAGCGCTTTGGCGATATCACAGCCTTTGCATATATAAACACCAACTTTCTTTTCCATGACTACCTCCTTGCCCCGATGTTAATCGCCCGCAAAGCTGCGCCGGTGGCATCCTGAATGGTATTAGCAACATCAAACGGGCGTACCGCCACGCCGGTACCGATAACGCCCCGGTTGGTATCCGGGACAATGAAACCGTTGGCATCGAGTTCCGTATCAAGCGGTGGCGGTGAATCAACGTTGTTGGGCACCATACCCGTAGCCAGCACGGCCAGATCCACTTCGGTGCGGGTGATTTCGCCGGTCAGAGTGTTCTCCGCTTCCAGAATGACGTTTTTATTTTCCGGGTTTTCGGTAATTTTAGCGACTTTGCCGCGATGGAAATGAATTTTCTGGTCTTCCTGAACCTTGACATAAAAATCTTCCATGCGACCGGGAGAACGGATATCGATATAAAACACATATATATCCGCTTCGGGATACTGGGTCCGCACATAAGTAGCCTGCTTCATCGAAGCCAGACAACAGATGGCGCTGCAGTAAGGCAAATGGTTTTCATCGCGGGAACCGGCACATTGCACAAAGCCGACTTTCGTAATTTCCTTGCCGTCGGACGGTCTTATTATTTTACCCTGAGTGGGGCCGTTCTGCGAGGCCAGCCGTTCCATAATTACATTGGTAATGACATTGGGGTATTGACCGAAACCGAGGTTTTCTATTTTCCTGGCATCGTATGGTTTCCAACCGGTAGCCCAGACTATAGCCTTGACCTTAGCCGTTATTATCCGTGATTTCATTTCCAGCTCGATTGCCCCGTACTGACAGGCTTCGACACATTTTTTCATGCGTACGTCACCGGCATATTTCGGGTCAACCACATAGCGGGCCGGATAAGCCATCAGATGCGGCAGGTATATGGCTTTGGTTTTATCCAGTCCATAGTTGAAATCATTGTCCCGCTCTATTTCGCATACCCTGGCGCATTCACCGCAGGCGGTACACTTATCATTCACATAGCGGGGGGATATTTTCAACTGTACCTCGTAATGACCGGGGGTACCGCCGGCTTTCTCAATTTCGGTTAGAGTCAATACCCGGATATGCGGATTGATTCTGATTCTGCGAAGGTTGATTTCAATACCACAGGTGGGCGGACAGAGTTTGGGAAAATACTGGTATGAAGCGGCCACCCGACCACCGATTGTCGGCATTTTATCAATCAATATCACATCTTTGCCGACTTCCGCCGTCTCAATAGCTGTTGTCATACCGGCAACACCCCCGCCAACCACCAGTGTATCTGCAGTAATTTGTTCCATCTCCGGTTCGAATTCTGCCATACAAATCTCCTTTTATGCCAGTTCCCGAATTATCGGGGGGAAAAAATAATTTTGTCTAACCTAAGTTAAGATTGTGAAATTTATAACAATCTATACCCTTAAATAATACTTCCTGTTTATCCTTGTCAAGCGATTATTTGACTTCTAAGCACAATAATTAACTTAACCCGCTTACGAATAACGGGTTACAAATAAATTACAATCCGGATTTCTCTATATTTTCCATCATTATAATAAATGAAGAAACTTTCTCTGATTTTATCAGGTCTTTTTCATTACCGTCTTCTCAATAATAATCTTTATAATTATCTTTTATTTAACTTTCTGCCTAAAAAATTGTTAATATCATCTAAAAATATGTCTAAAACTTCATCTTTAACTGGTCTCATTTTAGCTGTTGTTATATGTCTTGGCGTAGGCTTTCTTTCCGGACAATTTCGGCCCGGGGAATGGTATCAGTCGCTGGTTAAACCCGACCTGACTCCCCCCGGCTGGATTTTTCCATTAGTCTGGACCTTCCTTTACATCATTATGGGTATTTCCGCTTGGCTGGTATGGCGACAAAATGGTTTCAAGGCGGCTTTATGGCCGCTATCCATTTTTATTTTACAACTATTGTTCAACGGTTTGTGGACCGTATTTTTCTTCGGCCTAAAAATGCCCGGACTGGCCTTTATTGATATTATTCTTTTATGGGGGACGATTCTCTACACGATAATATTATTCTGGTCAAAAGTCCCCCTGGCAGGTGTATTATTACTGCCTTATTTTTTATGGGTTACTTTTGCGTCATATTTAAATTATGCAATCTGGCGGCTGAACTGAGAAAAATTCACGGCCATAAAGTCCGACAATAAAGGCGGACTTTTTTATTGTGGAGTTAAAATGCTTAGCTTTTGAGTCTGGCCAGTCGGTTGCGGGCATCGTCGAGCTCCATTATCTTTTCATCGGCTTTCTCCCACAACTTTAAGAATGCTTCATAGCTTTGGGCCGCTTCATGTATTTTACCCGATTCTTCATATGCCCGGCCCAGGTAATAATGTGCCTTTATATCGGGTATGCTCCATTCCAGACGCTCGACATTAAAAGACAACAACTCATCTTCCAGTAACCTGATAGTACTTTCAGTTTGTCCCGCTGCCAGATAGGCCCGGGCTATCAGGTAAACCAAGGGTTGCGACGGTGTTATTTCTTGAGCTTTCAGGAAACAGCTTATTGCTTCAGTAGGCCTGTTTTTCTGAAGTTCCAGACATCCCATAACATACCAGTAACCATATTGAGCTTCCCGTATACCGGCCAGGTCCTCCCGAATACTTTGCGCAACGCGCTCGGCGTCCTCGCTTCTGCCGGTTTCCGCCAGAAACTGCCCGTAATAATGAAGGTATCCGAGTTTATCATTGGGATTGGCTAAAGAGCTTAAGGTCCGACATCTTTCGATTTCCTCGAAAGCTTCCCTTACCCGGCCTGCTGTGTGCAAAATCACCGCTTTTTGCCAGTGTTTCTGTAAGGCTAAAAATCTATAGGAATTATTTATATCGCTGATAATGCCTTTATCCAGTATATCCAGAGCCTGTGAAAACAAACCCTGGCGCACTTTTATAACCGCCGAATAATAACAGGCATAAGATATATCGGTTACTACTTTATTGGCTGTTGATTCATCTATATAGGTCCGGGCTGAATCATAAGCCTGCTTTAAAATGTAAATCATCGCCAGATTTCTATTGGAGGCGTTGTATTGAGGGTCGAGCTCAAGGGCTTTTTTTAAAGCCGCGGTTGCTTCGTCGATACGACCGTAGCGGGCGTAGATTTCTCCCTTGCTGTCCCAGGGATTAGGTTCCCCCGGAGCCAGCTTGATATATTGCTCTACGGCTTCGGCGGCTTTTTCAAAATTACCGGTTCGACTGTATAAATAGGCCAGTTCATTATAAGCATTCTTAAATTTCGGATATATTGTAATCACTTCCTCATACAGCTCGATAGCTCTTCCGAAATTACCACTGCGGTTTTCCAAATCCGCCAGACCAGCCAGGCCGTTTCTCTCCTGAGGGTAATACTTTAACATTTCTTCAAGTTCATATTTAGCCTGCGGAATATTTCCCATCAGCATAGCCTGGCGGCTTCGAATAACGAAGCGCTCTTTGCACGAGCATTTTTCGGAGTACTGCATGGCTCTGGCAATCATCCGAGATTGCTCTTCACCGGTCGTGAAAAACGACATGAGATAATAAGCCATGGCAAAGGTCGAATCTAATTCAAGAGCCGCCCGGAAATTTCTCCGGGCTTCGTCATTTCTAAAAGCCCAATCGTCTTCAAGACCTTGCAAATAATAGTAATAAGCTTCTTCGGAATGGGTGGTAATGTCGGCGATACTGCAATCAACTTCATTTTCGACCACGGTTCTGGGTAATAATTTGCTTCTGATTTCCGAACCCAGCCGGTCAATCACCGAAAATATATCCTCGTCGGGATTGCCGGTTATTTTCTGCGAAGCCAGGATAATGCCGCTTTTCACATCTATGATTTGAGATGTTAGAACAAGATGAGGTTGTGTCTGGACGATGTTTCCCGATATAATCAGGTTGGAACCGGTTTCGTTAGCTACTTTGAAGGCGGTTTCCCGGTCAATTTCTTGTTTTGGGTTGAAACCTAAATATGCCAGAATTTCCATGATATGCAGTTTTGAAACTATTCTTATGGAGGGCGATTCGGACAGGTCGGTCACCAGAAGATTCATCGCCACGGCGCTTAACTGGTCGGTGGTGGTATCACCGGAGATATTAAGAAAGTCGGTAACTATCAGGTTATTCGGCGACGCCTGTACACTTTCCTGTCGCCCGATTTCAATCCTTACCAGGTTTAACAGAATTATCACGAAAACGAAGATGGCGACCAAGGATATTTTGACCGGAGGTGACCATTCTAACCTGGTGGCCGCCAGAAGCCTTTTAAAAAAGGATGGCGCCACTTTTTCATTTTCCTTTTCCGCCGCCAGTTTCCTTAACTCTTCCCTAATTACCGGATCGAATTTGAGATGACGGGCGGTCTCTTCGAACTTCTCAATTTCCTTCAGGCAAAACTCGCAGTTATAGAGATGGAGTTCAAATTCCGTTTCTTCAGCTTCGGACAGTAAGCCCATCTCGTAGTTGTGAAGCATTTGCCGGAAATGCGGGTCATTACATTTACCTGACATCAGACTTCACCCCTTTCCAGACAATATTCAATCATCGACCTTGCCCTAAGGAGAATTACATAACAATAGTTACTGGTAATTTTCAGCTTCTGGCAAATTTCCGCCGTTGTGAATCCCTGAAAATGCAAATTCAAAATCCTGGCGTACTGGCTGTTCTTACCATGTATTTTCCTCAGGCAATTCAAAAGACGGTCCCGTAACATCGGGTTAGGCTCCCAGTTCGGTGAAGAAATCATCTCGTCCGCCAAATTTTTGTTTTTTCGGTTAATACTACCTGTTTTCTTGTAATATTTCAGTACTTGAAACTTTAAAACCTGGTGCGCCCATGCAATAAAGTTCACATCTTCTTCCAACCCCTTATATTTCTGAGCAACAACCGTCAGAACATCCTGAATGACATCCTCAATATCATAGCTGTTACTTATCCTTAACCTTGTTATGACGCCAAATCTTACAGCTAATTTTGAAAATAGTTCTTTTTCGGCTTCTTTATCTCCGCTATAAGCCTTTTTAAAAAGGTCATTAATGCCTTCTGCGGAGAACTTTTTATTTATTTCTTTATCCACCGTAGTTAATAAATTTCATCAGATTTTGTTGAAATATAACATTTCCAAATGCCTCCACCAAATTCTTTTTCGAAACACTGAAAGTCATTTATAAAACGAAGGAAAAGCCTTTAAAATTTAAAATTTTCTTCTGTAAGAATCAGGCTTTAAAAGAGGTTCTAATATTATAAAACCAGTGAATGCGGATGATTCGGTCTTTAAATTCGTAAAAAATACCCTTCGCCCATTACTAATGAAAAAACCGGCGAGGTTTATCATACCGATAAACAGGAAATTAAAAATGTTTAACCATAATCTTACAGGCTTACAATTCAAGGAGTAAAAGATGAAAAACGTAAGTGTTGCATTATGCTTGACTCTTCTGCTTGTGGCAGGAAATACTCCGGGGGCGGATTTCTCCCTGGAAAAGGTCTGGACAGGCGCATATTCCGCCTACTCCTCCGGGCTCGGCTGGGCCGATTTTGATAACAACGGCTGGCCTGACCTTTATTCGGGCAACGGCTTCGACCTTGTTTATCGAGCTAACACTATTTATTTTAACTTCCCAGATTCTCTGCGGGCAGTTCCCGATTACTTTTCCCACGAACTTGACCCGACCGGCATGATCACTATTGGGGACCTGAATAATGACGGCGATCCCGATGTCGTGGTCAGCAGCTTAAGCGACTTCAACGCCGGCGCTCCGCCTTACCCGCAATATATTTATTATTCCCACAATGGTATCCTGGATACAACTTACAGCTGGCTGTTGACTGGTACCCTGGGCTGGTCCAATGCCGTCGGCGATTACGACGGTGACGGCGATCTCGATGTCGCTTTCGCCCTGGGTGACCGGTACACCGGTAAGCTCACTCCCTCACGCGTCTTTCAGAACAACAACGGTGTTATCAGTTCCACGCCTTCCTGGACCATGGGGGTAAACGCGGCGGCCAGTGATGTCGCTTTTGTGGATGTCGACCTCGATGGCGATCTCGACCTGGCCTTCACCGGTGGCGGCATGCACGAATATTTAGGCGGCAGCGCGGTGATTTATTATAACAATAACGGGACTATCGAGTCTTCTCCTTCCTGGGCATCGAGCAACTGTGTCGGTGGTCCGCAACTTGACTTCGGTGACATGGACGGTGATGGTTACCCGGAACTGGCGGTAGCGGGCGGATTGCCTTTGAGTTCCGGTGGTCATGTCTATGTTTTTAAAAATAACGGCGGCACCTTGGATGCGACACCATTTCTGGACGACCCGAC
This sequence comes from uncultured Ignavibacteriales bacterium, assembly GCA_964618515.1. Classification (GTDB taxonomy): domain Bacteria; phylum Zixibacteria; class MSB-5A5; order GN15; family FEB-12; genus JAFGNW01. Next base: position 2,310 of record CAZUAS010000062.1, on the reverse strand, counting down.
CGTTTCACCCATGTCCAGTGTAGCCTGGGGGGATATGGATGGCGATGGCGACCTGGATTTGATTGCCGGTGGAAACGGCGACCCAACCCGCATCTACCGCAATGACGACGGCGTCCTGACCGATACCGGAGTATATAACATCGACAGTCTCTCCTGGACAACCATGATTTCCCTTAAAGATTACGACCAGGACTGGGTTATTGACACCTTCAAAACCTATACCGGCGACGGCAGTCTGCATTTGTATTCCCTTGAACAGAAACCCCTTCATAAAATCATATCGGTAGAAATCAACGGCTCCCCGTTAAGTCTCAGCCAGTATTGTTATGAACTTGAAAAAGGCTGGGTCTCGCTGGGTATCGTCCCCGGCGTGGGCGATGAGGTACGGATCAACTACCAATTCTCGCGGGACCTGGATGTTGTCCTGTCCTGCTGGGGCGGTGCTTTCCTTTATGATAACGCCTCGCGGGACTTGACCTTTTCTTATCCGACGGGCTTACCTTATTTGGTCAAAAAAGGAATGACCACTGAGGTCACGGTACAGGTCGAGAGTAATGCCTCCGGGATTCCGTTAAGCGGGTCGGGGAAGTTTCATTACTCCTTCAATGGCGAACCGTACACTGCCGTGAATATGGAAGCAACCGGAAATAATCAGTACCACACCACGATTCCGGCAGTCACCGATTGTGATGCCGAGCTGAGATATTTCTTCAGTGTAAAAGAATCTTTAGGCCGGCCTTTTTATTCAGACGATACTGTCAAAGGACATACTTTTACGGTTTACACATCCTCAGCCGTCGACTTCCAGGACAACTTTCAAACTAATAAATACTGGGGTATTTACGGCAGTGCCACCGACGGTGATTGGGAGCGGGGTATCCCGGCGAGCGATGGAACCGATGGCGCCCCCACCTCCGATTATGATGGTACCGGGTACTGCTACCTGACTGGAAATTCGCAGGGTGTCGATGTCGATAATGGAAATACCTTTATGGTCTCACCGGGTTTCGAGCTTGCCGATACAGCTGTCACCTTCATAAGCTTCGCCTTCTGGTTTAACAATCAGTGCGGAACACAATTTAATGACTATTTCAGGGTTTACCTGAGCAATGACGATGAGAATAATTGGACTTTAATCGAAGAAATTCCCGGCGATTCCCCGGAAGCCGCCGGGGGCTGGCAGACTCATTATTTTGTTGTCAACGATTATCTGGCACCCACCACGGAAATGAAATTGAAATTTGAAGTTGCCGATGTAAGTCCCGAATCCTGTCTGGAAGCCGCGGTGGATGACATTAAGGTTACCAGTTTTCTCTGCAGTCCTTCCTGTTGCATCGGGGAAACCGGCAACGTCAACTGCGACCTGGAAGAACTTGTCGACATCAGCGATATCACCCGGCTGATTGATTATCTGTATATAAGTCAAGCACCCCTTTGCTGTCCCGAGGAAGCCGATGCCAACGGCAGCGGTGGTGAACCGGACATTTCCGATATCACCGCCATCATAAGTTTCCTCTACATTTCCCATGAGCCCCTGGCGCCCTGCTTATAAGCCCCGAACCATATACCGTTGATATATAAAAAGGGTACAACCCGACAGGTTGTACCCTTTCTCAATTGGGGATGGTAACCCTTTTATTTTTTCCCGACAATAGACACATAAAGCCTGTCATCGGTTAACTTCTCCTTGATGAAGTTATCCAGCCCGGCCAGTGTGATACGGTCAGCCGTTTCGATCAGTTTCAGAATGAAGCGGTAGTCATAACCGATATATTCGTAAAAAGCCATGTTATTAGCCCGGTTCGCCTTTCGGTCGATGCTGTAAATGAGGTTGTTTTTCATATTGACCTTGGCGTCGGTTAACTCTTCTTCGGTTATCCCTTCTTTGACAAGTTTGTTCCACTCCCGCTCAAGAGAACCGAGAGCTTGCTTGATTTTGGTGGTATCGGTCCCGATAGCTGCCCGGAAATTGGCATCGTAGCGATTCAGAATATACTGCGAGTACACCGTATAAGCCAGTTTTTCCACTTGGCGCAAAGACCAGATTCGCGAACCGACCCCGTTACCCAAAACTTCATTCAGCAGAATAAGGTAAGGAACCTCATCCGGTTGCAGGTGGTCCATGGCATAGCCCATGAAAACGAACGACTGGTTACGGTCAAACGAAGTAAAGCCTTCCCTGGTTGACTGAAGATTCAATACCGGACGGGATACGGTTTCAGCCTCCGCTTTTACGCCACCCAGCCATTTATCGACCAGGGTTGTAATCGTCTCCGCCGGCATATCCGTAGCTATTGAAAAGATGATGTT
>CAZUAS010000061.1:0-17385 GCA_964618515.1 uncultured Ignavibacteriales bacterium | reverse complement strand
CGGCGATTTCGAACGGTTTCATGATGTAGTCAAAAGCGCCCTGTTTGATGGCGTATTTGGCGGAATTGAGATTGGCGTAACCGGTCATGAAAATGACCCCGATATCGGGTTGTTTTTCCCGGACCCGGCGGACCAGTTCAATGCCGTCCATCCCCGGCATACGGATATCGGTAATCAACAGGTCGAAGGTTTCATCGATAGTGAGTTTGAGAGCATCTTCGCCGTTGGAAGCGGTTTTTATGGCATAACCTTCTTCCTCGAAGGTATCGCGGATCAAAGAAAGAACGATTTCCTCATCGTCAACGACGATTATTCTGAATGGTTCCTGAGTTTCGGTCATGTTGTTTTTACGGGTTTTAGAATCTTATTGATAATAGTTCGAATTTGTTCAAGTTCGAAGGGTTTTTTAAGGTGATAGTAGGCTCCGGCTCGCCGGGCTTTTTCCGACAGATGGTCCGGCAGGGAATCCGTCAGGATGAAATGCATATTTGGTTTGCCGGCGGATATTTCTGTGAAAATTTCGAAACCGTTTTTATCGGGCAGATGGATGTCACAGATGCAGATATCGAAATTGCCTTTTAAGCCCCTGCTGATACCTTCCCGACTGTTTCCCGTTGCGAATATTTCAAAACCTTCGTCGGTCAGGAAATCGGTCAATAAGTCCCGCATCACCTTGGAATCGTCGATTATCAGGATTCTGGTCATAATAACTGTCAACTCCCTAATACGTTTGAGACGGTTTGAATCAGCTCCTTAATGCTGAAGGGCTTGGATATGAAAGCGCTGGCTCCGTTTTTAACCGACTGGTTGACCGCGTACTGGCTGGAATAACCCGAAATGACGATGACCTTGGTCGTCGGCTGATTTTTATGAATGAAGCTGACGACCTCTTCACCGGGTACGGACGGCATGCGCAGGTCGGTTATCACCAGGTCATACTTATTAGCCCTTATTTTTTCAATCGCCTCGTCTCCGTCGCTGGCGATGCTGACGACGAAATCTTCCAGAACTTCCTGAAGGAAATCACGGATATTATCATCGTCCTCAACAACCAGCACGGTTTTTTTCTTGTTATCGTTCATCAGGTGCCGGATACCTATTGTTCATTTATGGTTTGTTCTTTAACGTTATCGGAATTTCGAGCGGGTTTCTGTACCGGTAAAATAATGGTGAAAGTTGTCCCCTTGCCCGGGGTCGAGGAGACCAGTATCTCACCCTCGTGAGCCTTTATAATACCGTAACTTACGGATAAACCCAGCCCGGTTCCCTTGCCCACTTCTTTGGTGGTGAAAAAAGGTTCAAATATTCTTTTAAGATTTTCTTCGTTTATTCCCGAGCCATGGTCAATGAACTGCAGTTCCACGGCACCGCCGAACTCACCCAGGGCTGGACTGTATCGTGAGGTAATCAGTATCTTCGAACCCGGTTTAGAAGCATGCATGGCATTGATAATCAGGTTGGTGAAGACTTGTTGCAACTGGCCGATGTTGCCCTGGATAAGGGGCAGGTCACCGGCCAGGGAAACTTCAAGTTCAATCTGGTTGAGGTGCAACTGGTGTTCCACGAATGTTATCGTTTCTTCGATGGTTTTATTAATATTGACATCTTCGAAATCAATATTCTTGGAAGCCCGGGAGAAGCGCAGGAGGTTTTGCACGATAGTTTTACAGCGCCGGGACTGGCACTCGATATCGGTGACGTAGCGGATATAACTTTCAATTTCTTTGGGCGTCGTTTTTTCCGGGATGTTCTTTTTGAGTTTCTCCAGGGTGAACTGGGCGTAACCAAGAATACCGCCCAGGGGATTGTTCAGTTCATGAGCAACCCCGGCCGCGAGCTGACCCAGGGCGCCCATTTTCTCCGATTGTATCAGCTGCGCCTGGGCTTCCTCCAGCTGCTGGGTACGTTCGAAAATCTTTTCTTCCAATGTCCGGTTGTACTGCTCGATTTCATCCCGGGACTGTTTGAGGGAATGAATCATCTTGTTGAAGGTTTCGGCGAGCTGTCCGATTTCGTCTTTCTGGTCAATTTCCACCATCCGGCTGTAATCCCCCTTGCTGATCTGGTCGGTGACCTGGACCAGTTCGGTAACCGGTTTGATGATGGCGCTGATTATGAAAGTAAGCATGAGAATGGTGAAAATAAGGATAATGACCGCCAGCAGAAGAGCGGCAGTCCGGGCGACCATAATGGACTTGTTTACTTTTTCGAGAGACATGCCCAGTTCAATCCGGCCGATTTCCTCGGATATATAGTCTTTGGCCATGAAATTGCTAATCCCGCTGGTAATGCCGAGGTTCTCCCGGTTAAGGATTTCTTTTTTAGTAATGATGGATGTGGAGAGATTTAATACTTCCTGGCCGGTTTCCTCAGATTTATAGATGAAGTATTTCAAGGTTTCATCTTTATTATGAACGCCTTTAAATTCCCTTGACTTCCAGGTGCTGTCAAAGACTTTCCGGCCGCTCTGAGACAGGATAACACCTTCTTTGTTGGTGATGATGGCATATTCGATGGATTCGAAGTTGGAAAGAATATTAAGAAGTTCGTCGAGTTCGTATCGGGATTCGAATAACACGCCACTCTCGGCGTTGACCGCCAGCATCTTGAGGATGGTTTCGCCGCTGATTTCCAGTTCCCTTAAAATACTTTCCGACTGACGCTGGATGAGATAGCCGCTGATGACCAGAAGTGAAAGGACCAGCATTAACGAGGTCGGGATGATGATTTTAAGTCGCAGGTTGGCCCTGAATATTTTTCCGAAAAGACTCATCGATAGACCTCCTTGGCCACGGCGGCGAGTTCATCAGGAATGACAATATTCAGATGGCTGGCCGTTTTCTCATTATAATGAAACCAGCAGACATCGGGACTGGTTACACTTATTTCAGCGGGATTGGCGCCTTTGATGATTTTGTTGGTGATTTCGCCGGCTTGGCGACCGATGGCTTTATAATCGAAATCAATAGCGAAAAGCGCTCCCGATTCCACCACGTAACGTGAGAAGCCCATAAAGGGCAGTCCCTTTCTCAGCGAATTCAGAAGGATATATTTGGTGGACTGGGGATTGAAAAGATTCGGATCGGCCACCGACCATAAACCATCGACCGTTTTGGCCAGTGAATCCAGGGCACCTGGAAGCTCTTTGTCGGTATTGACCTTGATGGCGGTCAGTTCCAGACCCATTGATTTTGCTGTTACCTGAGCCGGTGGAATCAGAGAACTGGTATTATCGGTATAAAGGATACCGATATTCTTTAAATTAGGAAGGATTTTCTTGAAATAACGAAACTGGATGTCGGCGTCGATGCTCAGGGAAGCCCCCGTGATATTTTTCCCGGGCCGGGTGAAGGATTCGACAAAGCCGGATATAACCGGGTAAATCACCGCGGAGAAAACGATTGGCGTGGTGGTGAAATACTTCTGAGCAAAGGTGGTCGCCGAAGAACCGACCGTAAAAATTATGGAGGGATGAATCTTTTTTATCGAGTCCACGTAGACAATATCACTGTCGGCGGTAGCGGGGAGAGTGAAGGTATAAAATTCGGCGTTCTCGTTTTCAGTTTTTATTGAATGTTTGGCCCCGGTGATAGTTCGCTGGGTATAGGTCAGGCTGTCCGTAATAAGAAACACAATCGTCTGTGACTGGCCCTCGACATAACCGAACAGGCAGAGTAAGATGGCTGAGGATAACCATCTTAGATATCGAAAGATGAAGTCAATCATGTTGATGCAGTTATCCTATTCATTATTTTAAGAGAAGGGGCGCCACGGTTGCATTTTATAATTTACCAAGTTCAATTATTTTTAAATATAGTTACAAATATCGGGATAATCGGGCAAAACTTGATAAAAAGCCGGAATAAATATTGGGTTCCGAGAGTATTTATTCAATTATAGTCCTTAAGATTTCCATCGCCTTTCCGATATAATTCATGTCAGGTTTAGTCATATGAAACCGTTGATAATAACAATTAACCATATTGGAGGATTAACCTTGGATAAGCGGCTTTTACTCAAATTCGCCGCTCCATTGGTCTGGTGTCTGTTTTTTGCTGCGCTGAATGCCCTTGCAGGAGTGACCGGCAAAATATCTGGAGTGGTGGAGAATGCCAATACAGGAGAACCTGTCGTTGGTGCAACTGTTAAAGTAATCGAAGCCAACCTGGCAACCACGACTGACGATGATGGCGAGTATTTCATTATCGGTGTTCCGGTGGGAAAATACGATGTTTCCGTCAGTCATATAGGTTATGAAATGGTGCAGAAGGAGGGAGTCAGAGTTCTTCTTGATTTGACGACCCCGGTTGATTTCTCACTGAAGCAGGTGGCGATAGAGTTGAAAAAAGGGGTGGTGGTGGTGGCTTCGAATCCCGTCATCCAGAAAGACCTGACCGAATCGAAAATTATATTCACGTCCGACCGGCTGAAAAATTTGCCTAACGTGATTTCGGTTCAGTCGGTATTGACCAATTATCCCGGCGTTGTCATTGGTAAAGACAACGACCTTCACGTTCGCGGCGGCCGGGCCGGTCAGATCTCTTATTACTATGACGGGTTTTCGATTCAGGACCCGTTCGTGGCCAATACCGGTATGCGGATAATGCCCGGCGCCCTGGAAGAGTTGACCCTGACTTCGGGTGGTTTCACCGCCGAATATGGTGAGGCTCTGTCCGGCGTGGTCAGTGCCGTCACCCGGGAGGGGGGAGCTGATTACCGCGGGAAGATACGGATGTACGAGGCTTACGGACATCCTTACAGCGTCTATTCCGCCGACTGGGGCAAGCTGACCCAGCTGGATAACCGGTCGCTGAGTTTTAATCTCTCCGGACCCATTCCTGGGATGCAATCCAAATGTTACACGTTCTTTACCGCCGGTGAGTATCTCCGTGACAATTCTTATCTACCTCATAACTGGAATATTTCTTATACCGGTACGGCTAAGGTTACCCTTCAGCCGGCGTCGAATTTCAAGTTGAAAAGCAACTTTACCTATTATAAATCCGACGGCGCTTTATATGAACACCGGGATAATAACGGCCGGTCTTATGATTTTAACCTTGACGGCCTGCCGTTGTTCAAACGGGACGCCTTTCTGTTCGGCGTATCGGGCAATTATGCCATCAACGACCAGTTGCTGGCGCAACTCAGTTTCAACCGCTTTTCCACCAATTACAAGCTGTCCCCGGAGCATTTGATGGACTTGCACTGGAGTCAGTGGCCGGGATACAGCGAGGATGAAAACGGCATTTATAACGGTACCATTCATGAAGAGAATTATGGTAACGTGGTTCATTACAATGACGAGTACTGGATGACCGGATTTATTACCGGGAGTGATTATGTACCCCGGTATCATTACCGCGAATCGAAATACAACTCGTTTAACGCCAGCCTGATAAACCAGTTCAACAAGCACAATCAGGTTAAGGCCGGGTTCGAGTATCGTAAATACAGCATCTTCTGGGATGATAAGCAATTTTTTAATAAAAATCCATACGGCGAAAAATATTCCAGCAAACCCACATATGCATCATTTTATGTGCAGGATAAGCTGGAGTATGAAGATTATATCATTAACCTGGGTGTTCGCTTCGACTATCGTGACGCCGATATCAGTTACAATATAACGCCCGCTGATACTGTCGCCGTTTATAAAGAAGCGGATTCCAAATCAAAACTGTCGCCCCGGTTCGGTATTTCATTCCCGGTTACGGATAAGTCGGTGATGCATTTTAACTACGGCGTTTATTACCAGGTGCCGCGTTACACCTACATGTATACCAACCTTCAGGGCGATTTGTCCAGCGGCCTTCCGATTCTGGGCAATCCCGACCTGGAACCGGAACAGACGACGGCTTATGAACTGGGTCTGGACCACATGATAAGCGAGAATTTTCGTCTGGATGTCACTGCTTACTATAAAGATATCGAGGACCTGGTCACCACCCGTTATTATTCGAGTGTAGGCAGCGGCGGCAGTGTTTCGACCAAGTTTACCAATGAGGATTATGGTTCGGTGCAGGGCTTCGATATCGCGCTTGACAAACTGCCCGGAAACGGTCATTTCAGTGCCTCCATATCCTACAGTTATATGATCGCCACCGGCAACGGTTCCGACGCCTACGAGGCTTATACCACCTACTTGAATCCTTCGGCTACCGACACATTGCCGCCGGTGACGGAATACTACCTTGATTTTGACCAAAGGCACACCGTTACGGCGGTTCTCGATTACCGGGTTCCCAGGGAATGGTCCGGAAATTTCTTCGGTCTCAGGATACCGGGCGCCTGGGGTATTAATATGGTGGCCAATTATGGTTCGGGTCTGCCTTATACCAAAACCGACGTTTACGGCATCCGTTTAGGGGAGAGAAATGAAGGCCGGTTACCGGCCAATTACACGGTTGATTGCCGTTTTAACAAAGATTTTTATTTCGGCCGCAATAACAACAACTTCCTGACTTTTTTTGTTGAAGTGGATAACCTCTTCAATCGGCTTAATATCTTAAACGTGTACCCGGTCACCGGTGAACCTGATGACGACAACAACGCGGTTTCAGCGGGTTTGTCCCTGGATCAACAGAAACTTGATCGCCTGGACTTTTTATATGACCACGATCCTTTGAATTATTCAGCTCCCCGGACAGTACGGACCGGGTTAGAATTGAACTTCTAAACCGGAGATAAAGAAAGATGCAAACCAAAAGAAAAACCTGTTTATATGTTACCGTAGTGGTATTGCTGTTAATGGTTCAGACGGTGATGGTGCCGGCCAAGCCGATGCCCACCGGGAAAGGTGTGCTGGACAAACAAGACAGCATGCTGGCCTTGTCTCCCTCGCCGGCGACGATTGACCAGATTACCCACAATATCGGTAATATTGTCACGACTGTCGATAACCACGGTTATATCGGCGGCTACTGGCATTATAACCTGCCGTCGGGCGAATGGCCCCGCAATTCGGGACACTATTATATCGGCGAGCTTATGTACTGGATGGGGGCCACTACTTCCAGCGGTGATACCCTGGTGGCCAATACCTGGGATGAATTCCAGGGCATACCGTCGGTCGTTTCCGGCGCTAACGTCAATAAAATTCTCCTGTCCACCGATACCACCCGTTATTATGACTATGACCTGACCGACACGGTTGGTCTCGGCAACGGCAATCCGGCTTACGGCTGGCGGCAGTGGGATAGTGATTCCAGTTCCTGGGTTTACTCAAAAAACTATGACCCCAATACTAGTGAATTTTATCCCGGCGGCCCGGTGGCGGTACAGGAATCGCACTACCGGTTCAATGACGCCGCCGGTGGCACCTCGCTGATGGGTCTGGAAATGACCCATACGATGCTCCAGTGGAATTACTGTTATAATGAAGATTTCATTTTTGTTATCCTGGAAATTAAAAACACCTCAACCGTCGATTATCATGACTTTGCTTTCGGTCTTTATGTGGACCTTGATGTCGGGGGACCGGACGGGACCGGTGAAAACGGCCGACTCATGGATATGGTGGCTTTTGACTCGACTCGTAACCTGGCCTGGACTTATGATTCTCTCGGCTGGGATCCGGGCTGGAAAGCAAAAACCGGCATTATGGGTACCAAATTACTGGAGACCCCTGATAATATCGGCATGACGGCTTTCCGAACGGGCGACTGGTCGCTGGTACCGAGTACCGACCCGCCCCGATATGCCATGATAAACAGCGCTCAATTTGATACCTCGTTGCCGCCCGCCGACCAGTATTATATTCAATGTACCCGAGGTATTGACCTTTCCGCCGGTAAGACGGTACGGGTGGTTTTTGCCATCATCGCGGGCGCCAATACCACGGAATTTCTGGAGAATGCCGACCGGGCACAACAGCTCTATGAAAGTAATTTCATAGGTCCGGAGCCGCCCATTACTCCCAGGCTGTGGGGTAAAGCCGGAGATAAAAAAGTATACCTGTACTGGAACGATACCGCCCAGACCAGTGTTGACCCCCGGCTTATGGAACGCGATTTCGCCGGTTATAAGCTCTATCGCAGTGTTAATCAGGGGCGGACCTGGGGTGAGGTGGACGAAGAAAATAATAATTGCTGCCTGACGGTCGATTACGTACCGCTGGCTTATTATCCGGTTATTGACCCGGATGACCCGGTGCCGCATAATTTTATCGATTCCAACCTCTATAACGGCATGGAATACTGGTACTGCCTGGTGGCTTTCGATAAAGGTGATTCGGCGGCTAATGTTGACGTGCTTCAGAACGGATTTGGTATTGCCGGGGTATCGCCCAATGTGGTCGCTCTGACACCCCGGAACGACCCCGCCGGGTATTACACCGCGGCGGCCACGGTGACCCATACCTTTACCGGTACAGGTCAACCCTCGGATGGTCAGGTGTACCCGGTTATCTTTGAAAAAGATTCCGTCCAGGGTGAAGAGTACCAGGTGGTTTTTGAGGATCAGCCGGCGGTGACCTGCTGGCATCTGATCAACCTGACCACCGGCGATACACTATTGAAAGACCAGACCGATTATGAAGGAGACCCCGGCTATATGCCTCTGGTCGAAGGTATCCGGGTGGCGGTTCGTAACGGCGACCGGGTGCCGCGTGATTACGGCCAAACTGCTTTTGCCGGTTCCGATACCACCCTGGCAATGGGCTACTTTTACGGCGAGCCGATTCCACCATTGACGGGCGACCCGGGGGATGTTTTCAACGACGGCCCTTACCGGTCTACCTATGAACTGAGATATACCGGCCAGGTCACCGTGGCACCGTTGCTCATTGATTACTGGGTACCTTCGCCGACTATCGACGTTCCTTTTGAGGTCTGGAATATGAATACCAACCAGCGGGTTTCCCTGGCGGTTTACGATTTTGAAGATGACGGTGACTGGGACCCTTATGACCTGCTATCGATTGTCAACTACCCTTACAATGCGTCACAGGATTTGACCTCGCTGGCTTTCCCGTTCTATTATGGCTGGTTGTTCGGTTTCGATGATGCGGTGTTCAATCCGTCGGTCGGGGATATTTTCACGATAGAAGGCGCCCCGGTCAACGGGCCTGAAGATGTCTTTTCATTCCGCGTGGACGGGGTCAATGCTTCTCAGGCCGCCCGCGATTTAAAGAAAATCAAAGTGGTGCCTGACCCATATTATGTTTCGAATGACCCCCGGACAGAAACCGCGGAAGGAATGACGGTGCTGGAGTTTCGGAATGTTCCGGACCGGTGTACTATCAGAATTTATACCCTGGCCGGAGACCTGGTCAAGACAATCTCCAATACCGATGGTGACGGAACGGTTCGCTGGGACGCCATAAACGGCGATGCCCAGCAGGTCGCTTCCGGTATATACATATATCATATTGATTCCCCGTATGGCGAGCGACTGGGACGCTTTGCCATCATAAAGTAGAGGAGGCGAATTGTGAAAAAGCTTTTTATTCTTTTACTGGTCTTGAGTTGGGCTGGTACCGCCTCCGCCGGATTGTCCAAATCGGGTTCGGCAGGCGCCCAGTTTCTCAAAATCGGCGTTGGTTCCAAATACCAGGGGATGGGCGAAGCCTCGGTGGCCACGGTCAATGATGTTTACGCCATGTACTGGAACCCGGCCGGGCTGGTCGAGGTGGAAAACTATGCCATTGGTTTTACCAATGTCAACTGGCTTCTGGATATTGACCTGAATTATGTCGCCGCGGCCAAGTATTTCGATGAGGTCGGCGTTTTCGGTATCTCCGCGGCGATCCTTTCCATGGACGAACAGGAAATTACTACGTTTGAAGAGGAGGATGGTACGGGCAGGTATTATTCGGCTGCATCCTATGCCGTAGGTTTTTCCTTTGCCCGGCAATTGACTGATAAGTTCGCTTTCGGAGCCTCCGTCAAGTATATTGAAGAGAGAATCGATAACGAACGCGCCCGGGGTTATGCTTTCGATTTCGGCACCCTGCTTTATACCGGTTTCCGGTCTCTGCGGCTGGGAATGAGTATCAATAACATGGGTCCCGAAATGAAGTTTTCCGGAACCGACCTGGATGTTCGATATGACCCTCCGGAAGATGAAATACAGTCCGATGTCGGCAACAGTAATCTTGTCAGCTCACAGCTGAAAACGACCCCTTATGATTTGCCGATGATTTTCAAAGTCGGTCTGGCTTACGATATTGAGTTCAGCCCCAAATCCCTGGTGACTCTCTGCGCCGACCTAAGACATCCCAATGATAATATCGAACAGGGTAACCTTGGTGCCCAATTTGCCTATGATGACAGATTCTTCCTGAGAGGCGGGTACAAAATCAATTATGATGAGGAAAACTTCTCCCTGGGCGGTGGTTTGGTGACGCCTATTTCCAGCGAAACCAGATTGTATATCGATTATGCCTGGCAGGATTTTGGGCGGCTCGAAGCAACTCATAAGTTCTCGATTGGCTTTACCTTTTAAGCCTTGAACAAATAAAAAAAACCCCGGCGGCGGGGTTTTTTTTTGGTCGGTTCTGGACATTAGCGGTAAAATTGTATAACTTATTATTTTATCTTCAGGATAGGAGTTATATGACTGGGTCAAAGTTTAATTCTATAAGCACTCTTCTTTTGCCGGCGGTGATGTTTTTCTTGTTCATCCCTTTCTTTTCGCAGGCGTATGAACCGGTTCCGGTTATCGCTGAATATTTTGATATGCTCGAAACCGGGAATTTTGAAACCGCCCAGATGATGTGGGAAACATCCTGCCAGGAAAGAGCCACCAGGTTCGGGATAGAATATGAGGATATTCCCGTCCGAACGGATTGCACCTCGCCGGTCGTGTACGACCTCGATGTCATGCGCCGGTACTTGTATCAGCCGGTCAAACAGTATAAGGAATTCGAACACGAAACCTTCGTCCGGCTGGAATATTATCAGACGGTCGATGACCAGCCGGTACAGCATTTTTATTATTTAAAGCGGGATGGTGACTTTTACTGGTTGATTTACCCCCAAGATTTCTTTGCCCGTGATTGGCCAGTCAGGGAGACTAAATATTTCCGGATTCATTATCATCCGGACAACTTGAAATATTTAAACCCCGTACTTATTGAGGAATCCGATCGTTTTATTGAAACGATCGCCGGTACACTGAAGATTTCCAAAGCCGACCTCGAAACCCTGGCAGCTAAAAAAATCGAATTTTTCTTCTGCAATGCCGACAGCACCGTTTCCCAAATAACCTCAAAGACCACCAAGGGTCTTTTTGACCTGGCATCGAACGATATTATCTCCGCCACTTTCCCGCACTTTCATGAGGTGACCCATTTTTTAATAAATTATAAGTTGCGTCGTTTGCCCCTTTTTACCCTGCCGCTTTTACAGGAAGGCTTGGCGGTTTATTACGGTGGCCGCTGGGGCAAAAAACCTTCCGCCCTGTTCGACCTGGGCATCTTTATTTATCGTGAAAAATTCGTTGAGCTGGATTCGATTTTAACCCTGAACGGTTTTAAGAATAATTCCGCGGCTGATATTGCTTACCCGGTAGCGGCCGTCTTTACTTCCTATCTCATGGATAAACTTGGTCAGAATAAGTATTTTGAACTTTACCTGGCCGGTTCGGGAAAATATCGTGACCTGAAAAACTTTACAGCTGATGAGGTCAAAAACCGGCTCCTGTCGTTTGTCGATTTTGACGACTGGTCGCTTCTGGTGGCTGATTTTAACCGGTACCTTGATGACCGCCTTGCTGTTCTCAAGGCGGCCGAACCCGGGCGTCCGGAAAAAAGCAGCATCATTCTGGAAAACGAACATTTTAAAATAAGTAAGGACAAAGACTGGCTGGCTTTCGAATTTCCCGGGCAACAGGGCGACACCCTTTTCCAGGGAAGTTTATTTTTCAGCCGCGATTCCCGCTTGGATGGGGCTGTCTGTCCGTTATTCGAAGAACAATTCCAGGGAGCGGTGGCTTTTGAAGGTTATCGTTACGGTGTGCGTTTTGACCGGAATGAAGCCGGGCTTTACGATTACGGCACCAATGAACTGGTTGCCAAATACATCTGGGGAATTACCCCCATGGAGGGATATTATGACCCCGGTGCCAACAGTATATACATTAAATTCAAAACGGCTGTTTTTGGAAACCACGCACCGGACTTCAAAGATTTTAAATTCTTCCCGTTATAGAAATGAAAAGGGATGGATTATTCCGTCGTAATTGTTGTTTTATTGTCAGCCGGTATTATTCTTCTGGTCTGGCTGTTGGTTAACTCTTATCGCACCCGCCGTCAGGAGGTCACGCCTGATATGGCTGCGGTCATGCAACTCATGAAAGCGGAACTTACCACCGGGCAGGCGGAATGGTTTTTGTCGCTCCGGGAAGCTCTCGACAATGCCCACCGTCTATTAAATGACCGCCTGGCCGAAAGCAACCGTACCCTCGATGAACGAACAGCTTTTCTGGGGGAAATTGAAAACAAACTGGGCCAGCTGGCCGTTCAAACCAAAAATATTGAAAATATCGGGCAGAATATTCAGTCCCTTTCTCAGTTGTTGCGGCCTCCGAAAATACGCGGCGGAGTGGGCGAAGTATTGCTTGATAACCTGCTCGCTCAAATCCTTCCCGCAGGCTTGTATTTGACCCAATACCGTTTCTCCGGGGGACAGAGAGTTGATGCCATTATCAAGTTGGGGGATAAAATTCTTCCCATCGACGCCAAGTTTCCCCTGGAAAATTATGAAAAAATACTCGCCGCTCCCGAAGATAAAACCGCCCAGAAAGATTTTTCCCTGTCCTTCAAAAAACATGTCGATGACATCTGCGGCAAGTATTTGAAACCGCAGGAAAAAACCACCGATTTTGCCATTATGTTCATCCCTTCCGAAGCGGTCTATTACCAGTTCATTTCACAGGGGGACAGCACCGGCTTTGAATATGCGCTTGCGAAAAAAGTCATTCCCAGTTCCCCCGGACATCTTTACGGCTTTTTAGCCTCGATATCCTCAGTCTATTCGGCTTTAAATCTGCAACGCACCAGCCTGGCCGATGGCGGTCGGTTACTGGCGGTCGGGTTGAAAAACCTGGCGGATACCCTCAGCAGCCTCAAACGTTTGCATGAGCGAATGGAAGGTTCTCTGAGAGCCTTATCGCTAAGTTTTAATCGAGCCCGGTCGGAGACCGACAACCTTCAATATCAGCTCGACAAACTTCAAAAACCGGAAACGGATCCTGAAACAACCGGGGGTGATTCTTAACCTTTTTCCCGGGCAATAACAGGGAAATATCACCTCGGTAATAAGCAGAGGTTTTTTATTTACCCTGTTGGCACTATCTGTCCGTATGGCTGTTAAGCGATACCTGGCCCGGCTTATAAGTTCACGACAGGCGGTTTATTTGTTTTTGAGCAGGCTTTGCAGGCTGTCGAGCTTTTTCTCGACCATGGGTATTTCAAGTTCGGTGGGACCGAGCTCAATGAATTTCTGATAAAATCTGATTGCCGCTGAGGCCTGGTCGGAATTTTCACTTATGAAACCCTTAATAAGATAAGGGAAAGGCAGTCTGGCATCCGTCGCCATCAACAGCTCGGCAAGGGAATCGGCGGTTTTGATTTTCCCCAGCCGGTAGTTGATAATCATTTCATCAGTCCGGACTTCATTATCGCGGGGAAAAAGCGCTACCTGCCGGTCAATGACTTCCCCGGCTTTAAGAAGGTTCCCGGAGTCACGGTAGTAACGATAGAGATTACTCAGGTGAACCTTGTTATACGGCTCCAGCATCAGACAGGTATCAATCTGGGGTTTGGCCAGTTCAAAACGTCCCAGGTTCATCTGGACCACGGCGATTAAATCGCGAGGTTCAGTCCAGTAAGGATTCCGCGAAATCTCCTGGTAGAGTACTGTCAGGGCTTCTTCATTTCTACCGACGGCAATTAAGTCCCGGGTACCTTTGAGATTCAGATATTCCAGAGATTTGACAGGCAGTTGCCATTCCCAATAATCGGCTTTTTTAAATTCACCCCGATAGAAATGGGCGTCACGCACGGCGATAAGACCGGTGCGGTAATAACTTTCGTTTTTTTGAAGGTAATCTTCCAGATAATATTTGGCCTGTTCGAGTTTCACGTAAGCAGGTAAATAAGAAAAAGGCAACATTAGCGCCGCGGCTGCAATAAGAGCCACGCTTCTATAATAGGCTTTATCCTGATCAATAATTTTCATCAGTACCAGCATCAGAAGAAATGAAAAGGCTGTGAGATAAGCGGTAAAACGGGGAAAATCCAGGACAATGTTATTTACGGGATTGGCGATAAAAACCAGAATAGCCCCGGTCGAACCCACCAGCCAGCCGGCTATAGTCAGGGGATTATTTTTCAGCCAGCCTTTTTGGTAGAAGCCGGTAATTTTCATTACTATGGCCAGGGGGATTGCCAGGAAATAAAGCTGTAATATATCCCCGATATGCCGCCATGAAAACAAACCATAGTCGGAACGGGGCAGGTGCCCGTTTATAAAAAGCAGATATTGTGAAAATTTCAACGATGCGCCAAGTTGCTGATAGGTTAAAAATATCAGGGCAACAAGACTGATGAAGGCGATAAATATGGAAAAATACGGACGGGCTCTTTTTTTAAAAGGCAAGGTAAAGGTCAAATATAACAAAGCCGGTAACAGATACAGAGCCGTCACGTGCATCACTACCCCAATAAGGGTAATCAACCACAGCCACAGTAACTTTCCGAAGCTGAAACGATGGGAAGCTTTAACCGTAGCCCAGGCAAACCAGACAGTAACCGCGACAATAACCGGTTCCATCCCAATAAAACCGAGATAGAGTAGACTCTGGCCGCCAAAAAACATAATTATAAACAGGTAAAAGCGATTTTCGGTTTTCACCTTAAGCTCTTTAATCAGACAGGCGGTGCCGACTATCGACAGAGCGGTGCTCAGATAGGCTAACGTACGCCAGGCCCAGACAGCGGCAATATTAGTCTGCCAGGCCTCTACCGAATTCAATGGCAACAAGTTGAAAAGATAAAAAAGAACCGCCACCAGCGCGGTGGTCCCCAGTTCATACCAGTGGTATATAATTTTGTCTGTCTGACCAATCATGGCTACTCGCAGATTACCACCGCCATAAAGGAAAGAATCAAAGTGGAGGATAACAGTAATTATGAAAAGCCCTGTCAGCCCGATTGTAATTCGTCGCCGGGTGGAGAAAAAAAGGCCTATTTTTTCAAAATATCTTATAAATAGAAATATTACCCCGCTGAAAACCACCAGCCACAGGATGACATACCAGGTGGGCAGGTAAGACCAGTGGTTAAACGACCAGTGATTGTCAAAAAGTTTACCGCCATATAACCTGCCCAGAATGAAAAGGGCGGTTATGATTATAGTGGTATAAAAAGTAAGGCTGGTTTGTTTTTTTACCATGTAGCTATTTAATTTCCTGGCGTCCTTCAAGTGACTTGGTCAAAGTAATCGTGTCGGCATATTCCAGGTCGGCACCAACCGGCAATCCCCGGGCGATACGGGTAACCTTGATACCCATGGGTTTGAGCAAACGTGAAAGATATAACGCGGTGGCTTCGCCTTCGACATTGGGGTTGGTGGCGATAATAACTTCTTTCACGCTGTCGTCAAGGCGGTTTAAAAGTTCTCTGATTTTCAAATCATCGGGACCGATTCCGTCAAGAGGTGAAAGTCGGCCACCCAGGACGTGAAAGAGTACGTTGAAACCTTCCACTCGGTCAAAGGCGGCGGCATCGGAAGCATCCTCAACGATACAGATAGTATGGCGGTCACGCTGGGGGTCCCGGCATATTTTACAGGGGTCTTCTTCGGTGATGTTATAACAAATCGAGCAGAAACCGACTTTTTCCTTGACCTCGCGAATAGTATCCGCCAGCTCGAATGCTTCTTCACGGGTGGCTTTCAATATATGAAAAGCCAGACGGGCGGCTGTTTTCCGGCCAATCCCGGGCAGACGGGCCAGCTGGTTAATCAGTCTTTCCACCGAACCGGCTGAATTGAACATGGCTAACTTTCCTAAATACCTTTTTTAAAAGGGCAGATTCAAGCCCGGAATTTTAAGTCCTCCGGTCAGGTTGGAGATTTGTTCGGACTGGAGTTGTTGGGCTTTTTCACGGGCTTGATTGACCGCGGCCACAACCAGGTCCTGAAGCATTTCAATGTCGTCTTTATTCACCACTTCCGGGTCGATGGTTATTGATATGATGTCGCTTTTACCATTGGCGACAACTTTCACCATTCCGCCTCCTGACGATGCTTCAACTGTCAGTTTCTCAAGTTCCGCCTGCATCTCTTCCATTTTAGCTTGCATCTTCTGAACCTGTTTCATCATGTCGCCCAGGCCGCCTTTGTTCATATGTCACTCCTTTCGGATTTTATTCCGCTTTTTTGACGCCGATTATCTCGCCGTCCACTTTTTCCAGCAGTTGCCGAAGGTACGGTGAGTTCTCAATCAGTTTATTTTTATCGATGTTATTGACTTTTTTTTTAATTTCTTCCTGCTCCAGCTTCGGGTTTTCCAGCCGGGGGTCAATGGTAAAGTTTATACTTAAATTAGCCTTATAATGTTCTTTTAAAGTCTTTAATATCAGGTTCAAATTATCGGTTTTATTAACCAGCTGCAGCGATGTTTCGCCTGAAGCATAGAAAACGAGGGTAATCTGATTGTCTTTCACGGCTCTGATTTCCGCCATCCGCAACTGTGAGGCGAGCATGGCGCTTTGCTGGCGAAGTTTGGAAATGAAGCTGTCCCATTCTTTTTCAAGTTGCGGTTGATTTATGGAACGGGTATAAAGTGGTTCCGGTAAAGAAGGTTCCTTTTCAGAATCGCCCGGAGGAGAGTCAAGGGCGACATTGTTAAAAAAGTTCGGCGTTTTTGAAGGTTTCGATGACGTTTCCGCCGCTCCCGGGGTTGCTGGAATTTGACCCTGTTGGAGGGCTTTCAGAATTTCGGCGAACTTGACGGTCGATTCCATCTCCGCCATCTTGACCCCGGCAATTTCAAGTATCAGGCGTTCGTTAAGGCCGCTTTTAATTTTACCGATGACATCGGCGGTTATCTGCATTAAACGCAGAAGGTCGCCGGCTTTAAAATAATCCACCTGGGTACGATACTCGTCGATTTCCGCCATACTGAGATTAAGCAAAGCTGAGGTGTCCGAGCCGGAACCGAGAATCATCAGGATGCGGAAATGTTCCAGAAGTTCGTCGATAAAATCGGCGATATCGATACCGCTGTCGAACAGCTTTTTGGTCATTTGCAGTACTTTCAGGCGGTCGGATGCGGCAATAGCGCCGACATAATCAAATAAAAACTGGCGGTCCACCAGGCCCAGGGCGTTGACGACATCAGCCATGGTAATCCGGTCACCGGTAAAAGCGGTTATCT
>CAZUAS010000060.1:0-17426 GCA_964618515.1 uncultured Ignavibacteriales bacterium | reverse complement strand
GATAATGAGCGGTGACTGGAGTTCAGACGTGTGCTCTTCCGATCTAAAAAGAGTTTTTCATCAAATTGACTTTTAGTTCTGAAGGCTTTCATCTTTCTTCTTGTTTTTCCTCAGGGACTCAACCACGGTTTTAAAGACTTTGCCGCGATGTTCAAAATTTTCAAACATATCAAAACTGGCACACCCGGGTGAGAGCAATACCGTTTCACCCGGTAAAGCCATTTCAAAACAACGGTGCACAGCTTCTTCGAGGGAATCGGCAAACTGGGTCGGAAAAGTCTGGCCGAGACAGTTAAATATTTTCTCCCGGGCTTCACCAATAGCCAGGATTCCTTTGATTCGCCCCCGGCCGATATGGCCTATCGGGTCATAACCAGCACCTTTATCGCGGCCTCCCAGAATCAGGTATACCGGCTGGGTCATCGATTTTAACGCCATGCAGACCGAATCGACATTGGTCGCCTTCGAATCGTTTATAAAAGTCACTCCGGCCACCGTGCCTGCTTTTTCCAGGCGATGTTCCACCCCCGGAAACTCTTTAAGAACTTTCTGCATCACTTCGGGAGCAATGTCGAATATCCGAGTAATGGCTACTGCGGCGGCGGCATTTTGAAGGTTGTGGTCACCGGGGATGTTGATATCAGCGGTCTTGATAACCATCACCGGCTCGTTCCCATAGTTACTGTATAACCAGCCATCCCTGACAAAAGTCCTGGCGTTTTCATCAGGCTTAATCGAAAATTTCAGAACTTTCGCCCGGGTACTGATGTGACCGGCTCTTAATTCCGGGTCATCATGATTTAATAATAAAAAGTCACCGGCGGTCTGGTTCTCCGTAACGCGGTATTTCAACTGTTTATAAGCTTCAAAACTGCCGTGACGGTCAATATGGTCCGGGGTCAGATTTAATATGGTGGCAACATACGGCTGAAAATCATCGATGGCTTCCAGCTGAAAAGTCGAGACCTCGACCACAGCGATACCCTTTTCGGTAACCTTATCAGCAATATCGGTAAAAGAATGACCGATATTGCCACAGACGAAGGTCTCAAAGCCGGCGGCTTTAAAAATCTCACCGACCAGGGTGGTGGTGGTGGTCTTGCCGTTGGAACCGGTAATGGCGATAATGCGCCCGCGACATACCCAATAGGCAAATTCCAGTTCGGAAAAAATCGGCAGACCCCGTTGACGGGCTTTAACGAGAATATCTATATTAGGCGGCACGCCCGGAGAGACAATCAAATAGTCGCGGTTTAACAGTTGTTCCGTATGCCCTCCGGTTTCAAAAGGAATCTCTTCACGTTTCAAAATTTCCATCTGGCGAGCCACCAGTTCTTCCCGGGCCGAGTCAGAAATAAAGGGCAGACCGCCGAACCTTTTGGCCAGCAGAGCCGCCGCCAGCCCGGAACGCGCCATTCCGATTATCCCGATTTTCCGACCTTTAATTTTTTCTTCGACCGTCATCGTATTTTTAAAGTAGCCAGGGTTAACAGGGCGCACAGGGCTCCAAGAATCCAGAACCGCACCACCACCTTGGCTTCCGGCCAGCCTTTCAGCTCAAAATGATGATGTAACGGCGCCATCTTGAAGACTCTCTTACCGCCCCGATATTTATATGACAGAACCTGGATAATCACCGACAGCACCTCGATAACGAAAACCCCGCCGACAATCACCAGGAGCAGTTCTTTTTTAATCATTATGGCGATTGCGCCCAGCGCTCCCCCGAGCGCCAGCGACCCGGTATCGCCCATGAACACTTCCGCCGGGTTGGAATTGAACCACAGAAATCCCAGCACGGAGCCCAGAGCGGCCCCGCAGTATATAGCCAGTTCCCCGCATCCGGGAAAATATTCTATCTGAAGATAACTCGAGAAATCCAGCCGCCCCGAAACATAAACAAATCCCGTAAAAGCCAGAAAACATATACCGCATAAACCTATCGCCAGTCCGTCAAGACCATCGGTAAGGTTGACGGCATTGGAGGAACTGGTTATCACCAGCACCACGAAGGGGATATAAAAAATACCCAGATTGAGGACATAATTTTTGAAAAAAGGAATATTGGTCATTCCGTTATATTGCCCCCCCGGAGCCATATACTGCAGGCAGAGGGCAAAGACCAGTCCCAGGATAATCTGGCTGATCAGTTTTTTACGGGCGACCAGTCCCCGGTGCTGGTCCTTGATGGCTTTGAGATAATCGTCCATGAAACCGATTATCCCCAGCCAGACGGTGACCAGTAAAAGCGAAAGGATATAGAAATTGTCAAGCCGAGCCCAAAGAAGCGTAGGAATGATGATACCGGCCAGAATGATCAGGCCGCCCATCGTCGGCGTACCTTCCTTTTTCTTGTGACTGGAAGGACCTTCCTGGCGGATGTTTTCGCGCACGTTATATTTCCTGAGCAGGCGGATAAAAAACGGCCCCAGGAAAAGACAGATTATTATTGCTGTGACGGTGGCACCCGCGGTTCGGAACGTTATATACCGAAAGATA
Organism: uncultured Ignavibacteriales bacterium; assembly: GCA_964618515.1. Lineage (GTDB taxonomy): Bacteria > Zixibacteria > MSB-5A5 > GN15 > FEB-12 > JAFGNW01. The sequence goes on along the minus strand of CAZUAS010000060.1, from coordinate 14,927 downwards.
TTAAAACCGGAAACATATTCGGTCAGCGGCAGCAAAAGATGATACAACATCAGGTATTCCTTCCTTTTTCACGCCAGGTATCCATAATCAATTCCAGGCCGATGCCTCTTGAACCCTTGATATAGACAAGGTCACCGGAACGGAAATTTTTAACCATTTTTTCAGCACAGCTTCGGGCATCGGTGAAATACCAGATTTTATCCAAATCAAGGTTCGCTTTGACCAGTTCTTCCATGATGAACTTTGAAAGCGGTCCGACTAGAGCCACCAGGTCAAATTTCTGCAGGGCCAGCAACTGCCCGGTTTCACGGTGCCAGCGCTCTTCTTCCCGACCCAGTTCCAGCATATCGCCGAGGATAATCAGGCGCCGCTTTTCCGAAGATTGTTCAGCAAATGAGCTCAAGCCGGCTTTGACCGATTCGGGATTGGCGTTATAACAATCGGAGATGAAAGTCACCCCGTGAATATTGATAAATTGACCCCGCAGCGGCGCCGTCTGGAATGAAATCGGGCGGGTGTCAACATTATTAAAATTGTACCCGACCGTTCTGACCGCCGCGTAAGCCGCCAGGAAATTATATATCTGATATCTGCCGAAAAACGGCAGTTCAAAACTCCGATTGTCAACCGTGACCTGGAAGCCCCGGTCAAGCTGTTTGATTTTTTGGGGTTTGAAATCCACTTTACCCTCAAGACCGAAAGTCACGAAATCCTTTTTTATCTTTTTCGTTTCCCGACAGAGCACCTCATTGTCACCGTTAATAATCACCGGGGTATCGGGGGCGGCTTCTTTTACCAGTTCCAGTTTCGCCCGGGCGACACCTGCTACCGAACCGAGGGTTTCGAGATGGGTGGGACCGACATTGGTAATAATGATTAAATCCGGACGGACAATCCGCGCCAGGCGGGTCATTTCCCCGGGGATGGAAATTCCCAGTTCGAGCACCGCCACCCTGGTCGTATGCGGCATGGCAAAAAGCGACAGGGGCAGACCATACAGGTTATTCAGGTTGCCCGGCGAACGATATACCTCTGCTTCGAACACCCGGAGCAAATAGTATAGCAATTCCTTGGTAGTGGTTTTACCGTTAGAACCCGTGATGACAAAATAACGAGCGGCCACTGTATGGCGGTAATAGACAGCCAGTGCCAGCATCGCCTCATGGCTGTTTTTAACCGTCACAACCATCGTTCTTTCTGAAATCATTTCGATTTGAGGATAGACCGATTCAACCACCACGCCCGAGGCTCCTTTTTGCAGAGCCTGGAGGATATAATCGTGACCGTCGTGGTTTTCTCCTTTCAGGGCAAAAAACACTTCTCCCGGTTTAAGAGTACGACTGTCTATCGAAACCCCGTTAAAAGTTGATTCGACACCGGATTTGCCGTACAGTTTGCCGTCGATTAACCGAGCCAGCTGGCTGAAACTCAAACTTATCAATTCTCCTCGTCAGTATGCAATTGTTTATACCCCATTTCCGCCAGGATTTCGGCGGCCACCTGCATATCACTAAAGGGGTGCCGGACCCCTTTTATTTCCTGGTAATTTTCCGCGCCCTTGCCGGCCAGCAGGACGACATCGCCGGCTTTGGCCATTTTAAGAATATGTCCGATGGCTTCCCGGCGGTCGGGCCTGATTTCATAATTATTCCCCTGCAATACGGGTTTGATATCTTCGATTATTGCCAGAGGATCCTCACTGCGGGGATTATCTGACGTAACCACAACATAATCGGCATTTTTCAGGGCTACCTCGCCCATGAGCGGGCGCTTTCCTCTGTCGCGGTCCCCGCCGCAACCAAACAACAAAAGCATGCGGCCTTTTTTGAATTCCCGTGCCGCTTCACACAGCCGTTCAATCGCATCCGGGGTATGAGCATAATCGATATAGACACTGAACGGCTGGCCGGCGTTGAGCGGATTAAAACGTCCCGGAACAGGCCGGGCAGCTTCCAGACCGGTTACCACATTGTCAATATCTACACCAGCCGCCAGACCGCCGGAAGCCGCCGCCAGAGCATTCATAAGGTTAAAACGACCCGGCAGTTTCAAATGGACCGTTCTTGTCCCCATAGGTGAAACCAGGTTAAAAAGGGTACCGTGCGGCTCGAATTCATAACTGCTGCAGTAAACATCGGCCTGGTTGTTCTCCAGCGAATAACTGATATAAGCTGAATTCAATTCGCCGAAAAGAACCCGGAATTCCGGAACATCGAGATTGATAACCGCATAGCCTGCGGGTCCATTCAGCTTCTTTAACAGTAAGGCCTTGGTACGCAAGTAATCATCCATGTCCTTATGGAAATCCAGATGGTCACGGGTCAGATTGGTAAAAACCGCCACCGTAAACTTGATATGGTCCACCCGGTTCAGCGCCAGGGCGTGCGAAGATACTTCGATTACGGCATTGACACAATAGTTGCTTTTCATTAGAAATAAAAGCCGTTGCATATCGAGTGATTCGGGAGTGGTCCGCTCGGCCGGGAAGGTGTCGCGGCCGGTATCATAGACCAGCGAGGTAACCAGGCCGGTGATTTTCTGACGGGCCTCCAGTATCTTCTTCAACATAAAACAGGTCGTAGTCTTGCCGTTGGTCCCCGTCACGCCGATAACTTTTAATTTTAATCCGGGAAAACCGTAGAAACGGGCGGAAACTTCTGCCATTGCCCGGCGGATATTTTTCACGGTTACATGGTTGGCTACGTGCTCACAATGGGACCTCTCGCCCATCACTGCGATGGCTCCGTTAGTAACCGCCTGCTCAACATAATCATAACCGTCAACTTTGAAACCTTTGACGGCGAAAAATAGAGCGTTCTTTTTTACCAGGCGGGAATCATAATCAATATTCTCAATCATCACCTCACCGTCTCCGCTTAATTCAGCGTCGGGGATACCCTGTATCAACTCCTTTAAAGTAATACGCCACTCTCCTAACAAGGCCGGCATTTAAGGCGGCAACTAGTTTTATCGTTGATGCTTTCACCCGGTCTGACGGACTGACTCACCACCCGGCCGTTTCCCTCGATAGTATAACTTACCCCCAGATAGTTCAGCAGAGCCGCCGCTTTCCTGACTGTCAGGCCGGTTAAATCCGCCATTACGAACTCATCTTTTTTATTCGACAAGGCAACCATCACCAGTACTTCATCCGTTTCAAAGAGGATTCTATCAGCGGGGGGAAACTGCCAGACCACCGTCCCCTCAGCGGCAGTACCTCTCAGTTTCACCCCCTTCTGTTCAGCTATATCTTTTACCTGCCGGATATCACGTCCGATAAAATCCGGAACCTTGAAGGTTTTATCCAGGCGATGAGTATTTTCGACGAGCAAACGTTCTGGAGTAATAAACTGATCGGGATTCAAGACTGTGTATCTTTCGGCGATGCGGCGAAAAGCAGGTCCGGCCGTGTAGCCGCCATATGTAACCGGGTGTGGAGCTTCGCAGACAACCACTCCGGCCACTACCGGTCTTTCATAAGGGAAAAAGCCGGCAAAACTGGCGATGAACTTATTTTTAAAATAACGCCGGTTTTCGAGGTCGGGGATTTCCGCCGTACCGGTTTTACCGGCGATAGCAACAACCTTGGAATTGACCGGCTTGGCGGTACCTTCAACAACCACCCCCCTCAGGAAGGCTTTTAGAGAATCCGTTGAACCGGCTTTCATTGCCCGCCCGATAAGGTCTCTTTTCGGTTGTCCGACGACATAACCGTTTTCATCGACATGACCCAAAAGCAGTTTTGGGCGCAACAGCTCCCCGCCATTGGCGATAGCCGCAAAACCGGCGGCCAGTTGCAGGCTGTTCACGGCAACCGAATGACCCATCGCCAGAGCGGCAACATTGTAAGGCGAAAAGGTTTTGGGCGGCATAAGTTGGCCGGAAGTCTCTCCCGGCAAACCGCAGCGAAGTTTCTGACCGATGCCGAACCTTTTATAAGATTCGAAAAGTTTTTCACCGCCATAAGCCACGGCCAGCTTGGCGATACCAATATTGCTGGATAACTCGATTATTTTTCGGAAGTTAAGCCAGCCCAGCTCTTTATCGTCGTGCAGGGTTCGCCGCCCGATTTTATATTGACCGTTTTCACAAAAGATGGAATCATCGAAATCAACTTTACCGCCATCCAGAAGACCCGCGGCCGTAAAGGCCTTGAACACCGACCCGGGTTCAAACTGGTCGGTGATGGCGCGCAGCTTGGTGGGTTTATCACGGTTGTTTTCCTTCGGGTCATAATGCGCCATAGCCAGGATATCGCCGCTGTTACAGTCGAGGAAAACAGCCATGGCCGAAGCCGCGTTATACTTCTGTACCGCCAGCATCAGTTCTTCTTCGACAATTTCCTGAAGCCGCCAGTCAACAGTCAGAACCAAGGATTGCCCCGGGACCGGTTTGACCAGGGCGGATTCTTTGACACGAAAAACATTGCGTAAACCGTCCCGGCGAATATCCGCCCAGCCCTGCTGACCGGCCAGCACCGAATCAAAGGCCAATTCAAAACCCGACTGCCCCCGGTTATCGATATCCGTAAAACCTAATATTTGTTTACCCACCGGGCCAAAGGGGTACTCCCGCTGGCTCTCATAGCGGAGATACAGGCCCGGTGGTACACTGTCGGCGACAACTCTTCTCTCCAAGGACTCACTTAAACATCTTTTGATATAACGGAATTTCCGAACTTCAAGCTCATACCGGGAACGAGCCGTGCCCGGCTTCAAATCGAACAGGTCATCAAGATACGCCGCTACCTGCTTTAGTTCCTTCTTATCATTGGGGTAAGCATAAAGGGTGGCCTGGAAAACATTCTTGGCCACCAGTTGTCCGTTGCGGTCGTAAATCACGCCCCTTTCGGCGGGTATGGCTACTTTTCCCGACGACTGCCGCTCGACAATCTCACTGTAGGTTTTGGAAAGGAATAATTGAATGTGTACCAGGCGCAGAGTAACAACAGTAAAAAAACAAAACACTAAAACAAACAGCCCCCCCAGTCGCACTCTCTCCCGTTTTGTTCTTTTCATCTATCCCCGACCTTGGTTGTCACCGAGTCAAATTTAATTCCCTCCAGTTCACCGGCTCGGGCACTGTTGCCGGTCAAAACCGGTACATGGCGGGCGACTCTTTTTATGGAAGTCATAATAGCCGTCAATTCATCACCCCCGACAGGCAGCGGTTCTTGTTTTTCCTTTACCAGGGTAAACAGACGGTTGGCCGACACCGCCTTCAGACCCAGAGAGTCGCCGGAATAAGCTTCGATGCGAGATGCCATACACAGGGCGGCTATCTCCGACTGGACTTTTTTATAAGCATCCGTCAGGCTGACGTTTTCGGCTTTTAAACGAGAAACTTCCTTGACCAGCTTGATGACATGAACCCGCTGCCAGATATGAACGCAACCAATGACCAGCAAGACCGCGACCAGAACCACCACGGGAAAATAACGGTGCGTGCGTATCCGGTTGAAAATAAACGACCGCAGTTCGAGGGTTTCTTTATAATTGCGTACCGACTTGGCTGTTATCATATCTTCTCCGCCGCTCTTAAACGGGCGGAACGAGCCCGGGAGTTTTTTTCAATTTCACTTTTTTGAGGAGTGACCGGCTTTTTAGTCAGGATTCTAAGACTCGGCTTTTGCCCGCAGACACATTGCGGTAAATGCGGAGGACAAACACAACCGCGAGCCGCCTGCTGAAAAAATTTTTTTACCGTTCTGTCTTCGAGGGAATGATAAGAAATAACCGCCAGCCTCCCGCCCGGTTTTAAAAGCGTCACTGCCGCCGGTAAAACTCTCTGAAGTTCTTCCAGCTCCCGGTTGACCGCCATGCGCAGCGCCTGAAACACGCGGGCCAGTGATTTTATCTGATAAGGAGGTCTGACAACTTCCAGGACTATTTCCCTTAGTTGCGCGGTGGTGAAAATCATTTTTTTCTGTCTTTCCCTGACTACAGCATTGGCGATTTTAGAAGCCAGCTTTTCTTCACCAAAGGTCTTAAAGAGTTTACCGAGTTCCCTCTCATCAAGAGTATTTATTAAATCAGCAGCCGTTGTGCCGGTTTCGGTATCGAAACGCATATCAAGGGGACCGTCGCTTTGAAAGGAGAAACCACGCTCACTTTCGTCAACCTGGCGGGAGGACAATCCCAGATCCAGAAAAATGCCATCGAACGTCTTCTCCTCAAATTGTGCGACCACTCCGGTGATATCACCAAAAGCAGCTTTAATAACTTTTTTAAACTGAAGAAATCCCGCGAGGGCTCTCTCCACCCACTGCACCGCCACCGGGTCCCGGTCAACCGCATAAAGACCGGCTTTTTCATTCAACACCTCAGCCAGAGCCTTTAGATGTCCGCCGCCACCGGCGGTTAAATCGAGATAGGTACCGTCAACTCTCGTGACCAGTAAACCGACTACCTCGGTTACCATAACCGGCAGGTGGTAAACATCACGGCCCGGTCTGTTCATGACCCGATAACAGTCTCTCGGCAGTATCCTCGTAACTCCCCGCCGACTGCTCCATGATGTACTCGAAAAGGTCGGGATTCCAGATTTCAATCCAGCGATTGAGTCCGATTATCAACAGGTCCTTTTTAAGCCTGGCTTCCTCTATCAGGTGCGAGGGAATTAAAATCCGGCCGTTTTTATCGGGAGTAACGACTGCCGCTGCCGAATAAAAGCGACGACTGAAAAAACGAAAATCTTTTTGAGTAAAACTAAGGGAGGAAAGACGACGCTGGATCTCTTCCCATTCACTCTCCGGATATATGCTCAAACAACCTTCCAGCCCCTTGGTAAGAACCAGGTCGCCTTCAAGAAGATTTTTCTGCGAAGGGCCTACGACAGCGCGAAGTTTGGCGGGAAGAACAAAGCGACCCTTCTCATCCATGGTCGTCTGATAGCGGCCAATTAAACCGGTCAAAGAAGCATCCTCCACATCTCTCCATATCTACCCAAAAACTACCTTAATTTTCATTTTTTTTCCACAAGAGTCAAGAAGTTTTTTAAAGAAAAATAAAAAAAATTACACTGTTAACTCCAATTATTTCAATGAATAATAAAAGAATAATTTTATATTTTTATTAACTTATTGATTGATACCTGCTCATCTTTCATAGACTATTTTTGACAATCAGTTCATATTTATAATAACCCATATTATATTGACTTATCTCTACAGCATTTTAAATTTTTAAAAAATAAAAGTCTTTAACTCCTCATTTGTTCTACTAATCCATTGTTAATCAATAAAATAGAATGTTTTAAAGAAAACTTTTAAACCATCCGTACGGCAGTCTTCTTGCCCTTTAAGACCGGGATTCAGCTTGAAACGAAAGGTTACATGAAACGCTATATATACATTTGGCTGACCATCTGGTTTTTAACAGCTGTCGCCTATGCCGATGATTTTTCCACTATTGTCTTCTCCCCGGAAAATGTAACGGTTGATTATAACCGGTTGGAAGTAACCTGCGTTGATTATCATCCGGTGGCGGTGGGGATGAACGTCACACTCGCCGGCCGGAATTACCTGGTAGCCTTAAACGAAGATGAAAAGAGCGATTATTTACACTACCGGGCGGAAAATTCTTGTCCGGCGGGTACCTTTGAAACCGCCGATATCTTCCTCGACCGGGTGACTTCAGCACTGGAAGAAACCTGTTCTCCAATCGCTCACGCGACCTTGAGCCCGGCCGGATTTGCACCTGTCATGGTAACAGGCGAGCATATCTACGGGGATACGCGTTATGCCCGACTCGTGCTTTTCCCGGTAACAGTGGACAGCCTGGGACGACTTACCTTCCATCAGGAAATAAAAATATATGTTGGCAACAGAATAGTCAGCGCCGCACAATTATTACCTGAAAGTGAGATAAGCATATCAGTACCGGCCAGGCAGAATAAAGCATTGCATCAAAATTCACTTTCCGAAAATATCTCTTACATTATCATCACCTGTCCGGCATTAGCCGCATCGTTTGGCCCGTTAGCCGACTACAAAAACGCCACGGGATACCGCACCGGCATTATCACAATCGACGAGATCCTTTCGACTTACAGCGGACGTGACGATGCTGAAAAACTCCGCGAATATCTCAAGGTTTTCCATTCCCAAGGCGGCCGATATGTTCTTCTGGGCGGCGACGAGACCAACCTGCCTGTACGTTATGCATATCATTACCGAACCGACGAACTTCTGTCCACCGGCCAGTTACAGATTTGCGACCTGTATTTTGCCGACCTGACCGGGGAGTGGGATGTTGACGGCGACGGAGTCTGGGGGGAACAGTACGATGATAATCCCGATCTGGAACCGGAGTTGTATGTGGGACGGCTCCCGTTCTCCGATACTACAGAAGTTATAAATTACATTGATAACCTAATATGCTATGAAACTAAACCCGGGTCCGAAGACCGGTCGTACCTGGCGAGAACTTTCTTTTTCTCTTCGGACCAGATGCGTGATTACAGTGGTGGCGGGCAGCATGGCCGGGTGGCGAACCATTTCCCGGGTAATTTCGAAATCGACACCACCGGTGGTGTGGAACTGGCTACCGGTGACGACCTGAATCCATCCAACCTTCTGCCCGAAGAAGTGGACGACATCATAGAGGAAGGTTTCGGTATCATAAATATCATTGCTCATGGCCGCAGCGATGGTTTCGTTGTTCGTTCCGCCGGCTATAACGAATGGCCGAAAAATTATTTTCTGAGTGCCCCGCAGGAAAGCGGTCACGGCTCGCTGGACTCGATACTGGCTCCTGATAAACCATCTTTCTACTACTCCCTCGCCTGCAACACCGGGGCCTTTGATTTCGACCAGCCCAGCTATGCCCACAATACCAATATGAGCCAGTATCTTTTGTCCCATAAGGGCGGGGCGGTGGCTCTTATCGCTCAATCACGCTGGGGCTGGGTGGGCAGCAGTTACCTCTTACAGCAGATATTTTTCGATTCCCTCTTCGCTCATCCGGACAGACCGGCTATCGAAGCCATGCAGGCTTCTAAGCGGATATATTATTACTACCGTGATTTGATTCTGGGACAGAACTTTTACGGCGATCCCTCGTTAAAAATTTATGCTGCTATTCCAAAAAAATTAGACCTTCTCCTTGATAAAACAGATGAACGGGCTATGACCGTAATCGTAACTTCCGCTAATTTGCCGGTACCCGGCTGCCGGGTTATAATCCTCGAAGATACCGCCTTTGCCGGCGATTACTTAACCGATAATGACGGCCGGGTTACCCTTGTCAATCCCCTTAATCCTGAAAAAGTTTATACCATATCCGCTTTAAAAACCGGTTTTACCGTCAGCCAGGGAAAGTATGTTAATTTATCGTTGACCGATGTCGACGACCAGCCGGAGTTATTACCCGGGTCTTTCAGCCTGTCGCAGAATTACCCCAACCCCTTTAATCCGAGCACAGTCATAACTTTCGAACTGTCATCCCGCCAGCATGTCAATCTTTCGATTTATAATATCCTGGGACAGAAAGTCATCACACTAATCGACGACGAACTGGCTTTCGGGAAACATGAAATTACCTGGCACGGGCTCAACGACAAGGGAGGACAAGTCGCCGCCGGAATTTATTTTTACCGTCTCAGCACCCCGGTTTACAACCAGACCCGGAAAATGGTTCTGCTTCGCTGATAATCCGGATACAAAAAACCACGCGGCCGCCGATGGTCTTTTCTTTGCTCTCCTCTTAAAAAAATCGTATCTTGAGCTCCGGCATTCAAAAGATGATGAAACCGAACCGGTGATGAACAAAATACGGCATATAATTAAACTGGGCTGGGCTTACAGGTTCACGCGTTCAACCTTTTTAAGTTATCCCCCCTTTCAGTACACCATCGAACCGACCAATGTCTGTAACCTAAGCTGTTCGTTCTGTCCCCAGAGCGACCCGGGCCACCATAAGTTACGCTCCCATGGTAAATTAACGGTGGACCACTTTCAGCTTTTTTTGGACCGCGTCAAAGAGGCGGCTCCCGGTAACGATAAAATTAACCTGACGCTTGATGGTGAACCTTTTTTAAACCGGGACATGATAACTTTTATCGAAATGATTTCAAAAGCCGGATACGTTGCTGTATTCGCCTCCAACGGAACGTTACTTGACCGGTCAACGATTGACCGCCTGTCACAGTCGGGGGTTTTTCATATTTCCATCGACTTCGCCGCCGATGAACAAACATTCGAAACCATCCGCGGCCAGAAAGGTCATTATTTTGTTGTCCTTGATAATCTGCGTTACCTGGCCGAAAAAGCAAAGACCCGGCCTGATATTCACCTGCGTATCAACGATATCGCTCCTTTCGCCGGTAGTGAACCGAAGGCTTCATTGTCCCAATTAAGAGCGCTGTTTGACGGCGACCTGCGTTCGCACGTCCGGTTCACCTCCCGGCAGTTTCACAATTTTTGCGGTCATTTACCCTACGAGAAAGATGAAGAACATTATCACCTTTGTCCCTATCCTTGGACCCAGCTGGCGGTTACTTACGACGGCGATTGCGTTGCCTGTTGCCGGGATACCGCGGCTCGCACCATACTGGGTAATGTTTTTGAGAAATCCATCATGGAAATATGGAACGGCGGACCTTACCGTCAACTGCGACACAACTTGCTCGAGCGCAAACCCGAACTTAACCAAGCCTGTAAGAACTGCGACCTACCATACAGCGGCGGTGAAAAACGCTGGCGCATCGGGTATATGCTGAACTCGCTGCTGCGTCGTTAAGAACCGGACTTATAAAGGTTTTTTCTTGAAGAGTGCCGCAATCGAGAGGGGGATCAAACCAACCAGGAGTATCACCGCGCAGAGTACCACCAGCGGATATTCCCGGGTCTGGGCATATTTTTTCAAATAACGGAGCAAAGCCAGCGAGGATATTATTCGCATTTTAAGCGGTTTCTGCCGCACCGACGCCCCGGCATAATGTTCCACCGTTGCCCCGGGATAATAAAGTAACCGGTAACCAGCGGCTTTAAGGCGGCGGCAGTAATCGACATCGTTGAAAAAAATGGGAAACTTTTCATCAAGTATTCCGACTTCTTCCATTACCCTCCGGGGTATCAACATCACCGCGCCCATGGGCTGGTCAACGAACTTTTCCGTTTCATGATCAAACCAGCCCATCCGCCAGTCGGCGAAACAGCGATGACGCGGAAACAGCCGGTCAAGAAACAGCGCCCGGAAAAAAATATGCCGGTACGAGGGAAACGACCGCGCTGTTTTCTGAAGCTTCCCATCGAAACCGATATAGCGGGGACCGATTAAACCGATCGTTTCATCGGCTTTCAGGCGTTCAAGGAGCGATACGGCCGTGCCTGGGGGAAAACGAAGATCCTGGTTGAGAATATAAAGATACCGCCCCTGTGCCTTTTCCAGACCGATATTGACCGCCCTGGCAAAACCAAGGTTGGTCTTGTTTTCGATAAGGCTTATATCCGGATAATGCTCTTTAACATACGCAACCGAACCGTCGTTCGAACCGTTATCCACCACGATAATTTCATGACTTAACGAACGCAGATCGTCCGAGAGAGTCCGGAGGCAGTCGGGAAGAAACTTCATACCGTGGTAGGCGATAACAATGGCTGATATTTCTACAACGGTTCCTTTCATGTCAGCCTGTCCAGAAGGCGGGCGAATTTTTCCGCCATAGTTGAAGAAGAATAAGACCGGGCATATGCGGGTAGAGGCTTTATCGGCAGTTTTCCCTGTCCGGATAAATCGACCTGGCGCTGCAGGAATGCAACCGCGGCCATAATTGTTGTATCATCAAAAAACATCCCCGCCCCGGTTTCGTCCAGTAAACGGGCAATTTCACTTTCCCTTGCAACATAAGCTATAATCTGGCGTCCCGACGCCAGTAGGTCGTACATACGCGCCGGCATAATTTTCTGTTCCCCGGCCGCTTCCAGACCGATATAAAAAAGCGATACCTCCGATAGTATGCGGACAGTCTCTTTCCTTTCTTTAAAACCATGTATCGCACATTTGTCTTTTAAACCAAACCTGTCAAGAGACTGTTCAAACCAGACCCGGTCCACCTGTCCCACCTGGATTATCCTTACTCTATCGAATACCGAGGGGGCTGATGTCTTAAGATGGGATAAAACTTCAAAGAACGGTGTAACAGCTTTATCTTCGTGCTGATGCCCTAACAAGCCGATATGAAAATATTTCGTATCCTGCGGTTCACGCCAGAGCTCAGCAAGGTCGTCATCGTATCCGTTAGGAATTATTTCATCGGTGTTAAAATATTCCGCCAGGGTACGATTTACAACCGTAAGGGCGGCGGTTTCCTTCTTTATGTCCGCAAGCAGTTTTAATCCTTTTTGAATATTTTTTCCACCGGTGTAGGTCGCCTCAATTTTGTAACTGGTCCAGAAATCACGGAAATCAGCCACCCAGGGAACGCCGTATTCGGCGGCCAGTCGTCGGGCTACCAGATGCGACGAGACCGGCGGTGAGGTCGAAATAACTGCGTTATAGCGGTAATTATTAAGCAACGTTCGCCCCAACCTTATAGCCGGTTTAACCCAGCCCTCTTTCGAATCTGGGAAAAATCGTTCGGACACTTTATGACCGCTCTCAATCATCCCGGAACTGACTTTTCTTATCCCCAGAAGATACATGAGGCGTTGCGGGTCACGTGAACCGGAGCGGAAAATCCGATTTGTATCGAGACCTTCCAGAAGTTCCGGTTCGTAGTGACGATAAGTTACCGGTTTGACCGTGAGAATATGACAATCATACTGAAACCCGGGTAGTTTTTTAAAAAGATTCAAGGGACGCCCTACCCCGCCCAATCCCAGAGGCGGAAAGTAATAACATATCAGGAGAATCTTTTTCACTTCTTTCTCCAGGTCGCCGCCAGCCGGTGCATTATCTCGATTGTTCTGGTCATATTATCTTCGAAAAGCGCCTGCTTTTTGACTTTTTCCAGGTTATCCCGGCGAAGTTTTTTCAGGTAATCGTTACTCTCCAGAAGGCGGGTAATGATTTCCCGCAGTTGTTCGCCGTTATAAAGCTCGTAGACGAAACCGGTGTCGGGCGTCAACCATTCCTTGATGCCGGGAATATCCGCGGCTACGGGAATCAATCCCAGACCCATGGCTTCAATCATCGAAGCCGGGGAGGAATCGGATATGGCGCTGGACAGATAAACATCGTGCCGGGCGGTGCAGGCCAGGAAATCTTCGCGGTCCATCTTCTTATAAACGTTCAACTTTTCCCCCACCAGGGTGCGGGCGTTGACCAGAAAATGTCCGGCCAGGGTGCCGAAATCGGGAAAAGTGAGGGCCACCCGCCCGGCGTTGACCAAAGGCGCCAGCGCCTGAACAATGAAAAGATTATTATAAATTTTTTCATGACGGCGGGGGATGATGATTTTAAGTGGCTTCGAAAAGGTATAATCAGATTTATGGTACTGCAGATATCTTTTTTCCATCCCCCATGGAATGACGGCGCTGGCCTCGAAAGGACTTATTTGCCGGGCTATCTGAAGCAGATAATCGGAATCGGCCATGACAAAATTAGCCTGGTTCAGCCCGTAAACGATTTTACGGCGATGAAAGACGGATTTGCCGGGGACAATAAGTATATCCGACCCCCACAGGTGCAAAAGAACCGGGGCAAAACGTCGGGCACCGGCCAGGGCGGCGGTAAAACCGTACCCCGATACATAATGGGGATTAATAATATCCGGCTGGAAACGTCGAATTATCCCCCGCACCTCGGTGGCTGCCATGATGTAATGAAGTTTCGAGATAAAGCCGCGGCTTTTCAAGAGGTAATGATGCATTTCCCCCCGCTCCAGCGAGGCCGGCAAAACGTGACAGCCCTGCCGTCGTAACTCCGTCACGTAGCGTTCGGTATGAAAAGCCCGGCTGTCCGCCAGCACCAGTACTTTAAGTTTCTTTTCTTTCACCACAGTCTGCCCAGCCAGGATAAATACCGGTAACAAGGATACCGGTAGTTTTTCCCACCCCATTTATTTTTATATTTTTCCAGTCCTACCGCATCGTCGGGAGTGGCTCCGAAGTTCAAATATCGCACTCCCCTCGCCGCCAGCTGACGAGCCACCGAATATAGAATATACTGGTTGGATTTAAGCGACGAAAATTTTTTGTTGAAATATATCTGCCAGTTGAGAGCCATATCGTCATCGATAAGGTAAATATGCGACGCCACGGCTTCATCGCCGGCATCAACATAAACCCACCAGACCCGGGCATCTTCCCGAACCAGCCGGGCCAGCGCCTCGAAAAAAGACGGTGTGTACTTCGGCCTTCGACCATGTCTCTTTTCCGTCTGTCTCATAAGGGGTATGAACTTGTCAAAATGCTTTTCGGCTTCAAATTTTTCTATCACGATGCGTTCCCTTTCGGCCTTGCGTATTTCCGATCGGATTTTTTTGTCCGGCGGCTGCCAGTCAGCGGCTGAAATATCCGCCAGAGTGGTCTGGCAGGCCAGCGTCTGAAATGAAGGGTGGCTTTCAAATAACCTGTAATAATCGCTGATATGCAGCTTCATATAACCGCGCTTCACCAGGGCCGAGAACAAGGTTCTAACAATTTTCTTTACGTCAACATCATCATCCGTGTTATTAAGGATGCGACAGTACAAGCCGTCCGGCAGGGCCTGATATCTTCGATAAAAACCCCGGCCGAACTCGATGCCGGGAAGAACGGCCAGGACCTTATGGTTTTCCACCACGGCGTCAAAAACAGCCCTGCCTCCGAGGGTTTCCCAGAGAGCTGTAAACCCGGTCGAGGTAAACAGGGAGTAAGCATTCAACCGGGAGATTAAGTCTTCCGGAAGGTCTTTCAAGGTGTAACGTTCAATCTGCATCAGTTACGGATTAATAGAAATTTCCCGCGGCCGACATTCCCCTCGCTGTCGGTTATGACAAAGAAA
>CAZUAS010000059.1:0-18372 GCA_964618515.1 uncultured Ignavibacteriales bacterium | reverse complement strand
GCGGTGACTGGAGTTCAGACGTGTGCTCTTCCGATCTCGATAGTTATTCCCCCGCCTTCCTTGGCTCCTCGGGCGGCACCTTCCATAATCCCCCCCATACCGCCACATACCAATACTCCGCCATTTTCAGCGATGTATTTCCCGACCTGAGCCGCCATATCCCGCAGCTTCTTGGAACATTTACTGGCGCCGATGACTGCAATGACAGGCTTATTCCTGGTAGGCATTTAATCCCTTACTTTTCCAAGAAAACAACTGACAACAATCAGGTTCATTTTATTTGCTGATTAAAATAAAATCGGGGCGACTGGATTTGAACCAGCGACCTCTTAGTCCCGAACCAAGCGCGCTACCAACTGCGCCACGCCCCGAATCAAGAAGATAATTATAGGCTAAATTTACAACTTGTCAACGATTTTATCGGCTCGTAACTATGATTTATCCATTCTTTAAATAGAGGCTTATTCAGAATTTGAGGTTCATTTTCTGAAGGACCGGAATGGAGTCAAAATCGGTAAAATTCAGCTTTAAAGGCGTAATGGAAACCACTTTTTTCTGGATTGCTTCGAAATCGGAACCCTGGGTGGTTTTCCATTTGGGGCGGCCGCCGATCCAGTAATAGGGTATGCCCCGGGGGTCGGTCTTATGGACGATAATATCTTTGTACTGCCTTACTCCGAGCCGGGTAATTTCGTACCGGGTATAGGGACGGCCATTGTTAAAAGGAAAATTTATATTAAAAAAAGTAGCCGGATCCAGTTTCAGTTTCTCGTACATCCGGATAAAGCGGGTTACAAACCGGGCGGCATTATCAAATTTCGTCCCCGGAATGTAATTGGCCATGGAAACAGCAATTGAAGGAATTCTCAAGATGGAGCCTTCAATGGCGGCCGCCACCGTTCCGGAATAAGTTACATCATCGCCCATATTCGATCCGTGATTGATGCCCGAGATAATCATATCGGGGCGTTTCTTTTTAAATATCATATGAATGGCCAGCATAATACAGTCGGTCGGCGTACCGTCGGTAATATACCGAAACCGGTCGATTTTATGCACTCTCAGGGGACGGTTTAAAGTCAGCGAATGCGAGCTGGCCGACTGTTCTTTGTCGGGGGCGACCATGTACACTCGGGCGATGCTCGAGAGTTCATCAAACAGGGCATTGATGCCGTCCGAAAAATAACCGTCGTCATTGGTAATCAGGAAATGTTTTTTCTTTTCAGACATTCGGTACTTCCAGGTTTTGCATCCGCATCAGCATGAATATCTGTCCCCGGTGACGGGCCTGGTGCTCGACCACATGCCAGACCAGCCAGCGTTTGGAAACTTTTTCGTCCGACTCGGGTAACGCATAAAAGACCCGGTCCCAGTCATCGATGTCTTCATTCTCGAGATACCGGGAAAATTCACCGAAATGATACTCCAGAAGTTTCAGTATTTCCGGCAGAGCGGATATCTTTTCAAACCTGCTTGGGTCGAATACCGTTTCCTTTTTCAAAGCTACCAGGTCAAGCCAACAATATTCCGTTTCGGCGATATGCACCAGCAGACGGGCTATAGAATTGGGATGATTCGGGGCGGTAAAAGCCAACTGGTCCGGCGTCAGCCTTTCCACGGCGGCCACCAATTCTTTACGAACGGTATAGTAGTTAGAGAAGATTTGAGCTAATTTCATAAGCCTAAGTTTAGTCCGTTGAGCCGGTAAAAGCAAGCAGAAGTTACTATGCCCAGAGACGTTTCCAAATCTGGCGGACAAAACGCAAGGTGTCTTTAAAAGGATTAATATAAGAACGGGAGCCGTCATATATAGTCGAGATCGGAATCTCGCCGATGTCACAACCAAGGGCGCCCATTTTGAAGAGCATTTCCGATTCGAAATCATACTTGACGGTTTTCAAAGGCACCAACTTTAAAATCGCAGTGGGCATCAGGCGAAACCCGGACTGGCTGTCGCGGACCCGCTGACTGGAAAAAATTGAAATAATCAGGGAAGTCAGGTTGTTGGACAACCATCGCGGAAAGGGCATATCCTTTAACTTGATATGCCGAGTACCGATCAAGACCGTCTGGCCGTCATCCATCTCAAGAAAACCTTTAATTTCCTCGGGGGGGTGCTGAAGGTCGGCATCGATCGTTATCACCGACCGGTAGCCCTCCCGGATGGCATAAACAAAACCGGCTTTCAGAGCCGCGCCTTTACCCCGGTTAGTCGGGAAAGAGATATAATTAACCTGTTCCTTTTTAAGAATCGTAAGGCTGTCGTCAAGGGAACCATCGTTAATAAATAACAGCTTCCCGGGTTCCACAATCTCCCGACAGCGGCGTATTAGTTCGGGAAGATGCGGGGCGGCGTTATACACCGGCACGATAACCAGAACATCTTTTATACCGACAGCGGTCATATAAATATTATACCAACTAAGCGGAGAAGGGATTAAAAGAGGCTTTGACACGGACAAAAAATGGTCGGAGCGAGCCGATTCGAACGGCCGACCTCTCGCACCCCAAGCGAGTGCGCTAACCAACTGCGCTACGCTCCGACAACAGTTTACGACCCAGGTAAACACAGGCTCTGAAACAGACGAAATGTATCTAAAATTCCAGGAAACTCAAGAGAAAAATTTAAGGATATCCTCAATATCTCTTCTTATCTGGCCGGCCAGAGTTTTGATTTTCGCGGAACCGACCATATAAGTCTGCTTTTCAGCGGTTCGTTTCATCATCAGTTTGGTTCTCGCTCCCGCAATGGTCAGCTTTTCCCTGGTTCTCAAATGGTTAATCCGGTTAATAAGTTCGATATCCTTAGCGGTATAGAGCCTGTTTCCTCCTCTGTTTTTTTTGGGTCTTAAGACGGGAAATTCTTTTTCCCAGTACCTCAGCACATAAGCCTCGAGTCCGGTAATTTTCGAGACTTCACTGATGGCATAATACCTTTTTTCGTCAAGTACTTTTTTGGTCATGGTTGCTTTATCCTAATCGAACCATTTATTGCCATATTTCAGGTTTCAAAGTCCGGCCCATCAGATTTTCGACAGCTTCAGCCGGAGCTTTATTTTCAAATAAAACCCGGTAAACCGCCTCCGTAATGGGCATTTCCACACTATGTAATTGCGCCAGCTGATATCCTGACCGGGTGGTCTCCACCCCTTCGGCCACCATTTTCATTTTACGAAGTATTTCTTCCAGTTGTTCTCCCCGGCCGATTCGTTCACCCACCCAGCGGTTGCGGCTGTGCCGGGAGATACAAGTCGTAATCAGGTCGCCCATGCCCGACAGCCCGGCAAAAGTTTCGGCATTTGCTCCCAGGGCGGTGCCGAGCCGGGTGATTTCGGCAAGACCCCGCGTTATAAGAGCGCCCTTGGTGTTGTCACCCATCCCCAAACCATCGGCAATACCCGCAGCAATGGCAATGATATTTTTCAGAGAACCACCCAGCTCCACCCCGACCAGGTCATCACATTTGTAAACGCGGAAAACATTGCCGCTGAAACATTCCTGGACATAAGTAGTCAGGTCATCTGAATGACCCGCGACCACTACGGTAGTCGGCATATCAAGAATCACTTCCTCAGCATGCGATGGACCCGAAAGCGTAACAATCTTGTCGGGCGACAGGGACGTTACCTCACGAATCACTTCCGACATCCGCTTCAAGGTTTTCTTCTCGATACCCTTGGCCAGGTTAACCACTCCTTTAATATGGTTCAGCCGGTTTCCTGCTGAAGTTAACACCGACCGGACGTACTGCGACGGCACCGCCAGTACCAGTAGGCGGCAATCTTGTACCGCTGTTGAAAGTTCGTTAGTGACAATAATACTGTCGGCCAGTTTCAGATTTTTAAGCTTGTCAAAATTACCGCGATGGTTAAGCAATTTTTCATAATCAGCCTGAAAGTATTCCCACAGGGTAACTTCCATGCCTTTTCGATTCAGCAGATAGGCTACCGCCATACCCCAAGAACCACCGCCCAATACGGAAATCCGCTCAGACATGAGAACCCGCCCGGTCAGCCCTAGAAGGAAAGCGAAAGCGATTTTCGGTTCCGCTTAAAAGGCGGCGAATATTCTGGCGGTGAGAAATAATAACCATCACCCCCAGAAAAAAAGTCAGATAAAGATAAATCGACGATATTTCAACAGCCATAAGGTATTTCTCAATCACAACAACGAGAAACAGGCTGACCGCGGCTGTTATCGAGCCCAGGGAAATAAAGCGAAAAACAAACACAACGAGTAAAAAAACCACCAGGCATATCAAGGTTTCGACAGGCAGGAGCATAATCATCACCCCCAGCGAGGTATTGACGCCTTTACCACCCTTAAACCCGAGATAAAGCGGAAAAATATTTCCAATAACCGCCGCAATTGCACATAAAACCAGCAGATAGTCATGGGGTAACAAGGTCGAAGCAAACTGGCGGGCGATAAGAATAGCCATTACCCCCTTACCGATATCCAGAAGATAGACCCAGAGAGCCGCCCCGCCGCCTGCGACCCGCCAGACATTGGTCGCCCCTATATTACCCGAACCTTCTTTGCGAATATCAGCTACCCCGTAAAAGCGAGCAACCAGCAAACCAAAAGGCACCGCCCCGATAAAATAGGCGAGCAAGATTGGAATCAACACATAAAGTAAAGCCATGCTTCCCCGAACTATCATGAACCGGTGTCAGAACACCGGTTTATTTTTTATTCGGTCGTCAACGTATCTCCAGGAAACAGCGTATCCGGCAGCTCCTGGACCGGCAAATACTGTTCAAGTTCCGGGAAATAATTAACCATCATCTCTTTGAGAGCTTCAACTTCCTCAGCATCGACTTTCTTGTCACTCATCATAGCCTGTAACTGGGGAAAGACCGCGGCGTATTTTTCATAGTCAAGTTCGGATTCGTTGAACTTGGTTATAAAAACATCCGCCAGGGCGTTAAACTGAACCGTATCCACGCCTTCCACCGGATGAGTGGTTATCTCGGTTTTGACACCATTGATGATGGTCACCAAACCCATTTTGGCGAGGTCGTCTTTATAGATATAACAGGTGATTCCGGCTATAATAATAATTACCAGAAGGACACCCGCGACAATTAAACCTATCAGGCAACCCTTTGACATTCCCTTCTTTTGAACATCTTCCATTGCACCCTCTCTACATTTTAAAATATTAAGTTATTGTTTCCTTCTCGCCCGTTTTTTGGTGGAAAACCGCATATCTTTCATTACCAGTTTAAAATAATTTTATTCAGAGAATAATTTTGGAAAAAGATTTTTCCCTTACAACAGATATTCTCAAGGGTTTGCCAGCAATCCAACATGGGTCAAGTAACTCGCTTTAATAGCCTCGCCATCAATCAATAAGCCATATTCTATGAAGCTCCGGATTAAAATATATATAATAAATCAGGAAAATTATAACAAGCAATTTAAAGGATAAAAAAAACCCGCTATGAACGGGTTTTTTTAAGGATTCCCATTTCCCCGGCAAGATATTGCTCTTTTGACACTTAAGCAATATTACACAGGGGTACTGATATTATTTCTTGGTTCCGGCGGTTCTGGCTTTTCCTTTTTTCTTATCCTTGGTTTCCTTTTTTTCAGGTGGTTTTTCCGTCAGGAGTTCGACGATGGAAAGAGAAGCTCCATCCCCCCGCCGCACGCCTAATTTAATAACACGGGTAAAGCCGGAATTACGGTCCTTGAACTGAGGAACTACATCCTCAAAAAACTTTTTAAAGATTTCTTTGATATGAATGGTTTTCGCCACTTGCCGTCGGGCGGCCAGGGTATCTTTTTTGGCAACGGTTATAAGTTTATCCACCAGCGGCTTTAGGGCTTTGGCTTTAGCGTCGGTGGTCCTGATCATGCGGTGAGCAAACAACGACATGGCCATGTTAGCCAGCATTGCTTCCCGATGCGATTTGGTTCTTCCTAATTTTTTTATACTATCTTGATGTCCCATTTCATTCACCGTTATTTGTTATTAGTCTGGGTTTCCAGGTATTTGGAGATATCCATGCCAAAAGAGAGGTCCATCTGTTCCAAAAGGGAACCGATTTCGTTGAGAGACTTACGACCGAAATTGCGATATTTAAGCATATCCGACTCGGTTTTGGTAACCAGATCGCCGATAGTCTGGATATTTGCCGCTCTGAGACAGTTGGAGGATCGCACGGACAACTCCAGTTCATCGACGCGTGTTTTCAAAAGATTGCGAACCCGGACGATCTCTTCGTCTTCTTCGGGTTCTTCCTCCACCATAATCTCCTCATCCATATGGATAAAGAGCTGGAGGTGGTCTTTGAGGAGCTTTGCGGCATAACTGAGAGCGTCTTCGGGAGTAATTGCCCCGTTGGTGGTCATTTCGATAATCAGCCGGTCGTAATCGGTTTTCTGTCCGACCCGGGTGTTTTCAACAAAATAGGATACTTTGGTAACGGGGGAGAAAAGAGAATCGAGAAAAATCGTACCAACCGGAACATCGGGACGCTTGTTCATTTCGGCGACATGATAACCGCGACCGGAATCGATATCAATTTCCATCTCAAAAGGAATATCGCTGGTCAATTCACAAATATGCAAATCGGGATTGAGAATTTCGAAATCAGGATTTCCTTCAAACATGCCCGCCGTTATTTTACCCTTTTTATCGGCTTTCAGGTGCAGGGTACGCATTTCATCGGCATGCATTCGGACGATGATATTCTTGACATTGAGCACGATATCCGCAACGTCTTCATAGACGCCCTCGAGAGTCGAAAACTCATGCAGACAATTATTGATGCGCATGGAGACGACCGCCGCACCCTGGATAGACGAAAGTAAAATCCGGCGAAGGCTGTTACCCAGGGTCACGCCATAGCCGCGTTCCAGCGGTTCAATAATGAAACGTGAATAGTTTTCGGTAGCCGAAGACTGGTCGTTGACGACCTCTTTAGGCATAGTGATTGGTTTCCATTTCATATTTTTTCAATTCCTCCCGACAGGGGCAAATTTCCTATTTTGAATATAGTTCTACAATTAACTGCTCATTAGCCGTTAAGGGGATTTCCGTGCGTTTCGGGATTTCCAGCAGTTCCCCTTCCAGGGCAGCCTTGTTCAATCTCAACCACGGGATTTCTTCACCTCGTCCCAGTTTCAGGGCAGCATGAATCATATCCAGTTTTTTGGATTTTTCCTTGATACGGATAATTTCCCGCGGCATGACCTGGTAGGAAGGGATATCCACAATTCGGTCATTGATAGTGACATGCCGATGCCGAACCAGCTGGCGGGCGGCCTTGCGTGACGGCGCAAAACCAAGCCGGTAAACCAGATTGTCCAGACGTTGTTCCAGCATCTGGATCAGGTTTTCACCGGTGATTCCGGTTTTGGCGTCGGCCTTTTTAAAATAATTCTTGAACTGTTTTTCCAGAAGGCCGTAGGTTCGGCGCACTTTCTGTTTTTCCCGCAACTGCAATCCATAGGCGGAGATTTTACGACGCATGCTCTGCCCGTGCTGTCCCGGGGCATACTGACGTCTTTCCAGAGCACATTTGTCCGTCATGCACCGGGCTCCTTTCAGGAAGAGCTTTTCACCCTCTCGGCGACACAATTTACA
Source organism: uncultured Ignavibacteriales bacterium (assembly GCA_964618515.1). Lineage (GTDB taxonomy): Bacteria > Zixibacteria > MSB-5A5 > GN15 > FEB-12 > JAFGNW01. Next base: position 10,775 of record CAZUAS010000059.1, on the reverse strand, counting down.
GTTGGCGTCACGATAACGAGCCATTTATTCTCCTTAAAAAAATATAAAATTTCAGAATTTTAAACCCGACGCCGCTTCGGAGGACGACAGCCGTTATGCGGAATCGGGGTAACATCCTTAATTAAAGTAATTTCCAGCCCGGCGGCGGAGATGGAACGCACCGCCGCTTCCCGCCCGGAACCGGGACCTTTTACCCAGACCTCAACCTTTCTCAAACCCAGGTCCATGGCCTCCTTGGCCGCTTCACTGGCCGCCATCTGGGCGGCAAAAGGGGTTGATTTTTTCGAACCTTTAAAACCCACTTTCCCAGCCGAACCCCAGGATACGGCGCGGCCGGTGGAATCGGTGATGGTCACAAGGGTATTATTGAAAGTCGCCTTAATATGCACGACACCACTGGTGTCAACCAGACGAGTTCTTTTTTTCGTTGTTTTCTTTTTGGGATTTGCCACTTCTAACCTCTACATCCAGTTAATATTTATCTTACTTGGGGGCGGGGGCTTTCTTTTTAAGGCCACCGATAGATTTCCGGGGTCCCTTCCGCGTTCGGGCATTAGTCTTGGTACGCTGACCGCGCACGGGTAAACCCCGCCGATGGCGCAGTCCCCGATAGGAACCAATATCTATCAAACGCTTGATATTCATCGAAATTTCACCGCGTAATGTCCCCTCGACATGATATTCGTTTTCAATGACGCTGCGAAGTTTCGCGACATCATCATCGGACAATTGTTGTACCCGGACGTCAGGATTGACACCTGTTTTATTCAATATCAGCTGGGAAGTTCGGGGACCTATGCCAAAAATATAGGTCAGGGCGACTTCTATCCTTTTATCCTTCGGTAAATCAACACCGGCAATACGAGCCAATTTATAACTCCTTATGAAAAAATTATACTTTCTAACCCTGGCGTTGCTTATGGTTCGGGTTCTTGGAACAGATAACCCGTAAAACGCCGCGCCGTTTCACTATTTTACAGTGTTCACAACGCTTTTTTATGGAGGATTTTACTTTCATTTTATCACCTTCACTGTTTATGTCATTTATAACGATAGGTAATTCGGCCGCGCGTTAAATCGTAAGGCGACAGTTCCACCGTTACCTTATCCCCCGGCAATATTTTAATGAAATGCATGCGCATCTTGCCGGAAATATGAGCTAAAATTTTATGTCCATTATCAAGTTCCACCCGGAACATCGCATTGGGCAGCGGTTCAATAACCTTTCCTTCGACCGTTATGGTTTCTTCTTTGGCCATAAATTCCTTTAACTTAAGGACAAAATATCCGGGCCGTTTTCCGTAACCGCCACAGTATGTTCAAAATGAGCCGACGGCAACCCGTCGGCCGTGACCACTGTCCAGCCATCGGGTAAAGTCTTTACATTATAAGTCCCCATGTTAATCATGGGTTCTATCGCCAGTACCGTTCCGACTTCCAGAACCGGCCCTTCGTGAGGAGAACCAAAGTTCGGGACCTGGGGTTCCTCATGCATTCTGCGGCCGATACCATGACCGACCAGCTGGCGCACGACACCAAAACCGGCGTCTTCCGCTACCTTTTGAACCGCTGCTGAAATCTGACCTAATTTATTACCTTTTCTGGCTTTGTCAATACCGGCCATTAGTGATTTATAGGTAATTTCCATCAGGCGTTTTTTCTCCGGTGAAACTTTACCCACCGCGAAAGTCCGGGCTGAATCGCCGTAATAGTCATCGACAATCGAGCCGACATCGACCGAAACCAGATCACCTTCTTTAATGACCTTCTTGCCCGGGATACCGTGAACCACCTCGTCGTTAATAGAGATACAGGCCGAAGCGGGGAAACCCTGATAGTTCTTAAAACCCGGGATAGCACCTTTAGAGATAATAAAAGCTTCGATGAGACAGTCAAGTTCCGCTGTCGTCATCCCCGGCTTAATCACCTCACTTACCATATCAAGGGTTTGGCTGACCACCTGGCCGGCCCGGCGCATGATTTCAATCTGTTCTTTGTTTTTAAGTATTATCAAAACTGCTACTATTCCAGTACTTTTAAAATTGCCTTAAAAACGTTATCCATCGTATCCTCGCCCCGAATCTCGGTCAGAATAGATTCCTGGCGATAAAAATCGATAATGGGTTCGGTCTGTCGGCGGTAAACTTCAAGCCGGTTGCGAGCAACGGATTCAGTATCGTCAGCCCGGCCTTCTTGCTCCGCCCTGCCCTTGATACGCTTGATTATCTCTTCGTCGGAAACCATCAGGAGAATGGCTTTATCGAGAGCGATTTTATTTTTCCTGAACATATCTTTAAGGCTTTGTGCCTGGGGAATCGTCCGGGGAAAACCGTCCAGAATAAAACCATTGTTTAAATCACCGGAAGTTACTTTATCTTCTATCATCCCGATAATCAATTCGTCGGGCACCAGTTCTCCTTTTTTCATATAAGCTTCGGCTTTCCTACCCAGCGGCGTTCCTTTTTTAACTGCTTCCCGAAGCATATCACCGGTTGAAAGATGTACGATAGCGAGTTTTTCCGCGACCCGTACCGCCTGGGTTCCCTTACCCGACCCGGGGGGACCTAAAAAAACCAGATTCATGTTACATTGACCTCCCCCTGATTTTCCCTTTTTTCAGGAACCCGTCATAATGTCTCATTACCAGGTGCGATTCAATCTGCTGGAGCGTATCCAGCGCCACGCCGACGACAATCAGAAGACCGGTGCCGCCGAAGAAGAAGTTGACATTAGCGCGGCTAATCAAGACCCAGGGCAGAATGGCGATACAGGCGAAGAAAATCGCTCCCGGCAGGGTAATGCGGGTCAAAATCTTTTCTATATAATCGGACGTATTTTTACCGGGACGAATGCCGGGTATATAACCGCCGTTTTTACGCATATTATCCGCCATTTCCATCGGGTTGAAGACGATGGCGGTATAAAAATAAGCGAAGAATATGATAATCAGACCATAGATAATCGAATACCAGAACGCTCCCGGGGCCAGCCAGACCGACATCATGTTCTGCAACCATTCCGTTTCCGGGAAGAGTTGTGCCACCGTTGACGGCAGGAACATAATCGACTGGGCAAAAATAATCGGGATCACACCGGCCGAGTTGACCGACAGCGGCAGATGGGTGGTGGCGCCGCCGAACACCTTACGGCCGATAACCTTGCGAGGGTACTGAACCGGGATTCTTCTCTGTGCTCGGGTCATCAGGATAACCGCCGCAATCACCGCAATCATCAAACTAACCATGATGATTTCAAGATATATAGGCCGGGTCCCATGCCACATGAACAGCACTTCCTCGATAACGGCATCAGGAAAGCGGGCGATAATCCCTATGAAAATAATAAGAGAAATACCGTTGCCGATACCTTTTTCCGTTATTTGTTCGCCCAGCCACATGATAAAGATCGTACCGCAGGTAAAAGTCAGAATAGTCAGGGGGATGAACGAAGTCGACGACATGTGTACGGCCGGGATACCGTTGAAATTAATGGAGGTTATGAACACCGAAGTACCCCAGGCTTGCATGGCGGCAATCAAAACCGTCAGGTAACGCGTGTACTGAGTAATTTTACGCCGTCCTTCTTCACCCTCACGTTGCAGTCGTTGCAGGTACGGCACCACCGCACCGAGCAATTGGAGCATAATGGAAGCCGAAATATAGGGCATAATCCCCATCGCGAAGATAGTCGCTTTAGCGAATGCCCCGCCGGCAAAGAGGTCCAGAAGTCCGAATATTGACTGTGACGAAAGGGCACTGGTCAGAATAGACCCGTCCACACCGGGGGTGGGGATATGCCCACCGATACGGTACACAACCAGAAGGCCGAGAGTGTATAAAATCCTTTTTCTCAGCTCCTCGACCTTGAAGATTGACTTAAAAGTCTCTAACACTAAACCACCTCAGTCTTTCCGCCCGCGGCTTCGATTTTGGCAATCGCTGCTTTGCTGAATGCTGCGGCTTTAATGGTAAAAGCTTTTTGCACCTCACCGTTCCCCAGAATTTTAATCGGGATGCTGGTGTTTTTCACCAGGCCGGCCTTGAGAAGAGTATCCGCAGTGACCTCTCCGGATTCACATCGGTTCAATGCGGCGAGGTTGACAACCTGATATTCTTTTTTAAAGATATTGGTAAAACCAAACTTAGGCAGGCGGCGATGCAGGGGCATCTGGCCACCTTCGTAGCCGATCCGTTTCTTGCTACCACTTCGTGCCCGCTGACCCTTATGTCCCCGGCCGGAGGTTTTGCCCATGCCACTGCCGGGACCACGGCCAACACGCTTGCGATTCTTATTAGAACCTTTCGGCGGTTTCAAATCATGTAATTGCACTGCAAGCCTCTATAGCTAAAATATTTTAATCTATTTTTTCTACCGAAACCAGATGGGCTACCGCCCGGACCATTCCCCTAATCTGGGGCGTATCATCGTGAATCACGGTACGGCGAATTTTACCCAAGCCGAGAGCCTTGATAGTTCGTTTCTGCGGCTCCTTGCGGTCGATAGTGCTTTTTATCTGTGTTATTTTCAGTCTGCCCATTTTCATGACCCTTCACAAAAGGTGATCAGGCTTCCTCGCGGAGACTGATTTCCTGTTTTTTAGTGCGTAAGTTCATAAGGCCGTTCATGGTTGCTTTCACTACGTTGCTCGGATTGCGGCTGCCCAGCGCCTTGGCAAGGATATCCTGAACACCCAGAGCTTCCAGAACCGCCCGGGCTGCGCCGCCGGCAATCACACCAGTACCCGGCGACGCCGGGCGCATCACTACGGTTGAAGCACCATAAACACCATCAATGCGATGGGGGATGGTTCCTTTAATCAGGTTGACCTCGACCATACTGCGTTTGGCTGCCTCCGTACCTTTACGTATCGCTTCCGATACTTCGGAGGCTTTGCCCATACCGATACCGACCTTACCTTTTTTATCGCCGACTGTAACCAGGGCGGTAAAGCTGAAACGCCGGCCGCCCTTGACGACTTTGGCAACCCGTTTGACATTGATTACCTTTTCCTCGAACTCGAGGGATTCCATTTCAAACTTTGTCAATCTCTACCTCATCTATAAAATAATCGACGTTTTATCAATTAAAATTTCAGCCCGCCTTTGCGAGCGCCTTCCGCCACCGCTTTAATACGACCGTGAAAACGGTACTGGTTTCGGTCAAAGACCACGGTTTCGATGCCCCTGGCTTTAGCCAGCTCGGCAATTTTCATACCCACTTTCCGGGCTACCTCGGTCTTTTTCTCTTCCGGTTTGATGACTTTGAGCATTTCCCTGGAATTGGACGCCAGCCCTACCAGGGTAACCATGTTTTCATCGTCCACTATCTGAACAGTCACGTTATTCAAAGAACGGCTTACCGTCAGGCGGGGGCATTTTTTGGTTCCGGAGATTTTACTACGTACCCGCCGGCGACGGCGCTCGGCCTTGTCACTTTTCATAATGTTTTTATCAGCCATTTTCCTATCACACCAATACTAAATTATCCAGCGGTTTTGCCGGCCTTGATTCTTACCTGTTCATCGAGATAACGGATACCCTTACCTTTATAAGGATCCGGTTTTCTCAACGAACGAATTTTGGCCGCGGTTTGTCCAACCAACTCTTTATCTATACCATCAACGACAATTTTATTTTCCTTGGGAACGACACTGACATAAACACCCTCCGGGGGTATGAAGATGACCGGGTGAGAATAGCCGAGGTAGAGTATCAGGCTCCGTTCTTTTACCTCCGCCCGGAAGCCGACACCGACCATCAGAAGTGTACGGGAGAAACCTTGCGATACTCCCTGAACCATATTATGTATGAGAGCCCGGGTCAGACCATGAAGAGCCCGATGAGCTTTGTCATCGGACGGTCGGCTGACCAGAACTTCCTGGTTCTCAATAGACACCTTCATATCCGGATGGAGGGTTTTCGTCATGGAACCTTTGGGACCCGTTACCGAAATTTCGGAGCCCCGGAGTTCGACCTTTATTTTGGCCGGGATGGAGACCGGCATTTTACCTATTCGCGACATTGTCCAAACCTTCCTTTACCAGCATCTTAATAAGATTTCGCCCCCGATATTTTTCTTGGCGGCGTCGAAATTGGTCATGACCCCGGACGAAGTCGACAGAATCGACATCCCGCGGGTATTGAAGGTCGACCGTTTTACTTCCTCGGCATCGAGGTACTTGCGTAAACCGGGACGAGAAATCCTCTGAAAGCCTCTGATAACCGGCGAATCGCCGCGGGTGTACCTGAGATAAATGCGCAGGATACCCTGTTTGTTATCGGGCAGTTCGATGAGGTCGCGAACATATCTTGTCTCCTTGAGAATTTTGACAATCTCAAGTTTAAGATTTGAGGCGGGAATATCCACTGCGGGCTTTTTCGCTTTGAGGGCATTCCTTATCCTCGTCAAAAGGTCAGCGACCGGATCGGTCATCGTCATAAATCATTTCTCCAAATAATAACTTTACCAACTAGCTTTAACCACTCCGGGGATTTCACCGGCCAGAGCCATTTCCCGGAAACAAATACGACAAATCCCGAAGCGACGCAAATAAGCCCGGGGCCGGCCGCATCGACGGCAACGGTTATAAGTCCGAACCTTAAACTTCGGCTTGCGTTTCTGTTTTTCTATTAAACACTTTTTAGCCATTCTTCTCCTACTTGCGGAAAGGCATTCCCAATTCAGTTAACAACTGACGAGCTTCCTCGTCGGTCCTGGCGGTAGTTGCAATGGTCACCGTCATACCACGTACTTTATCAACTTTATCATAATCTATTTCCGGGAAAACCAGCTGTTCTTTAAGACCCAGGTTGTAATTGCCGCGACCATCGAAAGACTTGGGGCTGACGCCGCGGAAGTCGCGAATCCGGGGCATGGCAATATTAACCAGGCGGTCGAAAAACTCGTACATTTTTTCCCGGCGCAGAGTAACCATGCAGCCAATCGGGTTACCCTTGCGAACCTTAAAATTCGAGATGCTTTTCCTGGCTTTGGTCACCACCGGCTTCTGGCCGGTGATGGCGGTCAGGTCTGCCACGGCGGCTTCCAGAGTTTTAGCGTTCTGGAGAGCTTCGCCGACCCCGATGTTAATGGTGATTTTAGTCATTTGCGGAACTTCCATTACGGAAGTATAGCTGTTTTCTTTCATCAACTTGGGGCGTATCTCGTTAAGATATTTATCTTTAAGTCTGGCCATGTCTTAACCTCTTAAATTTCCTCTCCGGTTTTGAGACATATCCTGATTTTTCTTTTCTTGCCGCTGTCGTCAATAACCCGCGAGGAAAATTTCGTGGGTGCGGACAACGAAGAATTATACAGGGCCACATTGCTTATATGGATGGGATTTTCCATGGTTATAACCCCACCTTTGGGGTTCTTTTGGGTGGGCCGCTGATGTTTCTTTTTCATGTTAATGCCTTCCACCAGGAGAACATTTTTCTTTACATCGACATGCAGCACCCGGCCGGTTTTCCCCTTGTATTGACCGGTGCGGACATAAACGGTATCGCCTTTTTTAATTCTCATAATTACATTTCCCTCTTAAATAACCTCAGGAGCGAGGGAGATTATTTTCATGAACTGTTTTTCACGTAATTCACGGGCCACGGGACCGAAAATACGCGTTCCGCGGGGTTCGTTCTGTTCATTGATAATGACCGCGGCATTATCGCTGAACCTTATCAGCGAACCGTCCTTGCGCTTGAGCTCCGATTTCGTCCGCACCACTACCGCCTTGCAAACTTCGGATTTTTTGACCGTGCCGCCCGGAATAGCTTCTTTTACCGTCACCACGATAATATCACCGATGGAGGCATACTTTTTCTTGCTCCCGCCGAGGATACGAAAACACATGGCCCGCTTGGCGCCCGAATTATCCGCCACAGATAAGACTGTATATTCCTGAATCATCGCAAAACACCTCTCTTGAATAAACCCAGCCTATTCGGCCTTTTCCAGGATTTCCACCAGGCGCCAGCGCTTGGTTTTCGATAACGGCTTGGTTTCCATGACCTGAACCAGGTCACCGACCTTCGCCTCATTCTTTTCATCATGAGCATAAAGCTTGGAAAAAGTTCTGATGGTTTTCAGATAAAGCGGATGCTTCATTGTCCGGTCCACCCGGACTACAATCGACTTATCCATCTTATCGGAAACGACGGTTCCGACACGAACTTTCCTGGTTGCTCTTTGAATCTTTTCAGCCATTGCTTTCTTCCTTATTCACCCTGGCTTTTTTCAAACTGTCGGCATCTGCCAGAATAGACCTTTTACTTTCCGCCAGGACCCTGATACCCATTTCATCCTCCCTCAAAAGAGTCAGGATACGGGCAATTTCGCGGTCAACCTGTCTGGTGCGCAGGGGATTATCCAGCGATTTTATTGATTTGCGCATTTTGAGATTAAAGAGTTCTTCTTCGAGATCTCTTTTCTGCTGGAGGAGTTCCGCCTTGGTTAATTCGCGCATTTCACGTAGTTTCATAATCAAACTCCCTCGGTATCGGTACGGGTCACAAACTTGGTTTTCAAAGGTAACTTGTTAGCCGCCAGGCGCAGAGCTTCATTGGCCAGAGCCTCGTTGACACCCTGGATTTCAAACAGGATCCGACCCGGTTTGATAACCGCCACCCAGAATTCCGGTGCCCCTTTACCTTTACCCATACGGGTTTCCGCTGGTTTTTTGGTAACAGGTTTGTCCGGGAAAATGCGAATCCAGATCTTCCCGCCCCGCTTAATATGCCGGGTCATGGCAATACGCGCCGCTTCAATCTGGCGGTTGGTAAGCCAGCAGGGTTCCATCGCTTTCAGACCAAAATCACCAAAATCGACCGAAAAGCCGCCTTTGGCTTTACCTCTCATGCGGCCACGCTGAGCTTTGCGAAATTTGGTCCTTTTAGGCATTAACATAATTTATATCTCCAAATAAATCTTATTCCGTCTTGCCATCCGAGGTTTTAAAAGGTGGATTTTTCTCCGCCTTGCCATCCGGGCTGTCTTTAGCCGTAACTTTACTGGTAACTTCCTTCTTCCCTTGGTCTTTGCCGGGGCGATTCATTTCGGGACGGCGACCCTTGGGCGCCGCCTGCTCACCTTGAGGAGCCCGAGCACTTCGCCGTACGCGGCCGCGGGGACGTTTTCTCTCGCCACGCATATCTTTACCGCGACGGGGATGGGCTTCGGCGGCCGCGGCCTGGACGGCTTCCTGAACCGGTTCTTCTTCGGTTATAAACTTACCGGTTTCCATAACTTCACCGCGACAAATCCATACTTTTACCCCGATACAACCATAGGTGGTATGTGCCGTGGCGGTTGAATAGTCGATATCCGCCCGAAGTGTATGCAACGGGGTCCGGCCTTCCTTGTACTTTTCCGTACGGGCGATTTCAGCTCCACCCAAACGACCCCCGCACTGCACTTTGATACCCTGGGCACCCATTTTCATGGTCGCTCCGATGGCTTTTTTCATGGCTCTCCGGAAAGAAACCCGGCCTTCCAGCTGACGGGCAATGGAATCCGCCACCAGATGGGCGTCGAGCTCCGGTCGCCGGACTTCGACGATATTCAGCATAATGTCCTTTTTGGTCAACAGCTGAAGTTCCTCGCGAAGTTTATCAACCTCCGCCCCGCGCCGTCCAATGACGATACCCGGCCGGGCGGTCATGATGTCAACCGTGACCTTCTTGGGCGCCCGGGAAATGATAACATTGGCGATACCGGCATTATCCAGGCGCTTGTTGATATAACGCTTAATCATCATATCTTCATGAACCAGATCGGCAAAACTGCGATCCGGAGAATACCAGCGGCTACTCCAGGATTTAATAATCCCTAATCGAAAGCCTATCGGGTTTGTTTTCTGACCCAAATTTATCTCCTCAAGAACATTAAATTACTTTCTGTTTCTTAATCGCTGCCTTCTTTGATTTCGTATCCGTACGGGAAGAAGTCTTCTTTCCGGCAGAGGCAGTTTTCTTTAAGGTTTTTTTCTTTTTAGCTTTGGTTTTTCCGGTCTTCTTTTCATCCGCTGGTGCAGTTTGCGCCTTGGTTTTAGACGTTTCCTCGGCCTTTTCCAGCTGGAGACCGGCTTTTTCTTCAAGGACTACCGTCAGGTGACAGTAACGTTTCCGGTACCGGTAAATTCGCCCCATCGATTGAAAGCGAATCCGTTTGGCGGTCGGCGCCGCATCAACTACGATATTTTTAACCACCAGGTCTTCCGGTTTCAGGTTATCCGTTCCTTCCAGCGAAAGAGCATTGGCGGCGGCGGATTTCAGCGTTTTGGCTATATGGTAGGCGGCAATACGGGGGGTGAAATTAAGAATGTTCAAAGCCTTCTCAATTGGTAAACCCTTCACCATATTGGCCACCAGACGCATTTTCCGCGGCGGGATACTGACAAACCTTAATCTTGCAGTAGCATGTAACGACATAACCCACCCTAACCTTTCAACGCTGAGCTGCGTTCGACCAGTTTTCCGCTGTGCCCGCGAAAGGTGCGGGTAGGTGCAAACTCGCCAAGTTTATGACCGACCATATTCTCCGTGATATATATCGGGATGAATTTCTTGCCGTTATGCACAGCCAAGGTATGGCCGACGAACTCCGGACTGATGGTTGAACGACGGGACCAGGTCTTGATTACCTTTTTTTCACCAGTCTGGTTCAAAGCTTCCACTTTCCCGAGAAGCTTTTCATCTATAAAAGGACCTTTTTTAAGCGAACGGGGCATAGAAATACTCCACTATAAGCTCTTTTAGATCGGAAGAGCGTCGTGTAGG
>CAZUAS010000058.1:0-18392 GCA_964618515.1 uncultured Ignavibacteriales bacterium | reverse complement strand
AGATGGAATCTCGTGACTGGAGTTCAGACGTGTGCTCTTCCGATCTAAGCTGACGAGCTTTCGCCAGAGCTTCCTCTCCCCAGGGATACCAGTCCACCGGATTGTGGGCGTGGGATAAAAGATACGGCGAATTTTCGTTAATCAGCTTATTGGTATATCTATAACTCTGATTTTTCTCCTTCACTTTTTCTCCTTCACCGGTTTCAAAATATAACCATACCATAAATCCGAAAAATCATCACCCTATCTATCAACATAACGGCAGACCAATAAAAAAATAGTTGATAGATAAACAAAGCCGGCCGGTAAAAGTTTAAAAAATCCGCGTCGTTACTTCACAAAAATGATGGTCCTGAAAAAAATTTTAGGGCTGGGCCTAAACAGAAAATTAGTGGAGATTCACTGGAAACGAGACGAAGGTTGACACCACCAGGTTAAAAAACGGTCGGGTTTTATTCTCGCCGCCGATATGCCGGTAATTACCGACCCGGTCAATTCCGGCAGTGAGGTCAAAATAAAACATATTCCGAATAAAGCCCTTGAAAGCGAGCGCACCCCGGAAGGTCTTTTCCACCGTCCCGGTAGGGAATTTTTCCGTATAAGCACCTTCGGTATCGAGCCACGGCTCACTCCACCGGGCCGTCACCCGGCCTTCCCCCTGTCGATAGTAACTGACCTCTCCGTCCATTCGAAAATCCTTTCCCCACCAGCGGCTGACAACCAGTCGAGAAAGGTCGTAGTCGTTGCCCCGAACCCCGCCGAAAGGGTCGTCGTGAAAAAGATACCGGTTGCGAGGCAGGATTTGATTAAACATCCAGTTGCTGACGCGGGTATATTCCAGTCTGATATCAACCGGCAACAGGAAAGCCGCGGTCTGGCCACCAACGAGGACCGCCCATTCATCGGGTTCCTGGTCGCTCTGTTCCTTGTCATCGAGCTGAATATCATCAACCAAAAGCTGGCCGTACAACCGGCACCCCGGCCGAAGGTGGAAAGTGAAGTCGCACCCGACCATGGTGTTGTCATTGGCGTGCTCGTTAAGCTGGGCGCCATGGAAAAAAATAAGCGGATTCAGATAGAACAAATCAATTGTCCGACCCGGCCCGCCGAATACCACCGTCTCGAACAGGCCGACCTGCAACCTCCGGCTGAAATGAAAATCAAAGCGGTGTCCGGCCAGAAAGCGGTTTTCATACGCGGCGACATTATCTCTTTCCGGACTGAGACCATCCAGCCTTGCCAGACGATAGGAAATCACCAGTTTCCCCCAGCGAAAAGAATACCCGAAACCGTCAAGCCGCCTGTCGGCAGTCAGCACCAGGGAATTGCGCAAACCCCAGAACGACCCGAAGCGCCCCGCCGTCACTCCGAAAGAACCGTTTTGAAAATGTATAAAGGCCTCCTCGACATCACCAGCAAAACCCCGCCATTTCTTGCCGGTATAGTTGTCATCTTCGGCTTTTTCCTCATCGAGAACAAAATGCCCATATACAAAAAGGGTTCTGAGCGGTTGACCGACAATGCCGGCCCGGAAGGTTTCGTAGCCGTGCGAGCGAAGGTCTTTGGTTGCACGAAAATCTTCGGCCAAAAAAGAAAACAAGCGGATTTTCTCCGGAGGAATATTCCGCAAGTAGTCAAACGGCGTCAAAACCAGGTTTTCGTTATCCAGCCGGCAGAGACCGGGCGGGTAATTAAAAATACCTCCGGTTCGTACCTCGAACCGCTCCAGCCGGTCATAGATAAACTCATATTCTTTCAGGCCGCCGGGCATAACGCCGCCGGAAGTTTTTAACGGAAAAATAAAGATGGCCCCAGAAATCAGAATCAAGCCGAAAATTTTTTTCATACCCGTATTTCGAACCGCCGTTGATTTGAGGATATTTTATATTACGGTTTTAAAGAATCGTCTTTTAAAGGCTAAGCACCGGAACCCCTGATAACGGTCGGGATGGTTTTGGCGAGAATCTTCGCATCCAGCCATAACGACCAGTTATCGATATACTGCAGGTCAAGTTGCATCCATTCTTCAAAATCAATATTATTTCTTCCATTAACCTGCCAGATACAGGTAACACCCGGTTTAACGGAGAGTTTGCGATGTTGCCAGGGTTCGTATTTGGCGACTTCTTCCGGCAACGGCGGCCTGGGGCCGACTAACGACATATCGCCTTTAAGAACATTTATAAACTGCGGGATTTCATCAATCGAATACTTTCTCAAGAATCTCCCCACCCGGGTAATGCGGGGATCTTTTTTGATTTTGAACACCGGGCCGGACATCTCGTTATAAGCTTTCAGAGCCGCTTTTTTGTTCTCGGCGTCGGTACACATGGTTCGGAACTTAAGAAGCTTGAACGGCCGGCCGTTCAGCCCCGACCGTACCTGTTTGAAAAAGACCGGTCCGCGGCTTTCCAGTTTAATAATCAGCGCCGTCAGCAAAAATATCGGTAAAGTAAAGACCAGACCGATAAATGCCCCGATGCGGTCAATCACGTCCTTGGTTAGAAGCCCGAGCTGACTTTCCGGAACCCGCCGGTAAATAAGCGAGGGCAGACCGTTGATATACGCCGGCCGGGCATGACTCAGCTCACTGCGATATATATCCGGCATCAGGCAGACTGTTATACCCATCTTTTCGGCAGTATCATAAAGACGCCGCGTGCGCGATAGATCCTCGGGCTCAACGGCGATAAAAACAGCGTCCACCTGGTTGGCGGCAACGATATTTTCCAGATAATCGGGATGACCTATTAATGGAATATCCTGGTAACTCCACAGACCGGTTTTACGATAGTCGAGAAAACCGATAAGCCGGGTTTCCAATTCCGGTGATGCCATCACCATATCAGCCACCCGTCGGGCGTTAGCGCCGGTGCCGACGATGATGACTTTCTTTTTAAACCAGGTTTGACCTGTGGCCTTGACTCGCTCAGCAAGGGCTTTCATAACCTTCTTTGCGTAATAAAACATTATCAGTTGCATGGTAAAATTAGCACCGATAAAGACCGCCGCGTCCAGATGCGTAAGCGGCCAGCCGAAAATAAATATCGCGGCCAGAAAAACAGTGCTGACTTTACCCTCGTCAACAAGCAACCGCCGGATTCCTTTCCGCAGGTAGTTTGTGACCAGAACCGGTCGCGGACCCCGGGTCAGGCGGTAGCCAATTCGTATGAGAATGAGCGCAGCCAGTGCTTCGAAAATCCACCAGCCGGAATAACCCGCCATCAGGAGAGTCATTCCTAGCACCATTACCGATACAATAATAGAACCCGTTTGGCAAGAAAAAATTAATAAAAAACGAGCCGTATTTTTTCCCGGCGTTTTTACCCTTGACTGCAAACCTGCGGATGAATCCCCTATTACTGAAGTTTCACTTCCCTCAACACGAGAAGGTTGTAAAATCGGCATATCTTTAGTTTGAGACTCGGAAAAGCAACCTAAAACTTTTATCTCTTTTTTCGCACCGGCATCCGCGGAAGCATCTTCACGTGTCTGGTAACTCTTTATCTTGATATGGTTATCCCTTTGCTCCGAATTATAATCCCCGGCTTCATATTCCCCGATAGGTGACCGGGTTCCCTCACGGCCTGTCACCAGATCTTCTGCCGCTGTTCCCATAACTTCTTAGCCTCTTTTTTATCATATCAGCAGTTATATTTGTCTTTCATTAATCCGACCCGCCGGCTCTATACTTTCTCGACAATCTTATTCGCACCAACCTTGATTCTGCCGCGTCTAAAAATGGGCGTTTCGATTTCTTCTTCCATCCGGTCGGTTGTGGCTTGTCCCGCTTTGCTTAGCTTGATCAGGCGTTTATCCAGGCTGGTCAGCCGGTAATAATCCGGCGGCATTTTTTTGAAAGCCTCAAGCATGATGTTATTTGACAGCCCCGATTGTATTTCGTAACGCATGTAATTTTTCAATTCCGGGTAACCATCAAGATTTTCTATCGGCACCTTATGACCGGCCAAAAAATTTCCCACTCTTACCGGGTCGGCTACTCTCAACAGTACAAAATCCGACGCCGACAGGCGGTTTTGAATTTTCAAACCGTTTAAAAACAGGGCTATGCGTAGCGCTTCATCGTGAAGCAGCTTCAGACGCGTCTGCATGGCATCATAATTCATAAGACAGGTAGTCAGAATCTTACAGGTCACGCGCGATATCCGGTCCCAGTCATATACCTCTTTCAATGCCCGGATGACATTCTTCGACGCCATGACATACCCTGATTCGTCGGAACGAATTCCAAACGAAGTGGTCAGGGAACGAATAACGACGACATTATCGAACTGTTTTAAAAGCGGCAGACCGGAGATACCGTAAAAATCGAAATAATGTTCATCAATAATCAATGCACCTTCGGAAACCGCCCGGGCTAACAGCTCCAAGTCGGCCAGGCTGAAATTAGCCCCGGTGACCCGGTTGGGATTGGCCAGATAAACTATCTCACGCCCGCTGGTCAATTCCTTTAATAAGCGGTCCGGGTCGCCTGAGAAAGGCGACAGCCCCAGTACTTCCTTCAGGCTCAATTGCGCCCGGTCCGCGGCGATGGCGACATCAGGGGTGACATGCCCGCCGACGATCAGCGAAGCCCGGACATCTTTATCCAGAAGCCTGAAAAGTATCTCCATAAAACCGGTAAACTCAACAAAGGGAAGCACCATGTCCCTTGACACCATCGCTTTATTTGAAATTTTCCCAATGAGATAATTGACCGTTTCGCTATCCACTCTGACAGAGGTTGACATTTTTTTATCCTCCTTGAGGTATTATTTTCAATGAATAAATTCTTCTAATAGATGACTTTTTAGACCGGAAAAGGAGACGATACTTTTGTAAACAATTTTCCATAATCAACTTTAAGTAATTCCTTTTACTTCATTAAACCTTATGCAAGTTAAATGCCGGGCTGCTCATTTTTTGAACAAACCAGCACAAGTTGTTAAATTATAATGGATTGTGTGGGGCATATTATGTTTTGAGCTGGTTTTCTCAATAAGGATGAAAAATAAATAGGGTATCTTTTTCCGGTTCGGATGCAAAAATTTCTCTTACAATAAAACACCAGAGGCTCATGATGAGCCTCCGGTGAATTAGGAAGGTGAGAAAAGAAAACGAAAAGCAAAACAATATTTTCTGTTACAATTTATCAATCAATAAAACTGTCGTCAGAATGCTCGTAGTCGCCGACATGGCAATGGTAAAGGTTTTTGACCAGTCATGGTCTCTTCTAATCTTAGTGGGCACCACGATAATGTCACCGGTCTTTACGGTTTTTCCCAGAACTCCACCGCCGGAAAGAACCTCGCCGGAGGCGCGGATGAGCTGTGTGCCTTTTTTATCCGATTGCGAAACAAAATTCCCTGCCCGTTTAATATAATAACCTACTTTTTTGCCTTCGTTGTACTTGATGGTGCCGCTGGAGCCTACGGCTCCCAGCACCGATATGCCGGTGGGAATCGAAGGAACAAAAATGTAATCACCCGGAGAAAGCACAACGTCGCCTTCTCGACCTCCCGTGGAAAGAATCTTCGCCATATCAATGACCACCCGGTTCACCGATTTAATCTCATAATCGTATACCATTTCCCTTCTTAAATTACCGGCTGAGTCTTCGACCACCGGGCTGGACCTTTCCAGAACCTTGTTTATCTGGAGACGCTGCAGATTTTCACCAATCGATTGTCTCTGCAAAATCAAACCGTCGGGAAAAGCGTTACGCGTGAAACCGCCGGTTCGATTGATGAGACTGTAAAGGGTTTCTTCCTTTCCGGAAAGCATATATTCGCCGGGATAGAGTACCTCGCCCTCGATTTTAACCGTACGGTGCATCGGCCACTCCGGTATCTGCCGGATATACAGCCGGTCATCCTCTTTCAGGTAAGTCCGGCGCAGAGCGCTTTCTTCGAGACTGATATACATCAAACAGGTTTTGCCCAGCGAATCAATTCGCGCCAGCTCGCCCTGAAGAAGCGAAGCCGAACGGGTAAACGAACCCGAAAGGAAAATCAAATCATAGGCGGTCATCCGGTCATAAAAGTTGAAGACCCCGGGCTTTTTGACCTCGCCCTCGATGGACACTCTTTTATTCCAGCCCACGTCCTCGATAGAATAAATATACAGTGAATCGCGGTCCTGGAGGAGAATGTTCTGGCTGGTATCACCCACCAGCAAAGCGTTCAAATCCACCGCAATAATCTCGGTCCGCCAGTCGGCAAAACGGCGAAACAGGTTCGCCCGTTTATAATAAACATCATAATCCTGCAGGGTGCCCCGTTCAATCAGATCCGCTATACGGGTGGTTTCGTTCCTTTCATAATAACCCGGATGTTTTACCTGCCCGAAAACCGCCACCATATTTTTTTTGGCGTCGAAAATGGAAAAGACCGTCAGCCGGTCGCCATCCTGAAGGACCAGGCTGCCGCTTCTGGGGGCATCGGGACTTAAATCCAGATCCAGCACCCTCCATTCGTTGTCACCGGAAATCCGTTCAAGCATAACCCGGCTGAGATGAGCTTCGGCATTAGGCCCTCCGACCAGGTTCATTAAATCGCACGCCGTTTCATTGCCGCGCAATTCATATATCGCCGGGCGTTTGATTTCACCCCGAATAGCCACCCGGGCGCCGGCCACCGGCACAAAAATGGCATCGCCCGAACGAAGCCGAATATCCAGAGAATTGTCGCCTTCCAGCAAAAATTTGTACAGATCCACCTCGGCCACCAGCTGACCCTCGCGCATAACCCGGATATTGCGCATGGAACCGTTTTCATTCGGCCCCCCCGCCAGATAAAGCGCATTGAAAAGTGACGTCAATGACGATACGGTGTATGCCCCCGGCCTGTTCACTTCGCCGGTAAGGTATAACCTGATCGAACGTATCTTTCCCAGCGAGACATTCAGCTCGAATTCCGAGTAAACAGTCGCTATTTTCCGCCGGGCATAATCCTTAAATTCTTCCAGGGTCTTACCCCAGACCGCCAGCTCCCCGACTTTGGGGATAAAAACTTTCCCCTCCCGGTCCACCGTAAGGTCATATTCTTTTTCCACCCGGCCCCACAGATATATAATAATGTTATCACCCGGCCCGAGAACGTAATCGCCACTGGCCGCGATATCATCAGGAGGCATAATTTCATCTGTACCCTTGAAAAGCTTCAGCCCGAACGGCAACAGCTCCTCGAAGGCGGGCAGCTTTTTTTTCGCAGCAATATTACGCTCATCTTCCGATTCCGATCTGGACAGGTTACTGTCGGTCACCTCACTGCTATCGTGGTTACCGACCGGGTTCCCGGTCTTCGGCATCGAATCAAGCACCAGCGGGCTCTTGTAATAATCATATCCCTTGTCCGACAGGGTTACTTTTTCGAATCTTTTATAAAGCTCGGTATCATTTTGAATCACCTTGTTCTTTAAAGGTGATAAATCCTGTGCGATAAGTTCCCTGAACCAGTTTAAAGAAACTAAGATGATGACCAGAAGCAGAAACAATATGACTTTTCTCATGCTTACCTTCCTTGGTAAATTAAAGTCCACCACCAATACCTAATGATTGCTGAATTCGCAAAGATGATGCCAAAAACAACAGAATGACCGTAAGCTGTTTCTTTACAAAAAGATACTGTTTGGGGCGACTCCTCTGACAGGCTGGCCCAAGGGTCTGAACGAGAAATCGCTTCCATTGTCAACGGAATAATTTTCCCCAATAATATCAAACACAAAGAAAGCGCCTCACATAGCCGGGACACAATTTTATTCCCTATAACTTTAACAACCATAATTTATTTTAATTCCTTTAAATTAATTCCGCGCTCAAAAGCAGTTGTTTTCAAAAACCCTTCCCACTGGCAATGAAATCGCCATAATGTCCTAAGCTGCCGTTCTTCATCAGCTTAAAATTATAAAAATGCTCCTGAAAGCGGTATTCTTCCTTGACAAGAATGACCGGTTATAGTAACTTCAAAGGTCGTTTTATGAAAATCGCCGACGTGATTACGGTGAATAAAATTACTTCAAAGACGTCATCTAATTAGTATTTTGCGTCTTTGAACAAGGTAAGCAAAAATGGATAAACTGTTTTCATCACAATACATTATGGAGATTAGGATGGGGTTTATAAGATTAACGGCTAGTATTATCCTTGCCTTTACACTTCTCACTCCCGGTCTTTTTGCCAGTGGTTTCGAAACCACCGGCTTGGGATTAAAAGCCCGAGGGATGGGGGGTGCCTTTCGCGCTCTCGCCAATGATTGGACGGCTGCCTACTATAATCCGGCAGGTTATGCCTTTGTATATGATAATCAACTCGGGGCCAATGTGGGAGTTATGCACCTGAGAAACGAACTCACGCCCGATTATCGTCTTGGTTCAGATTATGAACTGGGCTTTTTCAACGACCAGACGATTTACAATCACCATGAAATCTACACCATGCCTTCGGCGGGCTTTCTGGTTCGTCTGCCCTTCTGGGGAGAAACCGTGTTCGGACTTTCGGCTTACCAGCCTTTCGACTACAGCATCAGCTGGACGCTTTACCGGACACCCTTTGCCTATAATGACTCGGCGTTTTCTCAGCTTCCCTACAATCAATATCGGAACAACCTTGATGTCGTGGCTTTCCAGCTCACCGCCGCCAGAGAATTTATCGAAGACAAGTTGTCAATAGGCATCGGTCTGCAGTTGCTTCGCGGCGACCTGGCTTTCAACAACCTCTATATGCGGGAGAACCCCCTTGATTCCACCGCCTACCCCGACGTTTTAAGTGACCGGCCTTACGATAAAATTCCCGAGTTCACTAAAAACGACGGCAACGGCTGGGGATTCGGATTAAAAGGCGGTATGCTCTGGAAACTTAACGACAAAATGAGTGTCGCCTTCACCGCCTCCATCCCCTTCGACATCACCATCAAAGGCACCACCGCTTTCAATTTCATCATGCCCAGCAACCATGGTTTGATAACCGATACCGATACTACCGGTTATCAGCCCGGCAAAATCGGCTATCTCTTTACCGTCGGCGACCCGATTTCTTTCCAGTCGGATTTTGAAACCAAACTGAAGCTGCCGCCGTCGGTAGGGGCGGGCTTTACCTACGAAGTAAACGATAAACTGCAACTGGCTTTCGACGTCGAATATACCTTCTGGTCGCGCTTTGAAGGTTTCGAATTCTATTATACCGGCTTCGGCTCCCTGCCTCTGGACAGTATGGCCATCGTGAAAAATTTCTTCACTTATAACCTGACCAACCCGGTCGAATGGAATAACGCCGGTAAGGTGATGGCGGGGTGCCGCTACAAATACAATGAAACCATTACCTTCCTGGGGGGTATCTCAGCTGACCAGTCTTCGATAAGAGATGGCATCGGGTTTATACCTCAATTTGTTGATACCGGCGATAAGTACGGCTTTAATGGCGGTGTTCTGTTTAATATCCAGCGCTGGGAAATCGGGCTGGTGTCCAGCTTCTATGTTTATCCCGATATGACTATTTACAACGCGACCGACATCGACGGTGACCACAATGCCGACCAGTTCCCGGGGGTTTATAAAGCCAGCACTTTCGAAACAATTCTAGCCTTTAACTACTGGTTTTAGGAGATATGAAAATGGTTAAATATATTAAAATTGCTTTCGTAGCTTCGGTTCTGGCGGCAATTGTATTGTTAATAGGATGCACCGACCGCGGTAACAATACCCCAATGGCACCGACCTTACCATATTGGGGTATCAGCCCGAAACTGTTTGTCTTCGCCGACACGATTTCCAACCCCTACGCGCCGCAACTGATTTTCCAGATTCGCAATCCTCTGGGGATCATGAAAACGGCTATTTATGTTCCCAAGGTAGGTTGGCCGCCGCCCAACGGCGAAGGCCGGCCTCTCCCTCTGGTAATTCTCCTGGCTCCTCAGGACGGCGATGAAAACTTCTATTTTAATCATGGCCTCAGAGAACTGGCTGATGAAATGATTGCCCGGGGGGAAATCGAACCTATGGTCATCTGCTGTGTCTCCAACGACCAGGTATTCGGCGGTTATTTCTACGGGAACAGTTACCCGGCCGGTTTTTATGATGACATCATCGGCAGTTTGAAAGACTACCGTCTGCTCTCGTACCTCTATACCAACTACCCCTTTCTCGTCAACTCGGCTGAAAAACGTGGTATTGGCGGTATCGGTCAAGGTGCTTACGGCGCTTTTCGCGCCTGCCTTAAACACCCGGGCGTGTTCACCTCCATTACCGTTGTCGATGGTCCGCTTGATTTCGACGGCAGCGACAACAACCACGGTTTGATCGATTTGTTCGACGATGCCTTAATCGAACAGGGGTTGTTAAACGACGATTCCATTCGTTATAAATTCGACAGCCTGTCGAGCTGGTCCATTTCCCGCATGTTTATCGGAGGTTCGCTGGCTTTCTCCCCTCACGATACCAATATCACTTATCATTTCTCGTGGGAGGGCGGACAGAACCAGCAACCGACGATTAACGTAACCGCCCGCGACACCATTGCCGATGAAACCACTTTGGTGACCAACGTCATCAAAGACAAGACTCCGGCCAAAAAGCTTGATTTTCACCTCCCCTTTGACAAAACCGGCGCCCCGTATGACCTTATCTGGGGTATGTGGCTGAGGAATAATCTCGATTCCCTTCATGAAGCGGCTGGTGGTTCACCCTTGAACGGTTTGAACATGTGGATTGCCACTTCCCCCCAGGCTTATCGTAATTTTCATGATATGACCATGTCCTGGATAGAATTCCTTTTCGACCAGGGTTATCAACCGGATACCCTCATCTATCGCGGTTACCCCGGTAAACCGGCTCAGAAAAACGAGTACATATATGACCTGATGCGGCATATGCTTATTTTCCATGACAATAATTTTGGGGATTAAAGAAAATCCATAAAAAACGAGCCCGGACGAGTAATTCCTCCGGGCTTTTTTTAAATATGTCTTCAGAAAAAACTACATACGACGTAATCTCGGTGGGCGCTCATCCGGACGACGTCGAGGTCGGCACCGGCGGCGTTCTTATCGACCTTAAAGAGCGCGGTTGCCGCTGTGGCCTGGTTATCCTGACCCAGGGCGAGATGGGCACCGGCGGTACGCCGGAGATACGTTCCCGGGAGGTCGAGCAGGCCGCCCGTATCCTGGGTGCGGATATCATCAAGCGCTTTGACTGGGGCGATACCCGCCTTGAAGACAGCTACGACAAACGGCTGGCCCTGGCGGAAGTCATCCGCCTTACTCGGCCCCGGATTATCCTGACCCCTTACCCACGTATCGGCCATGGCCGCCGCCAGTCGCATCCGGACCATGTCGCCGCCGGAATCATCACCCTCAATGCCGCCAACCTGGCCGCCCTAAAAAAAGTCGACCTGCCCGGTGAACCGCACTTGGTTACGAGGATTTTCCACTATTTCCTGCCCCCGGACGTGACCCCTGACTTCGTCGTCGATATTACGCCTCATTTCAATCGCTGGCTCGATGCCCTTGCCGCTCACCGTTCACAGTTTCTAAACCCGGAAAAGTCCAAGGACTACCTCGAATCCCTGACCGCCATGGCTCGCTCCTTTGGCCTGCCGGCGCGCTGTCAGTACGGCCAAGGTTTCACCACCACCGGCGAACCGATTCAAATTAAAGACCTGATGTCCCTGGTCGAAGACCAGTGATGATTACGGCGGGGTTAGCTTTCCGGTCGAATTCACGGTGCGTTTTTTTTATCAAAAAACCTGTTGACAAAAGGCTTATCTATTTTAAATATTCCGCCGAATAAACAAAAAACAATGTTTATTCGTTAAAAAAAAGACAACCTGCCCGGGCAGCTTTTAAATAAAGATGGAGGTTTGTCAATGTATTGCGCTCAGTGCGGTGAGAAAATCAACAACAAGCCGATCAAGCAGGGATCGGAATATTATTGCTCCCTTGAATGCGCCAACCTTGCCTCAGGTCTGGAAGCCGATGAAACTGAGGAGTATTTTGAAGAAGATTCTCTGGAAGAGTACTTTACCGAGGAAGAATAATTTACCCCCGATTACCAGCCTCAAGCGCGCGTTATTTTTAAGATTTCGTACTTGATTTGACCGGCCGGGACATCAATCTCCACCACTTCACCCTCGGCTTTACCCAGCAGTGCGGCGCCGATGGGCGATTTTACCGAAATTATATCGTTATCGACATCCGTCTCATCGGGCGGAGCGATGGTATAGAGAATCTCTTCGTTATCGCGTAAATCCCGTACCAGGACTTTGGCAAACAGGTAAACCTTGTCATGGGGGATTTTATCGGTATCGATAGACCGCACCCGGGAGAGTTTGTCCTCAAGCTCGGCGATTCTTCGCTCCAGGTGTCTCTGGGCCTCCTTGGCGGCGTGATACTCGGCGTTTTCGGAAAGGTCTCCCATCTCCATCGACCTTTTGATTTCAGCCACCAGGCGGGGACGTTCTTCGAACTTCAACCGTTTCAGCTCGCCTTCCAATTTCAGGCGGCCTTCTTTTGATAAATAGATCGGTTCCGTCATGAACTTAATATAATCTCTTTTATTAATTTGGCAACAGCCGAGAAGTTTTTACGGCGAATAAAATGAAAAGCAGAACCGACAGTGCCAGCCCCGGGAAGATGGGTTCCAATCCCAGCCAGAAAGCGCCTTCCGCATTGAAAAATTGCGACAGGTACCAGACAAACGAAATCAGCCCGGACAGGGCGACCGACACCAGCGCCGCCCGGGGCGGCAGACGCCGCCGTCCGACAAAAGATGTGAAAACCGGCACCAGTAACGCCGGAGTGCCTATCGACCCGAAGACATACCAGATATCGACCACCGAGCGAAAAAACAGCGCCAGAGCGACCGCCAGCACCGTGGATATGACCAGACCCACCCGGGTCCAGACCGTGACCGCGCTTTCACCAATACGAATTATCCGCGGCATGATATCATTACCGAAAGTGCTGGCCGCCAGAAACGAATAAGAATCCACCGTGGACATGATGGTGGCCAGCAAGGCCAGGGCGAACAATCCCATCAGGCCGACCGGGAGAATTTTCAGAGCCAGAGCCGGATAAGATGAGACCGGGTCGGCCAGATTCGGCAGCAGTACCCGGGCATATAGTCCGCAGGTGGTAGTTAAAAAATCAAAAATCATCCAGCATAGAATGGAAATAAGAATGCCCTTGCGGGCCACCGGGGCGCTTTTGGCGGCATAACAACGCTGGTAAAAAGCCGGCTCAATCAACGTGGCCAGAGCAATAACATACCAGGTTATAATGTACCAGGAACGGTTGCCACCATGCCAGGTGAGATGCTCCGGGGGAAGGTTACTTTGAAGAAAATCAAAGCCACCGTACCCGCTGACCAGGACTACAAACATCATGACAAAACCACCGAACATCAGCAGGAACTGAAACTCATCGGTGCGGACTACCGAATCGAAACCGCCCAGATAAACATAGACGACCGAAAAAAGCGTCCCGGCAAGTACACCCAGCCAGAAAGGCCAGCCGAACAACTGCTGGCACAATACTCCCAGCATCAAAATATAAGCCGCCGGCACGGTCATCAGATAAATAATAATCGAGCCGGCCAGGGCGGTTTTATGGCCGTAAGCCTGGTAAAGACGCTCCGGAATTGTCAGGACTTCCGCCTGCCGGGCTTTTTTCGCCAACAAGACAGCGAATAAAAACGCCGCCAGGTAATAAGGTACCCCGAATACCAGCCAGTTGGACAGACCGTAGTTATAACTGAATTCACCGACCCCCAGAATGCCGCCGTACCAGGTCGAGACCAGAGAAGCCACAAAGGCGGGCAGTGTTAACAGCCGCCCGCCGACAATGAGCTTCGCCGGACTGGCGTCCCTGCGCAGCTTTTTCATCAGACCCAGAAGGAGCAGAACCAACAAATAAGCGACAACCAGGCTGTAATCAATAAAATGCAAACTCTTTAAAACATCTCCAGTTTTACCTGTGAATAAAACGACCGTTCGGCACCGACAATATAAGCATGCCAGGCGTCGATTACCACCGGTTGCCCGGGTTCGCGCGAAGCATATTGCATCGCCCAGCCCGAGGTTTCGAATTTTTCATTAAACAGGTTATCCACCCTGGCCGAAAGAGTCAAGTGCCCGATTCCCAGGAAATTTTTCCAACTTACCGCAGCTGACAGCGATGAGACCATGTAGGCGTCGAGCGCCAGGTTTTCCAGGTTGAATAAATCCAGCTCCTGCCGGCCTACGAACCGCACCAGGTAAGCCAGCCGGTACCAGTCGCTTCCCCGGTACTCCAGCCTCAAGTTGCCCAGGTATTCCGGGAACAGCGGCGTTATTTTATCCTTGTAATTGACCTTGACACTTTCGTAATAAATTTCCCCCACCGAGTCGACCGCGTAAAACAGGGTGGTGTCATAATCGGTGATGCGATTATAAGTATAGGCGAAATTACCGCTTAAAGTAAGGGCATCCGCCGGCCTGACTATGCCGCTGAGCTCCAGCCCGGCGTGCACCGACCGGTCGATATTTATGGTTATCTCGCGCCAGTCGGCGTCGTAACCGCCCTCGAACACGTTTTCGTTCTCGAACCTCATCCAGTACAGGTTCAGCCCCAGACGATTTTTATGGTCCTGGTAGTTGACACCCAGCTCCAGGTCATATACCCGTTCCCCCTTGACTGTTGGCTCGCCGAATTTAAAAAGTGTATCACCGACATTGGAGAGCACTTCGAGCTGCGGGAATTTCCCCGGGTCATCGGCGTTGTAGATGTTTTCGTCGTTGGGTTCCCGCGATGACACAGCGAAATTAACATAACTGCTGAGGTGGTCATCAACTTGATAATTTAAGCCCACCCGGGGCGACAGGAAAAGCCAATCCAGGTCGTATTTAAGCCCTAAAAAGGCGCCCATTTTCGTCTGGTCGAAAGTGTATTTCAGGTACTTTAATTGCAGGCTGCCCAGTACCGAAAGCTTTCCGGTCAGGTGATAATGTTCATTGACAAAAAGGGCGGCCTGGTATTTTTCTCCATAATACTCATAGTAGCGGTGGCCGGGAGCCAGAGTCCCGTTCAAATAATCCGCCCAGACCACTTGGCCCCAGTGCTCGGATTCGAAGTAATAAAACGACCCGCCGAAGCTGGCGCGACCACCGCGATGGTCCCAGTCCAGGCGGGGATTGAATCCATACTGGCTCTTGGTTACCCACTTCTGCCGCACCAGGTCGACTTCCTCTATCCCCGGGTCGGTCAGGGCTTCGGGCGGGATATTATACTCGACCACATCGCGGCCGTCCTTAAACTGTTCATAATACCCTTTTCCCCGGATATAAAAAAGGGTGTTGCGCATGGTCAGTCTTTCGCTCAGCCTGTAGATATTGATTAAACGGTAATGGGGCTGGTTAAAATTATCGGTTTCGTTGTCATAGGTCAGGGGGTTGTAACGACGATTGTTTTTCAATTCCTCCCGGCTGATACCGTTCCAGGCCATGTGGTATTTAATGGGTCCGCCGTAAATATCCAGGGTGGTGGTCATATTGGGGTCAAGGCGCGTCAGGGAGAACGAATATGCCCAGCCGTCATACCAGGCTTTTTCCCGGTAACCGTCGGAAAACTGTTTACTGTAACGGCCAGTCAAAACCCAGCGGCCATCAAGCAGACCGGACTGGTATTCCACCGTTTGCCTTCTCATATCTCCGATATAATCGCCGTTTTCGAAGAAAGCCCCGTAACCGGCGCTGAGCGTCGTGCGCCGCTCCGGAATCAGCCCGCTCGAGGCGATATTGATGGAACCGCCGAACGATGCATCACCGTACATCGACAGCCCCACACCGCGCTGGACCTGTATATCGGTCACTTCGGCGGCAAAATCCGGAAGATCGACAAAATAGGTGGTGTGGTCCTCCGGGTCGTTAAGCGGCACGCCGTCGATATAAACGGCAATACGCCGGGAATCGAAGCCGCGTATCTTGTATTCGGTCGGCCCCAGGCCACCCCCCGAATAGGCATAGGCATAAAGATTGGGCGTGGCTTCCAGAAGCAGGGGAACATCGCTTACGGGATTCTCCCGCTGAATATAATCCCGCGATAAATTATCGAAAGCAATCGGGGTGATGCCCGTTTCGGCCCGGTCGGCGGTGACCACAATATCCCGTCCCCGGTAATAAACCGGCTCCAGCACCACCGGCTCGGGAATACCGGCGGCTCTGAACTGCACCGCCTTATAGCCCACGGAGGAAAAGGTCACCCGGCTGAACGTTCCGGCATATTTAAGATTGTAAAACCCGGCCGTGTCGGTTTGCGTACCGACTCCTTTGATATCGGTGATAACCGAGACACCCGGCAGAGGGTGCCCCTCGGTATCCACCACCCTGCCCGTTATTTCCGTGGCCGGAACCGTAAACGAACAGAGCAGTATAACTGCAATGATGGTTAAAAAATACTTCATGACAGCAACCTCGCTTTAAAACCCTTAAGTTAAATTGCAAGATTCCGTCCTGAACGTGAGGTAGCCCGTAAATTCGGGCTGGGGGATGCGAATAAACATCTCCGTTTCCCTACGCCGGCATTACCCGGATCAGGTAAGGGGGTATAATCTCAGGCGGTTATTTACGCCACCCCCAACGGAATATCCTTTTAAATAATTACGCCAGAAAGCCGGAAATTGGCAAGTGTTTTTTGAAAATAAGGATGTCTAAAACCTTCGATATTTCGACCGCATTGTTGAAACCACGAAATCAAAAAGGACAGTATCCCTGTGATGCTGCCTTTTTTACTATTCACTTTATTTTTAATTATTTGTCTGGATCGTAAACAATAAGAGGGCCGGTAACTTTTATAGATTCCTCGTTTGATCCTCCGAAAAAATGTTCAAAGGTAATGTAGGTACCTACCTTTACGCCGTTAACCCTGGGAGGAAAAAAACAGCACCAATCGCTTACCCATTCCTTCAGGGCTTTGGCGAAATCATGGCCGGTCGGACGTTCGTCCAGGATTTCCATCCTGACAATATTTCCCCCGGCGTCAATATAGACACCGATTTGGGCAAACCCCTTTTGCCGAAACTTTTTTTCGGATGTACCGGCCGACGGTGATAACGATCAATCTTAACCGTCGCCCACTCATCAATATCGATCCCGCCGGTCAAATTAAAGCGCTCGTTCGGAACGGGTGTTTTCCAGTTGGCTTGTTTATATGAACCGGCCTGATTGGTTAAAGCGAGATTATTGCCGCCGTTTCCCCGCATCATCCAGTCGATATCACCACCGTAAACTTCATCGCGTTCATTCTCAACCTTGCCGAAATCGAAAGTCTCGATACCGATCTCAGCCGACTGTACCGAAAAGTCAGGAACATGTATGTCGAGGGATACACGATCCTTTACAATCGTGTACCCCATGAAGCTGCCGATAAAATTGTCGTTATTGATGCCTGAAGGTCCGGCTGACTTATTTTTGGAGAAAACCGCCCCGTCGGGTGTCGTTTTCGGTACCGTAACCACAGTAACATCCCTGAGGTCAATCTTCACTGTGCTCGTTTTGCCGGGAAAAAGCAAAAGAAGAAAGCCTGTAACTGCAGGTATAATCATAGTTAAAGCCAGCGATTTTAACATATTATACTGATAGTCCCGCTTTGAACGATGAAGCAACCCTATTGTTGTGCCCGGATTGTAGTCGGAAGGCGGGTTCATTAAATCACCATTTTTCCTTTCAAATTTATCGGCCAGGTAATGTCAAGTCTAAAATACTCTTACCACCAGCAACCACCAAAATTGTCAACATGAGCATAGTCAAGCCAGGCATCAGTACAAACAACAATCATCAGAATAAGACATGTTTCCGTTCCACACCGGTTTAAGTCACATCCCGGCAGGTTGTGAGCATATATTGGGGTCACTCCCGGTATGGCTATTGTGGCAAAAATCGTAATAGCTAAAAGCGCTACTACTGCTTTTAAAGCAATTTTTTTCAACAAAAGAGATCCTTTCCTTGACTTCTGTAATAAAGTTGTTATTGGACTCATTAAATAATTGAATCGGCTTATTTTTTTATAAACATTCTTCTTTTCTAAAAAGTACATGTATTATAAGCCCCAACTGCTTTTATATCTTCATTAGCCATTGACATTACAGCAACTTATTCTCATTAATTTGATTATTGCTTTTTCAATTCCCGACCGGGAAAACGGGAAAGCTGCTTCAGTCCCTTCCCGCACCCGGCCGGGCTGTCTCACTTGCTCGAAAGGAATGTTAATCCTTTTTTCCTCAAATATTTCGTGTAACAACTTTTATGCCACACCGCGCATCACACTCATTTTATTTTATAACCGATTGATTATTAAAATATTATAACAACGGTTAAGAACCATCAATTATTGACTATAAACTCTGCTTATATGGGAATTACGAATTTC
>CAZUAS010000057.1:9141-18493 GCA_964618515.1 uncultured Ignavibacteriales bacterium | reverse complement strand
AAGGACAGAGGTTATTATAGGGGGCGTTCTGGTGCCAGCGGGAGGTTAAAAGAGGCCCCACGGTGGCAATGGAGCTGGTCTTTTTTCCCAGATTACTTTTAAATTCAGACTGGCTCACGGTCAGGTAGGACCACTTTTTTCGTTCTATAGTGAAACTTTCTTCATTATCCCTGGCTGTCGAATATTCCAGAATGCCGTAGCGGTTAACAAAGTTGCGTAACCGGTTTTGCAAAACCTCCCTGACCAGCGCCGGGAAACCATCGGGTTCGTCCACGTTGTAAAAACCTTCATCGGAATAAACTTCTACCGGGGGAAGTTCCTTCAAAATCGGAACAATGATATAACCTTCCGGAGCAACGTTATAAACCCGGCCTAAAAGAGTATCATTAACAATAATATCATCGACCCTGTCAATCTTGGGATTGGTTACCGATGACCAGTTAGTCTTTTCGAAAACAATTTGGCTGAGCCAGTTGTGCCCTACTAAATCCATTTCATCGACAGTAGCTTTCTCCGCCAGGGTAGCGGATACGAAGAGAAAAAGAAAACTTAACAATAGTGAGGGGATAATTACCGGCAGGATAATGTTTTTACTCATGATAAACGGACTCCCTTTGCAATATATTCCGTGCTTCTATTAATGTTGACCTTACATTAAAATGCAAGTCATGTAAATTCTGCGTTCTTTATATAAATAACGGTTGTTTCCGGTTTATGGTTAATGTAATAAAGCAACTTATCGGTTTTTCAATTTCCTTTATAAAGGGCAATCAACAACGGGATCATGTGACAGGTAAAGATAATTAATTAAAGCCGTAATATCCGAGATATCCGGGGTCGCGCCGCTCCCGTCGCAATCGGCTTCGTCGGGGCAACAGAGCGGTGTATGACTGGTGTACAGAAAATCGATCAAGCGGGTGATGTCGGCAATATCAGGCTCCTCTGTTTCAGAACAATCAACATTTCCCGCCATACCTTTACAACAGCCGGTGCTGGTTATCAAACCGGAAATAAGGGCCGGTTCATACTGGTTTTCATAACTGTAAAATTGAGTTAAGTAAGTGGTGGTCGTAGTGTAGCCGTCAAAAATAATATCGGTAGCACTGTTTTTAGCGGCGGCGGAATCAATTTCAAAACTTAGTTTAATAACAGGGCCGCTGCCGGGGGATAAAACCGTTCCGGAACCGGTTTCCATATTAATTGTCAGGCGCTTGTTGCCGGCATCGTAATTTAAATATGAAATATCATTAAAACCTTCCGTTCGGCAACCTTCATTTGAATAACCTTTATATTTTAGAGAAACCGGTCCGGAATATTCGATTGGTATCTGAAGCCTTTGGAGGGGAATATTGTTGATGGCGTTAACTGTAAACTCGACAATGCTCCCGGAAGTACTTTCTACATGATTACCGCTTAAAGTATCGGCCAGGACAATAATAAAATCCGATTGGGCAAAGAAACGATTTTCGCCACCGGTTACAATATCAAGCCTGACGTCAAAAACACCGGGTGTAAGGTAAATATGGGTTGGTGATTGTTCCGAAGAATATTCGCCATCACCGAAATCCCAGTTCCAGGAATCCACCTCGAGTTCTGAAAGACCTTCGAAATTTACTTCAAAAGGCGCCCAGCCGAACGTTGTGTCGGCCGTAAACTGAACGCCCTGGTCAGGGATAATATTGCGGAATAAAAATTCCGACAGATAACTGCAACCGTCCCAGTTGCAATAAGTATTATCCAGAGTGAACCAGGCGTTATAACTGCCCCCCCAGCCATAGTTCATATGATATTGATTGATATCGCCGATAGTTTGCCAGCCGTCACAAACGATAGCGTGGCGGGAGATAAAATACTCCATGACATATCCGGAATTAAGCTGACTTTTAATCAGATTGAACCATGACATGGCGGTATGATTGTCACGGTCTTCCCGGTCGATAGTGTTCATATAACGAAAATGTTCATGAAAAGCCTGCATGACAAAATTAATCTGGGATAAGTAAATAGCGGAGCCGCAACGGCCATAGTCCATATGAAAAGCAACCCCGACTTCATAGTTTAACTCCGCCAGGGCGTTCTGTTGTTCGATAGTGCAGCCGCTGCAGTAGTCTACCATGTTGGGCCAGTCATAAGGGTCGCTGAAATCAGCCGTGAGACGCTGGCCGTCGGAAGACCCGCCGCAGGATAAATCACCCGTCCAGGTATAACTTTCGGTACCTTCGCCGTACGGAGGCCACTGGTAGTAAGCGAATATCTGAGCCGCCGCCGTGGCGACACAGCCGACTACGGTGCGACCGCCATCGCCCATGGGACAGTAGTTATTGTAAGGCGCATTTTGGTGCCAGCGCGTTGTCAGTAACGGTCCAACGGTTTCATCGGTTGCCGTTACAGACTTATTAAGTTGTCGTGAAAAGACCGCTTCCGGAACCGCATAATCATCCCACTGTTCACGGTGTCTTTTATCGAGGAAAATATCTCCCTCTTCCGGTTGCAGGGCTTCCAGACTGCCATAGCGATTCACAAAAACCCTTGTCCGGTCGAGGAGCACCTCTTTTATCATTTGCGGAAAGCCCGGGTCATCAGGGTTGAAATAACCTTCGTCAGTATAGACTTTTACAGGTGGCAGGTTTTTCAGAACCGGGACGATTATGAAACCATCAGGGTCGATATTGTAACAGAGTGCCAGGAGCGTGTCATTTTCCTCTATTTCCACAATATTGGCAACTTTGGGATTAAATTGCCCGGCCCATTGACCTTTTTCAAAGACAATCTTTGTCAGCCAGTTATTGCATACAAGATTCATTTCGTCTATAGCGGCGGTTTCGGCTTGTATTCGGGGGATAAATAAAAATATTATCAGGCAAAGACAAATTGCTATTATTGAAAGTCTGACAGTATAAAAATGCTGTAGGGTCTTTTTTTGAGAAGCAAAACTTTTAATGGTCCGATGATACATGGGCAACCCTTTCATTGGTATCGAATTTATATATTATTGACGTAATTTTCATTCAATATACGGCATCTTTCAAGCTTTTGGTAATTTGCAGTAAACCAAACCTGTTGTCAGGGCAATACATAGATGAGCCGGAAACTGCTTTTTGGCGCAGAAACTGTTGTTACCTGATAAAATATCGTCTATTTATCGCTACATAAATATAATCGTTTTTTTATGGTTGCCAAGCGTTTTTTTATATTATCTGGTTGTCGTAACTTGTGTTAGGTAACCTTATCAAAAAAAACACCCCTTTTATCCAAAGGGGTGCTTTATCATCGCATGTAAATAATTGACATTTACTTATGGACATGAAGGCAAGGGATTATGTTCAATATACAAATGGTCAATCAACCTTGTTATATCGGAAATATCCGGCGTACCCCCGTTGCCATCACAATCGGCTTCCAGGGGACAACAAAGGGGAGTCTGTGAGATATAGAGATAGTCGATTAGCCTGGTGATATCGACTATATCAGGTTCTTCAATTTCGGAACAATCGACATTACCCCGATAATCAATACAACAGCAGGCATCGCCAATCAGGTCATTATTGGCATCTTCCTGTCCGGGGTTGTAATCCTCCGGACAATTGTCGCATATGTCGCCATAGCCGTCTCCATCCATATCTTCCTGAAGCGGATTTGTCAGTTCCGGGCAATTGTCACAGGCATCACCAGCACCATCGCTGTCCTGGTCTTCCTGGCCGGAGTTAGGTTCGGTCGGGCAATTATCGCAGGCGTCGCCCTGAAGGTCACCATCCTGATTGAGCTGGTCGTTATTGCTGACTGCCGGACAGTTATCGCAAACATCTCCGACACCGTCATCATCACTATCCGCCTGGTCGGGGTTGGTGATAGTCGGGCAATTGTCACAGGCATCGCCGAACTCGTCTTCGTCGCTGTTGGTTTGAGTCGGGTTGAAAATCGAAGGACAGTTATCTTCGGTATCGATAATGCCGTCATCATCACTGTCCGGAGCTTCGATAACCGTAACCGTCGCCTGGTACGGAACGAAATTCTGACGGGTAACGGTAACGTACATATCACCACCTGTAGCCAGTGACAGGCTAAAAGTGGCGTTACCATCAGTTCCAGTATTCTGAGTGGCATAAATTTCATCGCCTTTCCAGAGACAGACTAAAGCATTGGAAAGATTGCCGCCGCCATTATCCGCGACATGAACGGTGAACGTTGGTTGCGATACCGGTATTTCGGCGGGGTGACTGACGTTAAATTGGGCTGGAATGTCAGTCCAGATAGGCATTTCGGGTTCTCCCAGGAGGTTGAGAGTCCATTGCACATAATACCAGCTGGAGGTGGAAGGGTTGTTGTTTTTAGTCCAGGCCAGTGCCTGCCCGAGGCGGTACTGGTTCTGTTGAAAAAGACCGCGCCACCAGTAGATATCCAGCTGACTGGACAGGGAATTGGGGTCACCGACATAAAACCAGCCGCTGCGGGTATTACCGGTAAAAGCTACCGCGCCCTGAAGATTATTATAGATAACAAAACGCTCGGCGATACAGTCGTTGTAATCCATTTCATTGGGATGACAGCCGATTGAAAAAATAACACTGAGACGATTGTTGTTGACGAGATTATCGACGTCGGAGTTGGTAAATATGGTTCCGTGATTTAAATAACCGATACCCATTAGAGTGGTGTTGCTGTGGTCGCAGTGGTTAACCAGATTTTGCCCGGCATTAAGAGCATTGGTAAAGTCGGTTTTATGTGATGTAGCGTCGGAATCATATATTTTTGTAACATTGAAACGGGATGGAATGTAATTATAATCAATATTTTCTTTCAAAACTTCACCGGCGGTCAGGGTGTAATAAGGAGGCTCCGAAGCCAGGGTCAGGTCCATCCCGACCAGATTGGCATCAAGAGCGAAATTATCCAGAGGCGGGTTGGTTTCATAAAGAAGAAGTTTACTTATAAAGACACTGATTTGGGTGGCACCTTCTGCTGTAACCCGACCAACGAAAACCTCATAATCCCAGTCGTCGTCGTAATCGCCGTAATAAGCGTCGCTGGGGATGGATTCATCTTCGTAGGTCCGGTACACAAAAGGTACGGTGGAGTGCTCGCCGCCAATTAGAAAATACATCGTTCCCCAGGTATTATGGGCATCGATAATAAAATTCCTGATTTTTTCCTGGTTGGTACTGCCACTATAAGAGGCGTAGATATCAGTGGTGGTGACCACCGTGTCCCGGACTCCCTTGCGGGTATGCCAGGTTACTAGAGGTTGATAGTTGGTGACATAGGACGATGAAGTAATGATAACATGAGGATATTGACCCGGCGGAAGCAGGGCGGCGGTTTTATCAATCGAAGTTTTCGTTTCCAGAGTTACTTTTTCCGGATTAACCACCATCGCCCGGACAATATGCTCATATTGTTCTTTGGTCTCCGGCCGGGCATTCGGCGACAGGTAATCGCCGCAGATGTAACCCGACTCGCCCTCGATAGTAATACTTATCGTTTCATGAAGAATTAACCTGTTTTCGGCGGGGATATATTGTAAAGGATAAAGCATTACTTTGGCCATACTCTGACCGGCCAGGTCGCACTGTCCAACCAGCTCGACAATCTGTTCGGGATAGGGAGCCGGGGATGAATAGACCGACGCGTCGGCTTCGGTAAAGGCAAGTTCATCCGGTGAATATCCAATTTTAACCGGTTTTTGCGATGGCAGGATATGGTATCGACCGTCAAGATTTATCGTTGAAACCTGACTTATTTTTACACCGGTAGCTTTCATTCCTTGGGGAAGAGCGATTTTTATCTCCCGGGCCGGAAGCCAGGGTTTACCGGTAACAGACAGGTATTGGCTGCCGTTTATTCGTACTACATCGTAGTCCAAAACCTGGTCAAAAGTAAAATCACCGGTTGAAAAAGAAACAGTATAGTTTTCTTCAAATTTAGCACCGGTATTCTGAGAACTGGCTGAATGGCCTAAAAAAGACATTAACAAAAAGATGATAAAAACCAATGCTGTTGAGGTTCTTCTGGAAATGTTCATAATTATTCCTGTGCTTATTATGTAAAATTTATTTTTTTTCATAATATCTATTTAGCTTAGAAAGATTGATAAGTTTGAAAAGCAACATCTGTAGGTACCGTCTTTCCGTTGTCTTAAAAGGCAAGTAACTTACTGTAACTATTTGAATTATACAAAATTCTGATAATTTGTCAACCAGAATAACGAGCTGATTATATAAATGATAAACAACAAGCAGTTATATAAACTTGTGAGAATTTCGATAAATGTATATTATAAGAAGAACCATATAGACTTCCGGTCTTACTTTAAAATGGCTGAATATCTATAAACAGGATGAAGGTAATGAGAATTTCATTGATAAAGTTTAAAAGAGCAGTTTATACAGCCATCATTATAGTTCCCTTTTTGGGGCTCGGTTGCAGTGATGAAAAAAACCCAACCAATCCCGTACCACAGCCTAATTCACCGGTTGATTATTATGTAAGTGCTATAATTGGAAGTAATTACAACAACGGTTCACAAGATTCACCTTTCAGAACTATTACCCATGCCCTGGGGGTGGCCAGGGCGGGCGATTCGATAAAAGTAATGCCCGGAACATATGACCTTGCCCTTGGTGAAATCTTTCCCCTGGTCATACCTGACAGTGTAACTCTTATCGGTGACGAAGATAACCGGGGGACAGGGATTGATTCGACTGTTATTGCAGGCTTTGGAAAAGTGAACAATCTCTATTATGCTGCTGTGGTTGGCGGAGAGAAAGCTTCCCTATCCGGATTTCTAATACTGGTACAGAGTACCGAGCTTTTTCGCTATTGTATTTATTGCTTGGGTGTTGATTTTTCCATTTATCGCAATACCTGTAATAGTCTTTTCGGCGGTGTTTATCTGGAAGGCGAGGGGTCATATATTATTAATGATAATATTTTAACCTCTATAAATGCCGGTATCTGGTACAATGCCTCCGGTCTTTCGGTTGTCAGGGATAACCAGTTCAAGGCGGGTACTTTTATATATAGCTACCATGGCAACGTCAGGATTATCCATAATACATTTACGGGAAATTCGCCCCTGGCTATACTTGTCCAGAATGATTCCCCGGTAATTGACAGCAATTACTTTGTTGCCACTTACAGCAATGCCGCTCTGTCTATCGGCGCTTCCGCAGAACCAACAATAAGACGGAATAATTTTTTTATTGGGGCTAATCCGTGCATCCTGATCAGGGAGAATGCCGTTCCCGATATCGGCAGGGCAGAAGATTCCGGTTACAATGTATTTGGCGGCGTCAGCAACCTTGCAATAAGGCATGAAGGTACGGGGAAAATTTACGCTATCGGCAACGACTGGTATGGCGGCAGTCCGGAATGCGGCACGGAGATTGTCGTCGCCGGGGACGGCACCGTAGTTTGGGGAACAAACCCGGGGGATAGTTGTACGGCTCCGGAAACCGGGGAGTTTGAAGTCGATGCCAATACGGTGGCCTTGTGGCATTTTAATGAAGGCAGCGGAACGACTACTTATGATGCCACGGGGAGCGGACATGACGCATCGCTGGGGCTGTCCGGTGCAGGTGAACCTTCATGGAATGCCGAAGGACGATTCGGTTATGGTTTGACATTTGAAGACACCCAGGAAGACTTTGTTCTGGCTACTGCTAAAGGTAATGATTTTCCATCCAACCAGGTTTCAGTAGAACTGTGGTTTAAAACTACCAGCGCCGATGAATATGTCCACCTTTTCAGGTGCGGCGATATCCTGGCTTTGGAAATGACGGCAACCGGGATTACTTTCTCAGTCGGGAACGGAACGTCCTGGAAGAGTCTGAGCGCCTATGTCTTACCGGCATTAACCGATAACACCTGGCATTATGTCGCCTGTACTTTTAATGGCACTACGTTGAATATCTTTGTCGATGGTGTAAATCGCAATATTGATTTAAACGCCGCCATAACCCTGGGCAGTCCGGTCAGCTATTTTATGGGAGGTTATATCGGAGCTAAATATTTTGATGGTTCGATGGACGAAATACGATTATCCAATATTGCCCGCAGTTCAAGTGAAATAAGCGCTTACTATGCCCGGGCGCAGGGTGGAAAATAATTCTTTAATCAATATATTCCCGGTTTATTATTACAAATCGAATATTTTGCCCGGATTAAGAATATTCTTCGGGTCGAATTGTCTTTTTATTCTACGCATTAACTCAACGCCGGGTCCGTGTTCTATTTCGAATAAGTCTTTATGGCCAAGTCCAATACCATGTTCGCCGGATATGGTGCCATCGAGGGCTATTGTTTTTTTAATAATGCGATTGCTCGTTTCGACAGCCAGCCGCCATTCATCAGGTTTGTCTTTACGTGCCAGAATCAGGGCATGCAGAAGACCCAGTCCGACATGGCCGAAAGTGAAAACATCAAGGTGGTTTTGGTTACCAAGCTGATGACAGAATTCGACCATTTCCGGCAGTTTTGAAATAGGAAAAGCAACATCATTGCGAATAATACTGTACCCCGGTTTGAGGTGTTTGACCGCATCGGTTGCCCAATGGCGGATTTCCCAGGGGCGATGACCTTCACCGAGTTCCAGTTTACTGCCTCCCAGCTCGGTACAGATGGTGTCAGCTAAGGTGCTGTTTGCATCCAGAACCGTTCTGGGACCATGAAATTCCAAAAAAAGACACGGCACTTCAGACAGGCCATACCCTTTAAGCTGGTTAAGGGCTATGACCAGATAGCGGTCGAGAAATTCCACTGCAGCCAGGTCCAGACCATAACGGCACATCTCGGAAACGGCTTTTGCGGCCCCGATTTCATCGTTGAATTTATAAGCCGATTGCAGGCGGTCTTCCGGAATCCCCGCCAGCTTTAAAGTGACCGATGAAATAACCGCCAGGGTACCCTCCGAGCCGGCTATTAAATCAACCAGATTATAGCCGCTGGAACGTTTGACCGCCCGGTTGCCTATTTTCATGACTTCCCCGGTCCCGGTAACGATATCCAGAGCCAGGATATATTCACGGGTACCGCCGTATTTGATGGAATAGATGCCGCTGGCGTTGGTTGACACCATCCCGCCGATGGTGGCAATATCACCCGAAC
This sequence comes from uncultured Ignavibacteriales bacterium, assembly GCA_964618515.1. Taxonomy (GTDB): domain Bacteria; phylum Zixibacteria; class MSB-5A5; order GN15; family FEB-12; genus JAFGNW01. Next base: position 9,391 of record CAZUAS010000057.1, on the reverse strand, counting down.
CGCCCGGTGACGGGGGAAAGAAAAGTCCCTCGTTTTTTAGATGGTTATTGAGATGGTCATAGATAATTCCGGGTTGTACCTGGACCTGAAGGTCATCAGGCCAGAGATGCAAAATCCGGTTCATGCGGCTGAGGTCGAGCACAAGCCCGTTAGGCAAAGGAATGGTCGAACCCTCAAGGGCGCTACCGGCGCCCCTGGTCGTGATCGGAGTACCCGTGTCGTAACAAATTTTAACGACTCGGGCTATTTC
>CAZUAS010000057.1:0-9131 GCA_964618515.1 uncultured Ignavibacteriales bacterium | reverse complement strand
ACACTCTTTCCCTACACGACGCTCTTCCGATCTAATTTCTCAATAATATTCATGATGCGGCAGCTTACCGTATGGTTACTTATTTATTAACTCATTATAAAAATAATCCCATAAGGGCAGAACTACCGGTTTCTTGGTCAAACCGGCCTGGTCTTCGGCTGACAGATATTTTTTGTCGATAATTACTTCAAAAATATATTCATCGAACCAGTCGTCATACATGTACCAGAAGCCCTTGTCGCCGCGGTCAACGCCCCAGCTGTTTTCCACGAGCCATTTGACCGGCCGGCCGTCGCCGGTCGTATCCACTCCCAGGATGACCATCATATGGTTGGCAACGCCTTCCCGATAATCCACCCGTTCAGACTTGGGAACCGTGAAATCGAGGTTGAAAACCTTGTCATATTCATAGAGGTTATAAGCGAAAATACCGGAATCAGTCAGATTACCTCTTGAGACATCACAGGCGAAACAAACCGCCAGGCTGTCAAGAAGCATTTTTTTGGTATATTCCTTTAATTTTGAAACAGGCAGATTGAGGGAAACTATATCCGGTTTTTCAGCCAGGTTACCCCACTGCCACTGGTAAGTCTGATAATAGGGTTTGGTGGGATAGTCTATTACAGAGATATAATCGAGTATGTCTGCGGCTATAAATTCATCGTAGAAAGACTTCGGGGTATAGGTCTGACTGATATAAACAGCCGGTTTTACTTCATCGGTTTTGGTGGAGTCTTCAATTTCAGGGTCCGGTTTATCTTTCTTTTCGTAGCGGAAAACGAATTCTGTCGGGGGTTGGCCGTAATTATAAACCATCAGCTTGTAGATTTCAGCCAACATTGCCACCTTACGACGGCGCAAGTCATTTACCTTTTTTCCGTCGGTGTACATTTTTCTCAATTCGGCGGCAAAGCTTTTTAATTTCAAGCCGGCGAGGTTATTTATTTGCCCCGTGGACACCGATTGTTTCGTCTCCGGCATTGCTGAAATAGGCACAGCCCCGTACTTGATCATCAGATTAACGGCGTATGTCCACTGACCGCCGTCGCCGAAAGGATAACGAAGAATATTTTCCATTTCTCTTGAATCCAGGGGGGCATCAATGTACTTAATGATATTCTCAAGGAAGGTGTTGGCTTTTTCCATTTTGTCCCAGAAAGTCAAGTAAGGCTGGGACAGCTCAAATTTTTCATGATTCAGTTTCCGGGCGATTTTCTGATTGAAAACATTAAGGGTAGCAAACAGCCAGCAGCGTCCGGAACTTTTCTGGTTGGTCACACCGGCGGATTTAAGCCTGACATTGAAAAATTTATCGTGCTCGAGAAAAAGGTCTCTGTTTAAGGACAGGTTATTCAGGCTGTTATTGGCTACTGCATTTAGGATAGCGGGGTTGAAATCTTTTTGATATTCCTCGGTGAATATTTTAATCATGTCATTATCGATAGCACTGTTATCTCCGGCCGGGTAGCCTGTAGCCATCAGAACCGCTATTGTCATCACGATTATAGTTGCTTTTCTCATTGTTTATATCCTTCCGGTTAATTTAATTTTTTGAGAGACCTAGAAAATACATCCCATAACGGCAGGATGACAGGTTTTTTCTTGAAGATGTCCCGGTCTTCCGCTGTCAGATATTTTTTATTGATAATGATAACATAGACGAATTCATCGAACCAGTCATCATACATGGTCCAATAGCCATCGTCACCGCGCTTGGTTCCCCAGCTGTTCTTGACCAGCCATTTAAGCGGTTGACCGGCGGTGTTAGTATCCACGCCGACTAACGTCATGGCGTGTGAAGCCCAGCTGTCCAGATATTCCAGCCGCTCCGCCTTCGTCATTTTAAAATCCATGCCGTAGAGTTTGTCATAAGCATAAATACCCGGAACGAAAAGACCCGAATCGCCGTAATGGTCCTTGCCGACATCACAGGCGAACCAGACCGCCTGACTGTCAAGCAGGGAAGCCCGGCAATAATCCTTCAATTTCTGTACAGGAAGGTTGAGCATGGTAAAATCGGAATTTTCGTAGATATTACGGGACCATTCTCCTTGATATAACCGGCGGTAACTTTTGGACGGATTGTCAGTCAGGGCGACAAACTCCGGGAGCTGGTCACCGATAAATTCCTTATAAAATGAAAGGGGGGTAAAATTGCGGGAAATGATTATTTTCCTGCCTTTATCCTGAACCGTAGTTGAGTCCCCGCTATCAATGTTGACGGTATCTTTAGTCTCATAGCGGAATACGAACTCGTCCGGGGGCTGACCATAGTTCAGCACCAGGAATTTATATAATTCCCCGATCATTTCTTCTTTACGCTGACGGAGTTGTTTTAGTTTCTTCCCCTCATGATGCATCCGGCGAAGTTCGATAGTGAAGGTTCGAAGCTTGGTATTGGTCAGGGAATTGATAAGGCCGGTCGAGGACGACTGGTAAGTTTCAGGCATCACGGAGGCGGGTACCAGTCCGTATTTATCAACCAGACTGACAAAATAATGCCACCAGCCGCCGTCACCGTAAGGTTCTGACAAAATAATATCCATTTTACGGTCATCAAGCGGGAGGTCTCGAAAAGCAATTACCTGTTCCAGAAAGAGATTGGCTTTTTCCAGCCGGTCCCAGAAAGCCAGATAGGCATGTGAAATTTCAAAATCTTTGATATCCAGTTTCTTTTTTATGATTGGGGAGAGGATATTAGCACCGGCAAACATCCAGCATCGACCGGAACTCTTCTGGTCGGTTATATCCGTAGTCGTTATTTTATGATTGAAATAGGGGTCGTTCTGAAGAAGTTTCTCCCGGTTTAAGGCGAGGTCGCTGACCCGGTTGGCTGCCACGGCGTTAATCATGGCCTGTAAAGAAGTATTTTTATCTATATCGGCACGATATCGATTCAAAAGCTCGGAGCTGATGTTGCCTTCATCGCTTGCCTTTACATTCGTCAGAAAGAAACATATTATTGCAAGTATGACAGGTGAGATTCTCATTGCCGGCACCCTTTCTTGATATATTTTATTCCCGTATGATTCACGAATTGTCTGAAAAGTAAAAAACCTTTTAGAACTTACTTGTTTCCGGTAACTATAAGCGGAAAATATATGGTAAGATGGCTAAAAAGTAAATAAGAGTGTTGGTAAAAAAGTGTTGTCAATTCCGGTCACTTTTTTTACCCCGGGGGGACAAAAAAGGGGATTCCTTTTCACCGGGCTACGGAAGCAGCTATGGATTTAATGAAAGGAGGTTTTCTAAAGGCAAACTCTATTTCTTTTTTAAAAAGAAGTGGGAGTATTCTTTAATACCGGTCGGGATTGCTTCGCGGATATCGTGGACGAGAGTTATCGATGGCCGGGCATGCTCCAAGCCAAAGCCTTTCCCGTCCAGTATATTTCTATAAACTACGGTATGCAGGTCGGTGAAACCTTCGGAAAACTCGATTTCTTCATTATCAATAGTAATGGAGCGATAAGTGGCTTGCGCCTTCTTTATAGCTTCCTCGGGAAGGTCATTACTGTCTATGGATAGAAACCACTTAACGCGGGCGTTTTGAAGTTCCAGAAAGCCGGCGGTTTTATGTGGGTTGGCCAAATGTACTTCGCTGTTCTCTACCGGTCCAAACAACCAGATTAAGAGATCAAAGAAATGAACCCCGATATTAGTGGCCAGGCCTCCTGAACGATCAACCTGACCTTTCCAGGAAACCAGATACCAGCGTCCCCGGGACGTAATATAAGTCAGGACGACATCATATTTACCGTTGCGTTTTTCTTTTAATAACTTTTCCCGAAGGGCTATTAATGAAGGGTGCACCCTCAATTGTAATATAGTGTAAACCCGATTGTGTGACTCCTGTTCCAGTTCAGCCAGGGCGTCGATATTCCACGGATTAAGCACCAGCGGTTTTTCACAGATAGCATCGGCACCTACCCGCAGGGCAAAACGGACGTGGGCATCATGCAGGTAATTAGGTGAACAAATAGAGACATAGTGAATCCGTTCCAGTTCGCTTTTGCGGCGAAGTTTCTCAATATGCCGGTCAAAACGCTCGAATTCGGTAAAAAAACTGACGCCGCTGAAATAACGGTCCAGAATACCAACCGAATCATGCGGGTCAACAGCCGCTAATAAATTGTTACCGGTATCCTTTATGGCTTTAAGATGTCGTGGGGCGACATAGCCTGCAACACCAGTTATGGCAAAGTTTTTTGACATTACAACTCCTGATAAGTTATTTAATGCCGCCCGGTTATCGGGGCTCGCTTTTAATATTTCGGCAACTTACCTGAAATAAACAGGCGACAGCTGTATTTCAACAAAAAGAATACAGCTCGTTTTTTTTGATAAAGCTTAAACTATAATCTAAATCCTCTTAAAGGGAAAGGCTTATTATTATAAATTTACCGAATCGTACAAAATAAAGTAAATGTTTATATAATATTTGTATCTAATTGTTTTGCAATGCATTGTCAGTTTATTATTGTAGGGCTGTTTGCTTTAATAGGAAGTTATAAGAGTGTCATCAACGGCTCTCAATATGTTATATCCATACCCGGATTTTGAAAAACCATTTGATTTGGCACCTGTTAAGTGATATTATGACAAAGATTTTTATTGATTATTGAATATGATTTGAACGAGGTATATGATGAAAGCGATTGTATTAAGATTACTACCTGAAATAAATGAGATTAAGGATAAAAGCCTTCGGGATAAGGTAATTGCCTGCTGGGAGGATGCTATTGCTTTCCGGGGCTGGACCGAGGAACTTCTGAGAAATATCCCCTTTACTTTATTGGCTGAGAATGTGCGGATTACTTTCATTGACCATGTCCGGGCGGTCTGTAAGATGTGCCTTGCCCTGGACGATGTTCTTAATGAGGTTCACCAGTCACGGAAAACCCCTGTAAACCGTGATTACCTGGTGGCCGGAGCGTTGCTGGCTGATGTCGGGAAACTTCTGGAATTTGAAATTGTCAACGGTCAACCGGTTAAGTCCAATTATGGTATGCACATTCGGCATCCTTTCAGCGGTGTGGGCCTGGCTTTCAAACACGGTCTACCCTCCGAGGTCATGCATATTATTGCGACTCATTCCAAAGAAGGTACCGGTGAAAAGCGCAGTCCCGAAAGTATCATTTTTCATCATGCCGATTTCGTGGACTTTGAACTGGTAAAATAACACTTTCGTTCAGGACAACCATTCTCTAATTTAGTTAAAGGATAATATCAATGGGTCAAAATATCATCGAAAAAATAGCTCAAAAATTCGCCGTGGGACTGGATGAAGGTCAAAAAGTTAAAAGCGGCGATTATATATTGATTCAGCCGGCTTATGTCATGACGCATGATAATACGGGAGCGGTCATACCCAAATTTAAGGCTATCGGCGCTTTTCGTATCGCTTTTCCTCGTCAGGTGGTAATTACTCTTGACCATAATGTTCAGGATACCAGCGAAAAGAATCTTCAAAAATACGCTAATATCGAAATGTTCGCCCGGGAAAACGGTGTTGATTTCTATCCGGCAGGCCGGGGTATAGGGCATCAGATTATGTGCGAGGAGGGTTATGCCTGGCCCGGTACCATGGTAGTAGCTTCCGATTCCCATTCCAACATGTATGGTGGACTGGGCTGCCTGGGAACACCGATTGTTCGCACCGATGCGGCTGCTATTTGGGCTACCGGTCGAACCTGGTGGCAGGTACCGCCGGTGGCACGCGTGGTCTTGAACGGAAAACTTCGACCCGGCGTAACCGGCAAAGATGTAATAATTTCGCTTTGCGGTTTTTTCAACCACGATGAGGTTTTAAATCACGCGATTGAATTTGCCGGCGACGGACTTTTATCTTTGTCGCTTAATGAACGTTTGACAATCGCCAATATGACTACTGAGTGGGGCGCCTTGGCCGGTGTCTTTCCTGTCGATAATGTAACCGTGGTCTGGTTAGGCGCCAGAATCGAATACATCAGAAAAAGAGGTCTGGCCGGAGTACCTTCCGATGAGGATGGTCAGGGTAAGCATCCCCGGATGAATGAAAAACACCTCGAAGAACTGGTCACGAGCAGGATAAGTTCTGATCCAGACGCCTCTTATGCCAGGGAGTTGACTTTGGACCTGGCTTCAGTGGTACCTCATGTTTCCGGGCCGGATACGGTGAAGGTAATGACACCAATCACGGAAATCCGTAAGAAAAAAGTAAAAATTAACAAGGCCTACCTGGTTTCCTGTGTTAACAGTCGGAAAGAAGACCTGGTAGCGGCGGCTTCGGTGGTAAAGGGGCAAAAAGTGGCCAAGGGGGTGGCTTTTTATATTGCCGCCGCTTCGAGCGAGGTACAGGCGGAAGTGGAAAAAGAAGGTCACTGGCAGACTCTGATTGAAGCGGGCGCGATACCACTACCGCCCGGCTGCGGTCCATGTATCGGTTTGGGCGAAGGTCTTCTCAAAGACGGGGAGGTGGGCATATCAGCTACTAATCGAAATTTCAAGGGGCGCATGGGTTCTAAAAACGCCCAGGCTTACCTGGCTTCACCGGAAATAGTCGCCGCATCCGCTATCGCCGGCTATATTGATATGCCGGATTTTGATGATGTTTCAACCATCAGCGGAAATATTAAGGTCTTTAAGGAACCGTCTATAACCGGAGGTAAGATAAGAATTATTGATGGCTTTAAGGAGAAAGTAACCGGGGAGCTTATTTTTTGTCATAAAGACAACCTCAACACCGACGGTATCTATCCCGGGAAATATACATACCTTGACGAGTTTACTCCTCAGCAACAGGCTGATGTAGTCATGGAAAATTACGACCCTGAGTTTAAGAATATTGTTAATCATGGCGATATCCTGGCCGGTGGTTTTAATTTTGGAACCGGTAGTTCCCGGGAGCAGGCAGCCACGGCTCTTAAATATCGTGGCTTGCAGATGGTCATTGCCGGGTCATTTAATGAAACCTATAAGCGCAATGCTCTCAATAATGGGTTCCTGGCGATTGAGGCTCCGCAACTGGTCATTGACCTGAAGGAAAAATTCGGCGACAGTAAACTGACTGTTAAAACCGGTATTATAGCGACCATCGATTTTACTCGGGCTGTTCTTACTGCCGACGATAAAGAATATAAAATTAGCCCGGTCGGAGTGGCCGCCCAGGAATTGATTGTGGTTGACGGTCTGGAAAACTGGGTCAAAAATAAAATCTCAAAGTAAATTGGCTCCGATTAAGTTATTAAGCATTGTAAAAACGAGGATTTGAAATGGATAATTCAGTATCACGGCAAATTGCCGAGTATGCAGTGGCTTTAAATTATAAAGACCTGCCCGATGGCGTCATAAATGAAGCCAAACGTTACCTGTATGATTCTATCGGCTGTGCCTTTGGTAGTTACCGTACCCGTGATGTCAATATTTTACGCGATATTTATAAGGATATGGGCGGAAGGGAAGAAGCCACGGTGATCGCTTTCGGAGACAAAATCCCGGCTGTCAATGCCACTCTGGTTAATTCCCTGATGGTCCGGGCGCTTGATTTTAACGATATCTACTGGAAAGAAGACCCCTCTCATCCATCGGATTTAATACCGGCCGCCCTGGCGGTGGGGGAGATGGTCAACGCCTCGATGAAAGAAGTCATTACGGCTATTATTCTTGCTTACGAATTTGAAATGAGACTGTGTGAGTTTGCCGTCCCTGGTGTCCGGGAACGCAAATGGCATCATGCTACCCTGACCCAGTTCGTTTCGCCCATCGTAGCCGGGAAACTTCTCGATTTAAGTGTGGACCAGATGGTTAACGCCATCGGCATCAACGGTGCTCACAACCATACCATCGGCTGTCCTACCGCCGGTAAACTGACCATGATGAAAAACACGGTGGACCCGATGGCGGTTCAGAGCGGGGTCTTTGCCGCTCTCATGGCTCAGAAGGGCTATACCGGAACAGTTGCTGTTTTCGAAGGCAAGGAAGGCCTGATGGATGTTTTCGGACCCAAATGGGATATGGAGAAACTGACCGGTAACCTCGGCGCCGGATTTAAAATCCTTGAATGCAGCATGAAAGCTTTCCCGACGGAAGCGCTGACGCATACCCACATAACGACTACCCTTAAGGTGGTAAAGGAAAATGATATCAGTTATGACCGGATTGAAGAAGTAACGGTAACCACCATTGCCCGCGCCTGTGATATCCTTTTTGACCCGCACAAATACAAACCGGAATCACGAGAGACCGCCGACCATTCACTGCCCTACTGTATCGCCGCCGCCCTGGTGGACCATCAGGTGACCACCAATTCCTTCTCGGATGAAAAACTCAAAGACCCCCGCATCTGGGAAGTGATTAATAAAATTAAGGGCAAAGCTTCGAAGGAATTTGAAGCCATGTTCCCGGCCAAGCAGCCATCGCGGGTTGAAATTAAAACCAAAGACGGTAAAACCTATGAAGCCTATCTGGAATATCCCAAAGGCGACCCGCGTGAGCCGATGACTGAGGATGATTTGAAGACCAAGTTCAACGCTCTTACGGACGGTCTTTTATCCCCGGAACGTCAGAATAAAATGAAAAAGACGATTTTTACCTGTGAGAAGATGGACGCCCGGGCGTTTATGAAAGAGCTGGTCATTTGAACAGAAAAAACATCCTGTCTTTATATGACAGGATGGTTATCGGATTCCCTTACAGGTTTTTTATCCACCCGGCGATATCATTTATTACTTCTTTATCGACATGTCCTGATTGCATGTATTCATCGGGGGTGGACTTGCCTTCGCCGGACATGAAAAGATGGTTCAGTTTTGGATAACTTTTGAAAGTCACGTTAGTTTTATCCTTTAAACCCTGCTTCCAGCCGTTAAAGTCCTGCATGGTGACCTGGTAGTCGCGTTCGCCCTGAAGTATAAAAAGTGGTTGCGGAAGTTGCCGGGCGGTTCTTATCTGGTCATAGTTTTTCAAGTCCAGCCAGTAACCGGAAGGTATTCCCAGAGGTAATTGTTCCCGGGGTGTATCTTTCGTAAAACGGTCGCTTTTTAGAAAAGCTACCTGTTTTTTCAACGAATCAATCATAATACTTTTGTCAATCGATGTCTCGAGATCGGAAGAGCACACGTCTGAATTCCAGTCACCGCTCATTATCGCGTATG
>CAZUAS010000056.1:0-18513 GCA_964618515.1 uncultured Ignavibacteriales bacterium | reverse complement strand
CAATTCCATCCTCAATTTAACGCCCCCGACAGGGCGTTCCCGGACTATTTACCCGGCTGCTTTCACCCCTATTCGCAATTGGTCACATCAAACTTTATTCACCACAGGGTATAACCTGATGCCAGACATCATCACCGTAAGTAACCGTTAGCGATTGAGTACTGCCGTTGAATATTATCAGCATCGTCCAATCCCCGTTGACATTAACCAGACTGCTATCACCGGTACAGGCTAATCCCAGCGTCATGTCGATATCGACCCGGCCGGCCAGAGGACAGATATCCTCGACATCAATCGAACTGAAATCAATTGTCAAACTGGTGATTTCAACCGATTCTTCCACATGTAAAGAACATTGTGATATCCCCGGCTCTTCGGGTATGAAACAGGTTACAATACTGTCTAAAGCCAGGGCATCGATCACCGTACTGTCCGGTATAATCCCAGTAACTTTTAAAGCATGATGGCCAACACCATAAATATCCTCATTGTCGGAATTGGCATACTCGACATGGAAATGCTCCCGGGCTTCAATCGAATCAGGTATCCCCGTTAAAATATAAACCGCTTCGTCATTTTCATAAACTTTAAGAGAATCCGTACCATAAACAGCCAGGGTTTCGCTGAATTCATTTTCGCTTTCAACCGCGCTGTATTCAAAATAGAAGATCAACCAGCCTGCGGAACTGTCGAACTCGACCGAGTCGAAAACTATCAGGGGGGCGCTCCGGGTATCAACCGGGCGGGGAAGAATCTTCCCGGGCACATCGGGAATAAGAAAACTATCAAGCAAAGCAAGTGTCGTAAGAACCGAATATTTAGTCAGTTCCATCGGCTGGTCGGCGACGACATCGCCGAAGAACTGAATCTCCGGAGCATCAGGGTCACTTTCCTGTTTAACCGGATTATCATTATCATCACTGCAGCCCCATAAACCTGTCAATGCCAGGCTTCCCAGGATGATAGTTAATAGAAAAAGAAGGCGTTTCACCATAAATCCTCCTGGACTATATTAAAAGTATCATAATATAATCTGTCGGCATTTTCAACAATCCCGTTAAGGAACACTTAGAAAGGAGCGAATCAGCGTAACCGATTGACGGGACGCGCCTGAGGTCCGCCATAAAGGCCGATATGGGAAGTACTTCCATCAATATTATAAATCAGGGTATCGCCGGCGTTAAGGCCCGGTGAGCCCTCCTGTAGATTAAAGTTACCCTCACCAACAAATAAGGGGTCAACGTTGAGATTGCCGTTGATCTCGCTCTGGTCCCAGATATCGCGATATTCGCCATCTTTGTTATTCCAGACGATGTTGTTGCTGAATTTCCATTTTGCCCAGTCGCCGTAATTCCAGACGCCGACACATGGGCAGACCCACTGCTCGCGCCAGCCGTTGGCCACGATTATGTTATTTATGATGCGCCCGCGACTTTCGGTGGACCATGGCGCCACCCCGCAGTTACCATTACGATAGACCACGTTATTGACGGCCTCAAGCCACGACTGGCCGGTCGCAATCATTCCCCAGCCAAGATTTTCGTGCACCAGGTTATTGCGGGCGATGACAATCGCCGTCCCGAACGAACCAATGCCTTTCCAGTAACCGGTGACCTCGTTGCGATAAGCCACGCACACAGCGTCCCAGGTTACGCCGATACCGGCCCCCCGGCCATCCTTAATAAGGCAATCGGTCACCATGGCATAAGCGCCGCGATAAAGGGCAATCCCGTCCCAACCGTTGTTTTCGATAATACAATCCGTGATAATGAGCTCGGCTCCCTCCCGGCCGATAATGCCTCCGATGCCCACCACCACCGAGTCCAGGCGATGGTCATTATCGCGTATATCCACCTGCTCAATCCTCAACCGTGAATTGCGCACCACCACCCCGGCGTCGGTGGCATCCCCGGAAACATCGCGTCGCCCTCCGGTAATCGTCAGATTTTTCAACACCGCTCCCTGAGAATTCTCAACATATAAACCATAACCGGCATTGGTGACCAAGCGGGTTAATCGACGGTCCTGGCCGATAATCACCAGAGCTTTACCTTTGAGGATAAAACCATAACTGGCAGGAACGGGAGTATGCGGATTCAGGCAATTACCGCATAAAGAATCCGTAAAGGGGGTGGGCCGGACCTCGAATGTTTTTGCCCCCAGGAAAAGCGTATCCCCATTATCAGCGTAATTGATTATGCCCTGAAGGTCGGAGCCGCGTTCGACTGTTAAACTGACAGCCGGAACCTTTTCTATCCCGTATAAAAAAAATAATAAAAAATATAAAATACCCCTGATCATAGGGGTAGATAAAGCCTAAATTTCGTTTTTGGCAAGTTTAAAATGGTCATGTCAACGCAGCCATTTTACCTGCTCTTCAAACGATAAAAACCAGAGCTGGAATATTCCCCCGCCAGGTCTTTAATCTGTTCCAGAGTAATCCAGGGATAATTTTCGTCATCATTAAAAAGCGGGATATGAAAATCACAGGCTTCCGGACAACCGGTAGCCAGCACGTAAAGCCGGTCTTTCTTTTCATTAACCAGAATGGTCAAAATAATGTAAACCCTGCCCAGGCGAGTATCTTCACTCTGAGCAATAAATAAATCACCCGGGGCAATTTCCGTCTCTTTAATTGGTTCACAATTGGCTTTGAGAGCCGTATAATTTATATTGATGGCAATCTCATTGAGATAACGGGATAATTCCAGTTCGCTGGGTTCTCTTTTTTTCGAGGGCTGGCACGTAAGATTACCCAGCCGGTCATAAGTCACTTCACCACTCAACCATCGGGTGTACGACAGCGGTTCCCCCATTTTAGGCACAATCTCAATACGGTGGTCCTGGCGACGGGAATGAAAAAACTCGCATAAAAGCTGCAGAGGGATAAAGGCATCTGTAAAAAAGGTGGAGCGCCAGGGGAGCTGAATCGTTCGGGAAAACTCACCCACTTTCAGAAATATCCCCTTACCATAAGCACTGACCGGTTTGCCCCGTCGCCAGAGCGGCAGATTTGAAATCCATTCCTGAAAAGCATTCAGCGAAGCGGGATCGATTCTTTTATAACCTTCCGGCCAGCGGAACTCCGTCTCCAGCGAATAGAGTTTGTTCCGCCCTTCCAAAAAAGGATATCGTTCCAGGTACCAGTCATATTTCTTATCCCCTACGACCGCGTCCTGGGAAAACAGGGAATAGAAGGGTAAAAAAAACAGGCTGAAGAAAATCATCTTTACCAGGTAATTCATCCTTTTAACTCCTCCCAGAGTTGATAGGCTCGTCTTATATGGGGAATGGTAATGGAACCGCCGACCACCAAAGCCACCGCCATAATTTCATCAAATTCCTTATCAGTCACTTCCAGCTGCTTGAGCTGGATCAGATGATAGGCGATACAGTCATCACACTGAAGTACCAGTGACGCCGTTAAACCCAGCATCTCTTTTGTTCTGGCAGTCAGGGCACCATCACGATAAACTGAACTGTCGATTCCAAAAAACCGTTTAATATCGAGATTATCACGGTTGATAATGAGCTTATTCAGTTTTTCCCGTTCTTCTTTAAATTTTTTTACCCGTTCCGACATAATTAGCTCCCAAAATTTTTATAAAAATATATTCCCGGGGGTTCTTTATGGCAACTGAAATAAAAGGCTATCCGATAATAAGGAAAGAAGTTATGATATTTTAGCTTTTTTCAAAGCTCGTGATAGTTTACTCTCCGACTGACGAGTATAGGGAATATTTAAAAAAGTAAAAAGTTTTCTAAGGTCAATTTCGGCATTCTCAACCTGGCTTAAATCAGCCAGTTCAATTTCCACTTCGTAATCGACGGAACCGTCACTGAACTCCGTTTTATCAATTTCTAAAACATAATTATTATTACCGAGCTGGCAGGTCTTTTTCTGGCGGACGTTATTGAACTGAATCAACTTGGCCAGCTTGATTTCCGGAAATTCCCGCTGAATGAATTGCACCGGGTAAACATCCACACTCAGCGGTTCCATCCTAAGGTTAATTAAATCAAGGGCCAGCGAACGGGGTATTTCGGTTTCAATCTCCCGCCGGACCATGGCTGAACCAGAATGCGACCCGGTATCTTTGACGCTTATCAACCCTCGGGAATCTTCCGCCCGCACCCGGAATATCCACCCCTTATCCCAGAGCAACCGGTCTTCGGTATCAAAAAAAGCACAGATATGATGGTCCTCACTATCGAGGTTACCGACGAAACCCATCAATTTCAAATAGTCCGGGAAAGTTTCCAACTCCAATTTTATTTCAATTTCAAGATTTTGCGTTGAATCACTCATATCAGACAATAAGAATATTACCCTAAAAACACAATAAATTTTTGACAAAATTAACTAAAAAAGATACCCCCGATAAAGACCGGTCAGACATGGTAAATTTCAGTCAAATCAGTGTTATCCTCGGCACTATAAATTTTATATTCCTGCTCGGATAGAGTCGTATCACGAACCAGATTTATTTTGAATTTATATATTTTCATAATTCTTTCCAGCCGGTTAACCCCGTTTTCAACCAAAGTGGCGGCTAGAGGCGGGCAAACGACCAGATGATAATTTTTATATTTCTTGTCGGCACTGGCCCTTTTAAACCACCTTTCAATCTTGGTGGCCATATTTTCTTTGGAAATAATGCGCCCCAGACCGGCACAGTGTGGACATGGTTCGGACAACGCTTGCATGTGCGACGGCCTTACCCGCTCCCGGGTCATTTCTATCAGACCAAACTCGGTAACCGGATTGATACCTCTTTTAGCCCGGTCATTCTTGAAACAGTTTTTATATTCTTCGAATAATTTGCGGCGGTTATCGCGGTTGTACATATCGATAAAATCACAGACAATAAGACCGCCGATATCCCGCAGCCTGATCTGACGGGCGATTTCCTTGGCGGCTTGAAGATTGGTTTCCAGAATCGTCTGTTCCTGGTCTTTCCGGCCCACAAAGCGTCCGGTGTTGACATCAATGGTCACCATCGCCTCCGTCTGGTCAATAATCAGGTAAGCGCCTTTTTTTATCCATACTTTACGCTGAAGCATCTTGTCAATTTCCGGTTCCAGGTCGTATAAATCAAAAAGAGGTAATTCACCCTTGTACAATTCCACCCGGTCTTTCAGGTGAGGCGCTACCTGGCGGGCATAACTGACAATCATTTTATAATCAGACCGGTCATCCACCAGCACTCGCTGGACATCGTCCGTAAAAATATCCCGGATCATCGAAATGACCATCTCCGATTCTTTGTGGATAAGAGCCGGCGCTGGCAGCGTATCGGCTTTCTTTTTTAACTTCGTCCAGAGTTTCAACAGTCGCTTGAGGTCATTCTTAAAATCCTTCTCTTCCTTGCCTTCCGCTTCGGTTCGAATAATCAGCCCGAAGCCCTCCGGGCGAAGGGGTGAAATTATCCGCTTGAGCCTTTTTTTCTCGTTCCAGTTGGAAATCTTGCGTGAAATGCGGACATGGTCGTCATCCGGAACCAGAACCATGAAGCGACCAGGGATGGATATTTCCGACGTTATCCGGGGTCCTTTGGTGGAAATGGGTTCCTTTATTATCTGAACCAGGATTTCCTGGTTTCTTTTCAAGATATTCTCAATTCCCTGCTGGCGGGTTTTGCGGATTATTTCAACCGGTGCTTCTTCCTCTTCTAAATCCTCGGTATCATAACGGCGGCTATAGAGCTTGCCAATATCAGAAGAATGCAAATAAGCGGCTTTCTCCATCCCGATATCAACAAAAGCGGCCTGCATGCCGGGGAGGACGGTTTTAATTTTACCTTTGTAAATGTCACCCACCATCCGGTCAGTATCCGCTCGTTCAACCTGTAATTCAACCAGCTTGTCATCTTCCAGAATAGCCACGCGTTTTTCGTATTCAGTCGAGTTAATTAGTATTTCCTTCTTCACTTTTGTTTCTCCGAATTTTACTTAATTTCCCCAAAAACCTCTCCGGGTTTGGGTTTAAAACCATTAATAAATGAAAGCCCGTCCATTTCCTTTTTGCCCTCCGGTAAAAGCCGCAGGATTTCTATGGCGGAGTTGTCGCACTGCAGTACCAGTTTCTTTTTTACCGGGAGGACGGTGCCCGGTCGAAGTTGCCCGTTTCCCGGATACGGCGTCACCGCGGCGGCATATATTTTTATTTTCATACCCCTGAAAAATGTATAAGCTCCCGGCCGGGATGATAAACCGCGGATGAAATTACGGACTCTCTCCGCTGGAAAACCAAAATCAATCAGAGCATCAATCGGGGTAATTTTGGGCGCCCGCGTCGCCAGAACATTATCCTGCAACAACGGTTGACAGACTCCCTGCTCGATGACCTCAAGGGTTTTCAGAAGAAACGGTCCGGCCAACTTCGATAACCGCTCATAAAGAGAATCAAAATTGTCCTCTTCGTAGATGGGGACTCTCTCCTGGAGAATAATATCTCCGCAATCGACCTTCTTTTTCAGGAAAAAACTGGTCAGACCGGTTTCCTTATCGCCGTTAATAAGTGCCCAGTTAATCGGGGCGGCACCGCGGTAACGAGGTAATAAAGAAGCATGAATATTTATGGAGCCAAGGCGGGGCAGGGAAAATAACTTTTCGGGTAGAACCCGAAAAGCCGCAACCACGAACAGGTCGGGCTTGAGAGCTTCAAGCTTACGAAATAACTGTTCGTCATCCAGTGAGTCCGGGGTAAGAACCGGCAAACCATGCTTTTCTGCTTCTTGACGACAGGGGGTTGGCAAAAGCATTTGTCCCCGGCCGGCTTTTTTATCCCGACCCGTAACCACGGCTAAAAGTTCATGCTTGCTTTCACACAGGCACACCAGAGGTGGACGGGCAAACTCCGGCGTGCCCATAAAAACTACTCTCATACCAATGTCAGCCGTGACGAAACCAGAGTAATAAGGCGGAAATTGAATAAATATGGGAAGTTTTGTTAAGAGGCCGCTTTTAACTTTCTAAGCTTGCCCTTAACTAAACTTTTAGCTATCGGTGAAAAATAGTCGATAAAAAGCTTGCCCTCAAGATGATCATACTCATGCAGGATCGCCCGGGCAATAAGACCTTTGACATCCAGCTCAAAAACATGACCGTCAAGGTCATACGCCCTTACTTTAACCCGGTCAGGGCGCACTAATTTTTGATAAATACCCGGAAAAGAAAGGCAACCTTCCTCAAACTCAGCCTCACCGCTGGTTTCCAGTATCTCCGGGTTTACAAAGACTCGGAGGGTCTCATTAATATCGACCACAGATAAATCAACTATAAAAACACGCTGTAGAACACCGATCTGGACGGCTGATAAGCCCAGTCCTCTAGCTTTTTTCAGGGTGTCCGACATCTGGGACACCAAATTTTTTAATTCCCGGTCGAATTTCTCCACCGGCTGGGAAACTTCCCGTAATACCGAATTACCGTATATAACAATCTCTTTTTCCGCCACGGCAACTCCCATAATACCAGACTACTTATCTACTCGTGCGGCAATTGATGATTTCAAGAATTCAAGCTTGATATCATCACCAATTTTCAGAACAATCCGATTCCGCTCATCATCGATAGCGAAAATTGTCCCGAACATACCGCCGGTAGTCACAACTTTATCACCTTTTTTAAGGTCACCTAAAAGTTTTTCATGTTCTTTCTGTCTTTTCCGCTGGGGGCGAATTAACAACAGATACATTATCACAAAAATCAAGCCAAACCAGACTAAAGTGATAATGCCCCCACTGCCACCATCCTGGCCGCCGGCCATTAAAATTGACCTAAAAAAATCCAAGGTAACTCCTATTTACAATAAATTTATCGACCATTAGTTCAAAAACTGAACAATACTCTCCCAAAATGATAATATAACCAGTAAAACCTTACTTGCCAATATAATAATCTTACTTAATTTAATAACCAATAATAAAACTGTTGTGTTCCCAAATTTCCAGAGAATTCCAACACACTCCCCAAGAGAATTGCATTCATCATTTATCTAATTGATTTATAATAAGATAACGGAGTTGAGCTGTTTTTATCCGGTCCGCAACTAATAATTATATGAAAATCATCATGATAAATTAAAAAATAATAAAAAATATTAAAAACAAACTGACACGACGTGTCAGCGGTTGAGCCTATAATAAATATAGCGAACCCGGGATGCAGACAACGAGGGGGAACTGAGATTAGGGTCGGGGTACTTTGCCGGATATGAGACTGCCCTCCTAAGCAGGCTTCATAACTACCCCGCCCTTTCTTTTTCTTTATCAATGTAACTGATTTTACAGTGGCTTCTTGGCTTCCAGGTTGAAAAATTGTATCTGCATTTCAATATGGTACTTAGCGGCTGTTTCAGCCAGCTCGCTTTCCCCGGGCTTCAGGGTATAACGATTGGTTTCCTCAAAATCAATAATCTCAAATCCCGCTTCAGTGATTAATTTTTCATAGCCTTTTCCTACGGCGGGGAAATTATGGCGTATCTCAGCCTGTACCTGCTTTGGCAGAGCTTCAAACTGTCCCGTTACCGGGGTGGCATCAACCATAAACAGCCGGCCGTCTGGTTTTAAAATCCGAAAGGTCTCCAGGAGGGCAATGGCGCCCCCGTTAATATTGGATATCCCTCCGAAACTGTCCACGGCTTCGAGAGAATTTGTTTTAATTGGCAGACGGGTTACATCGAACTGAGCAAAAGAAAGATGCGGCCATCGCTTTTGGGACTCGCTAAAAAGCCGCCACTTATGCAAAAGCCAACCTCCCAGGTCACAAAGAAGAATAAAAGCCTGCGGATTATCATCCAGAATCAGCGGCGCAAAACCACCCCCCGGGCCGCAGGCCAGTTCAAGGATTTTACCGCCATGGGCGATGATACCCTGTATCCAGTAGTCGTAGCGACCCCGCTCGGGCCATTCTAGCAGGCCTTCAAAGTGGAAAGGAATAAAATTTTCTTCCGTCAGCCCCATCCTTGTCAGGGTATCGTCTCGATGGGCTCTGTCAGCCCAGGGGTCTTTATCCGGTGAAATAAACAGCGGGATTCCGTTTTCCACCGGCACGGAAAAATTACCGCTTTCATTCAACAGGTGGCCGTTGGTCCAGCGGTCGTTTTCTATTACCCCTTCGTATCTTAAGGGTTCTTTTTCAGTCGGGCTTACGAAAATATCCTGGAAACATTTATGCATTGTCTGTCCTTATTTAAAAAAAACATAGCCTATTATAACAGTCCCCGGACAAGAAATCAAACGTAAGATAATCACATCAAAATAAGCTTAATAAGACAGGTCTTAAGTTAAAAACCGGACTGTCATTATTGGGTTGAAACAATATATGAACGAATTCGTAAAATAGACCATAAACTTTTAACAATCCGTTAAATGATGCCAGCAAAACTATAAGCTCGATGAGAAATTCTTAATATTCCAACATGAAAGGCGTTTGATGTCAGGGAAACGTGTAATCATGGGTTTGGGATTATTGTTATGGCTGTTTTGTGGTGCGGTCGTCAATGCGGAAACAGTTGCCGAACCATTGAAAACCGCCATTGCCTTGAAAACCAGTGAACACATCAAAATCGACGGGAATTTAACTGAGATATCATGGGAAAGAGCCTTACCGGTGACCGGTTTTCACCAGATAGAACCATACGAAGGCCAGTTGACTTCAGAATCAACTCTGGTCAAGGTTTTATATGACGATGAAGCTGTATATGTCGGGTGGTGGTGTTACGACCGGGAACCGGATAAAATTGTCCGACAGCTTACCCGGCGTGACCGGATGACGTCATCCGACGAGGTTCATGTTAGATTCGATTCACATCATGACCATCAGACAGCTTACTTTTTCGCCGTCAATGCCGCCGGGGTAATTCGCGATGTTCTTATTTACAATAACTTGTACGATGATGACAGCTGGGATGCGGTCTGGGAAGCCAGCAGCCAGATTCATGACTGGGGCTGGACAGCGGAATTTAAAATACCCTATTCGGCTTTAAAATTTGCGGCAGAGAGTGAATACACCTGGGGTTTTGACCTCAGTCGTCGCATTGCCCGCAAACAGGAATATTCTCGCTGGCAGTTTGTTCCCAGCACCGAAGCTACCGGGGTTCACCGATACGGCCATCTGACCGGTATTAAAGGAATTGAACCAGCCGGCCGGATGGAAATTTTACCTTACTCCGTCTCTTACGCCGAAACGGAACCGAAAAGACCGGGTAATGCCGACGGCCGTAAATATCGTTACAATTTCGGCACGGATATCAAATACACTTTATCCTCGACTTTCACTCTCGATGCCACCGTCAACCCTGATTTCGGCCAAGTGGAATCCGACCAAGATATGGTCAATCTCAACACCTATGAAATCTTTTACAGCGAAAAACGGCCCTTCTTCCTTGAAGGCTTTGAAATATTCCATACTCAATTTTTCAACCAGTTTTATTCCCGGCGGATAGGTCGTCCACCTATGCGAGGTATTAGCGAAGCCTTTTACTATATTGACTATCCCAACAATACAACCATCCTAGATGCCTTTAAACTGACCGGTAAAAGCAGAAAGGGCACCTCCATAGGTCTGTTAAATGCCACCACTCAGGAGGAAAAAGCGGCATATATAATCGATGGTGATAAGACAACCTATGAAGGTATTGTCGAACCCCTGGCGAACTACTCCGTAGCCCGCCTGAAACAGGATATAAAGGGTAATTCTTATATCGGGGCGATGGTAACATCCGCCAATCAAAAAGATACTCCTGACGCCTACACGGCTTCAACTGACTGGAATATTTTCCTTTTTAAAAATATGTACATTTTTGAAGGACAGGCAATCAACACCTATGACGGACCGGGTACTTCCGGTTATGCTTTTGCTACGGCGTTTAATAAAAATACCGGCAAGAACTTCCGCGGCAATATCTATTTCGAATATTACGACAAAAAAGTCAACTGGAATCGACTGGGATATATGGAGCGCAACAATCTTTATGGTGGTACCACCTGGTGGCAACTTAGAAGTAATAAAGTATTTGCCTTTTTCCGGCATATGCAAATCAATCTGAATGCCTGGACCAACAGGAATTTCGATGGTTACCGGCTATCCACCGGCGGCAATCTGAATGGTACGCTTATCTTTACCAATAACTGGTTAATGTGGACTGGCTTTGCACGTGGTCGATCCCGCTACGACGACCTTGAAACCCGCGGCAACGGCCTCTGGTTGAGGGAAACCGGTGATGATTTCTGGATTGGCTTCAATACCAACGATGCGAAGAAAATTTACCTGGAATCGGAATTTGCTGTAGGGGGCATTCGCAGCGGCGATTACTACAGGTATCACTTTTTCGTAAATTTCCGGCCGGTCACCAATTTCGAGTTTTCCCTAGGCTCCAATTATAACATCAACCGCAACCAGTACTTCTGGGTCGGCACCGGCGCAGACGACCTGCCTGTTTTCGCCCAATTAGACAACGATGAAGTTAATATCAACTTCCGCGGTATCTACACCTTCCAGAAAAACCTGACCCTTCAATGGTACACCCAGTTTTATATCTCCGCCGGTGATTTCAAGAATTATTACAAGCTTGAAAACAAGGCTGAATTCTCCTCTGTTGATACCGCCGTATACGCCGTAGATATCAATCCTTCGAGAAACGACTTCAATTACAAATCCCTTAATTTGAATTTGATTTTACGCTGGGAATACCGCCCGGGCTCAACCCTTTTCGCGGTGTGGACCAACTCGAGGAACGGCGAAGACCCCTATGGCGATTTTGCCTTCTCGCGGGATTTCAGGAGTATTTTCAAAACAGCCCAGAACAACACCTTTTTGATTAAATTCAACTACTGGTGGAATATTTAATTTCCCTCTTATTATATCTCGTCCTTTAATAAAAAAAACCGGCTTAAAGGCCGGTTTTTTTTATTTATCGCATAAGCCTTTTCATTCATTGGCGGGCTGTTCTTCGGATTCGTCCTCAGAGTGTTTTGCGGAACTTTTCTTTCCTTCACCTTTTCCCTTATCGGACATGAATTTTTTCTTCAGTTTATTAACCTTGTTGGCAAAGTCAGGGATAGCATCTATAAGGGTATCCCATTTTCCTCGTGAAGCAGGCAGCAGTTTGATACCCTCGGCATCCATAATTATAAATGCAGCTGGTTCGATTTTGGCACCGCCACCACCACCGCCGCCGAAGCCGGTACCTTCTTTTTCCTTTTCCCCCTGACCACCGGCGGCACCGAAGCCGACCGATACTTTAACGACGGGTATGACCGTTTTATCCCCGACCGTTACCGGCTGACCGATAATGGTTTCCGAGCGGGCGATTTCACGCAATTCGCCGACTACGCCCTTTAAAATGTCAACCACGTTATTTGACATCCTTTTCTCCTTTCTTTGTTCCTATCGCCACTTTAATAATTTTCCTTAAGGGTAGCCTTAAAAGCAAAACCAGCGTTCGATACAAGAAGATATAAAACGGTAAAACCACCGACAGGCGTAACGAACCGGACAGCGACGCTCCGCTCCAGTCAGGGTAAAACCGGAAATGCCCGGTCATCGCGGGCACGGCGCCGCACAACGCCTGGTAATATCCGTACGCCCGACCGGTCCAGTCCGGGCTGTCAAAGCCACCCGCGAGTTCACCTTCGAGTTCCTCGAAAGCAACCGCTTTAATTATATCCCTGCAAAACAACCCCGCCGCTCGAAGGCTTTGAGGTAAAACCCTCAGGATCTCCCGGCGCGAACGCTGTCTTTTTACTCTTTTGGGCTTTTTCTCCCCGTTTTTAATTTTCTTGACAGGGCTTATTTTTTTCTCTTTTTCCGCTCCTCGTACGAATGATTTTAGCCTGAGTCCGAATATCTTAATATGACCGACCTGCTTGACCAGATCTATTTCCAGGCCGTTTCGACCCAGACCAAGAAAGACCAGGCGATGATTTTCATCCAGGCTTATCCGGAGCCGAAGATTAGAAAATAAAACTGCCCCGATTACAATAAATATAAACAGGAAAAAATATAGCATAATCACTATTTATCTTATCGGCAATAAAACACGATCCTTTTTTGATGGCCGTTAAAAGGACGGCGCTCTTAATTTCACTATAAATTTAATTAATTTCAGCCGAAGGACAAAGTTTATTTAAAAAACATCTTTTACATTCAGGGCGCCGGGCTTTACAGATAGCCCGGCCATGCTCAATCAACCGGTACGACAGGCCGATCCATTCCCGCGGCGGAATTATCCGCATCAAATCCTGCTCAATTTTTACAGCTTCTTTATACCGGGTGAATCCTAGAAGACGACTTATGCGGCTGACATGGGTATCGACCACAATTCCCTCAGCCAGACCGAAACCGGCTCCGAGAATAACCGAGCCGGTTTTACGACCCACTCCATTTAGTTTTACCAGCTCGACCAGTTTCCGGGGCATTTTACCCCTGTATTTATCGAGAATCTGCCGGGCGGAATTTTTAATCGCCCTAGCCTTGTGCCTATAAAAACCGGTGGCGTAAATATCTTTTTCCAGCTCCCCAAGGTCAGCATCGGCAAAATCCCTTATGGACGAATATTTTTTAAATAAAGTCGGGGTAACCTTGTTAACCCGGTCATCGGTACACTGGGCCGAGAGAATTGTAGCTACCAGCAATTGGTGCATCGTATCAAAATTCAGGGTGCAGCGGGCATCGGGATAATGTTTTTTTAAAAGGTTTACTATCCGACCGGCTCGTTTTTTTAATGCCGTTTGGTTTTCTACTTCCATCAGCCATCCTTGCAGGACAAAATAATTACCCGGTCAACCCGGTTTAAATCCTTGATGATATCAATAGAACGATAACGCTTGTCTTTTTCGGTCAGTTCAACCACCCAGAGCGCCTGGTTATAGCCGATTTCAAACATGAGCCGTCCGTTGTCATTTAAAAAATCCGGTGCCTGATGAAGTATTCTTTCGATAACATCCAGCCCCTTCTCACCGGCTACCAGCGCGATTTTCGGGTCGGCCAGAACCTCGGGCGGTAATATTTTATAATCCTCCTCGGTTATATAAGGCGGGTTGGACACAATCAAATCAAATTTCTCATCTTTTCCGACCGCCTCGAATATATTCGAGAGACGAAATTCAATCCTGTCCTGACCGCTCAGGCTGGAGGCATTGCGACGGGCGACCTCAAGAGCCGTTTCCGAAATATCCACTGCTAACACTGTCGCCTTTTCAAGTTCGCTGACCAGTGTCACCGCTATCACACCCGAACCCACTCCGATATCAAGGATACGGGGACAGGCCAGAGAACGTTCCCGGATAAAATTAATGGCCAGTTCGCACAGAAGTTCCGTTTCCGGGGTGGGAACCATCACAGCTTCCGAAACAAAAAATTTCCTTCCGTAAAACCAGGCTTCTCCCAGGATATACTGCAGGGGATAACGGGTGAGACGTTTTTCGAGTATTTTGTCAAACCGGGCAATAATATTGTTATCTAAGAGCTTTGCCCCATCAAGATACATTTTCAGGCGGTCAACCTCCAGAAGGTGACAGAGTATCAGCTCAATTTCGGCTTTCGCCTGATCGATACCGGCTTTTTCCAGAAGGGCGGCTTTTTGAGAAATGAATTTTGAAAGATTTTCCAAAACGGTATTATTTTATGAATTTTCATATTTAAATCTGGCTTTACGACAATACCCGTACAGGTACAATATCAGAACCAGGGCAATAAAGGAATAACATACGGTATAAGTCAGCGACTTGGTGAATTGAATTGAATGTGGTATCATATAGATGAATAACATCAGGACGAAAGCCGCCAGTCCGAACCAGCCAAGGGTTCTTGGGGCATAGAAGTCGCGACCTTTTTTGCCCCTTGTCAGGCTGTTAATGCCGGCCAGGGTGACAAATAAAAGATATACAAAAATCAACTGGGTTTTATTGTCGGTGGCATCGGTGCCAAAAGGAACCGCTTCCCAGACGACATCGAAAGCATAATAATTCATCGGCCAGCCGAAAGGAACCATACCCAAAAAAGTAAAGACCGTCGCCCAGAATATATATAACACCAGCGCATGGACATTCTTCCCGGTGGTAATTACACCGAGGGCATTAATCGCCGCCATCGATACACAGAAAACCGTCGCAAATAAAAACGCAATGTGTAAGACGATTATGACAACCGGCACCCGGCCGATATATTTCAGCATAAACGGGCGACCATCGGGGTCTTTGAAGGTAGCCAGGGTTTTACCGTCTCTGTCAATAAATTCAAAATAATAATATATTCTTCCACCCCGGTTGCCCGCAGTTACCGAAACCGCGTAACGCCCGGCAGCCGAATCAATCAGAGTCATGGGGATTTCCATATAGGGAGTACTGAGGGAGGAGGTATAGTGTTTTATCTCGGATGATAAAAACCACAGCTTGCCTTCGGCGCCCGTTGGTTTTGTTAAACTAACGGCAATTTCATCGCTTTCATGCTCCAGTATTTTAGGTACGGTATGCATTTCGAGGGTATAGCCGTTATGGTAGATAGAAAAATACTCGGACCGGCCGCGTGAATTCTGGCGAGTAACATAGAGCATAAGCAGCATTAGTAATACAGCGGCAACAATTTTCAGCAACTTCAAAACAAAAACTCCCTTTTTTTATACCCGGATGGTTTCCAGCTTGAGTCTTTCTTCCTGGTCATGCTGACGCAGCGGTTCAATCAGGACATCAAGGTGACCTTCCATAATTTCATCGAGCCGATAGAGCGTCAGATTAATCCGGTGGTCAGTTACCCGGGACTGCGGAAAATTATAGGTCCTTATTTTGGCGGAGCGGTCCCCGGTGGAAACCATCGAGCGGCGCTCACTGGTTATCTTTTCCTTCTGCTCAGAAAGTATCCTGTCGAGCAGCCGGGATCGCAATACTTTTAAGGCTTTGGCTTTGTTTTTGATCTGCGATTTTTCATCCTGGCAGGTAACCACCAGGCCGGTGGGAAGATGCGTTATGCGCACGGCCGAATCAGTGGTGTTGACCGATTGTCCGCCGGGACCCGATGACCGGTAAACATCAACCTTTATTTCATTTTCCTTGATTTCCACGTCGACTTCCTCGGCTTCAGGAAAAACCGCCACGGTTATCGCCGAGGTATGAATCCGTCCCTGAGATTCCGTGGCCGGTACCCGCTGTACGCGGTGAACCCCGGATTCGTATTTCATCAAACCGTAAGCACCGTCACCTTCGATGGAAAAGATAATTTCCTTGAATCCGCCCGCCTGGGAATCCGTGGCATTGAGGATTTCCATCTTCCAGTCTTTGGAATCGCAGTACCGCTGATACATCCTGAAAACATCGCCCACAAAAATCCCGGCTTCATCCCCGCCGGTACCGGCCCTGATTTCGACAATGGCCGATTTGTCATCGTTGGGGTCGTGAGGTAGAAGTTTCATTTTGAATTCTTTTTCCACCTGTTCGAGTTGGTTCTCATTTTTTTCCAGTTCCTCACGAGCCATTGCCAGAAGCTCGCTGTCGCGTTCGTGCATGATTATTTCCCGGGCTTCCTCAATCCCGTTCATGACCTGTCGATATTTCCTTCCGGCGGCAAGAATATCTTCCACCTGGCGGCGTTCCCGGCCAAGTTTAATCATCTTTTTCATCTCGCCCAGATTGGCCGGGTCGGACATGGCGGCGTCGATTTCGCTGAGTTTCTTTTCCAGTTTTTTGACTATTTCAAGCATATACAAAAGTTACCTGAATAAACCATGTTATGAAATAATTTTCGTGTAAAAGAAAAAAGGTTTAAAAAGCTAAGGTACGGCGGTACGTTTGCACATCAGTTTGGATTCGGTGATGCCCAGGGCGGCTTCCAGCGAGGCGATAGCGACTTCAAGCTGTTCGGCGGTCGGTTCCTGGGTGGTCAATTTCTGCAACCACAGGCCTGGTTTGATAAGTATTTTAGTCAGTTTGTTTTCCCGGGTTTTACCGGACAGCTTCAAAAGCTCGTAAGACCCTCCGGCTACCAGGGGCAACAGGCTGAAATGAATCGCGAACCGGGTCAGAAGAACCGGCGGATGACCCGCCCAGAAAGTATAGATACTGTCGGAGAGGGCATACATTAAAACCGCAAAAAGAGCGACGATTATTATAAACGAGGTTCCGCAGCGCGGGTGGAATCGAGTGTGCCGGGCGGCTTTTTCCGGTGTCAGCTCATCACCCATTTCATAGGCATAAATGGACTTGTGCTCGGCGCCATGATACTGGAAGATTTTCCGAAATTCATCAAAAAGGGATATCACCCAGACATAACCGATGAACAACGTCAGGCGGATGCCGCCGGCCAGAAGATTAAAAGCCACGGCATCTTTTTTTATATCGAAAAAATTGGCCACCCATAAGGGAAAAAAGAAGAAGATAACTATCCCCAGCGCCAGGGCGAAAAGAGAAGTCAGAATCAAATACAGGGTATTGCTCTTTTTAACTTCTTCTTTATAATCCTTTCCTTTTTGAGCCGCTTCTTCCTTATCAATTTCTTTGACGGCGATTTCAGCGGAAAAATTTAGAGTTTTGATACCTATTATCAGCATCTCGACAAACGAAACCGCCCCGCGAATGATCGGTACACCGAGTATTTTATACCGTTGCGTATAGGAGCGGTACGGTTCGGTTTTTATTTTGATTTCTCCACTGGGTATGCGGACAGCGGTAGCCACCCTGTCCTTTGAACGCATCATCACGCCCTCGATAACAGCCTGGCCGCCAACATTTAAATCGGGCATAAAACCTGCAACCTGAATTTATTTTAACAACACCTGAAAAAACAAACAGCGAGCGGTGTAACTATACATATTACGTCCCGCCCGCTGATATTTATGGTCAAATCGAAGCTACTTCGGTTTCGCTACGTTTTTATATTTTTTGCGGAAACGTTCCACCCGACCGGCGGTATCGATAAGTTTCTGCTTACCGGTAAAAAACGGATGGCAGTTGGAACAAATCTCCACGCTTATTTTATCTCTCGTGGACCGGGTGGGATAGGTGGCGCCGCAGGCACAGGTAATGGTCAGCTCTTTATATTTCGGATGAATGCCTGATTTCAACTTATCACCTCATTAACTTTTATTAATTATCGGTTTTCTTTACAGAACTTAAATATAAACACTTTTTTTAAAATAGCAAGTAGTTATAATAATATCTGATAACAATTTCGGGCGGGTTAAGTTCCTTTTAATTAAGAGCTTACACCCATATACGATTACTTTACCTTAAAAAAATTTATCCTGATGTTAAAAGTACCGACCAGTAATACTTCCCGAATACCAGCCGTTCAATTTTGAAGGCGGGTGTGAAAATATCCCTAAGTTTCTTTTCCTCAAAATAATTTTTTATAATAATATACTCCCGGCCATTATCAAGGAACCGTTCTTTTAAATTATTTCCGAATTTATCACAACCGGTGGAGGTTTTCTGCAGACCTTCAGCCGGGGGATTATTATCTATCATCAGATCGGAAGAGCGTCGTGTAGGGAAAGAGTGTAGGATAGGGGGTAGATCT
>CAZUAS010000055.1:0-18537 GCA_964618515.1 uncultured Ignavibacteriales bacterium | reverse complement strand
CGTCATAAAAACCTGCCGGACCCTCCGCTGCTACGATGTACAAAGTCGAAGCCAGGTCTTTCAAAACCAGGCGTTCGCCGGCTTTCAGAGGTTCTCCGCGGGGGCAGAAAATTTCCAAAGTTTCGGGAAAGCCGGTTAACCGATCTTTGTTTTCATATAATTTACCGGCCAGGTAAGCATCGACAATAAAGCCGGTATCAGCCAGGTCGGCGGCGATTCGAACCAGCTCTTCCCAGGGCAGACGTCCCCGCTTTTGCCATAATTCGTAGAGACCGGCCACGGTGCCGGGAACGCCGACCGCCCTGGCGCCGTAAGTGGAAAGGTTCTCGATAACTTCTCCGGCGCTGTCAAGATACATTTTCTCCGTTGCCGCCGATGGAGCGACCTCCCTGAAATCAAGAGCCTTTATCAAACCGGAGTTACCCTCGCGGATTACGGCAAAGCCACCGCCGCCGACATTACCGGCTTCGGGATAAACGACCGCCATTACAAATCCCACCGCCACCGCCACATCGAAAGCATTGCCGCCCCGGGCAAAGATATTACGGCCGATTTCCGTGGCCAGCGGAGTGCCTGTCGCCAGAGCGCCTTTTTCATAATACCGGGTAACTTTGAAAGCGTCGCAGCCGTATACAAGCGCCGTCAAAACAATAAAAATAATTACTCGGTGAAAATTTCCGGGAATAAACTTATTCATTATTTAATTTAAAAAAACAGGTTACCGTTTTTCGACCAGGAATATCAGGCCGTCGGGATAGTTAACTTGCAACGGAAGCCCATCCCGCAGTTCCAACGCTGTGGTTTTAATCACTTCGCTGTTTTCTTCGGGGCTTAAAATATTGGTCAATTTTATCCGGGCAGCCGTTAAACCTCGTTTTTTCAAATCCGCCCTGATGATGATTTCCTTCCGTCCGGGTTCGAAACCGTCGGACAGTTCTCCCGGCGGCGGTACGACCACGAACAACAAACCTTTTTTGTCACTGGCGTGATAGGAAATATCCACCGACGGGTCGCTGCAGTAGAGGAACGAGGAAATACCCTCGCCCTCGAGGATGGATTCGATAAAGGCGAGTTTGTGATGGTTGCCGCCGGATGCCAGGTCAAAGGAGAACAGGTAAAAATTACCTTTGTAACGGGAGGAACACACCCCCACCAGCTTGGTGCCGCAGTGAGCCAGTTTTTTGACTTTGCCGTCATCGGTGGTGCGGATGGACCCGTAAAGATAAGCCGGGAACGAACCCGTTTTATGCGTGATACTGCCAATAGTGTAATCGACCGTGGTTTTAATGCGGAAGTGGTTGGCCAGGACCTGGCATTCTTTGAACTCTTCGTCGTAACGGGGCATAACCCCGCACAAAACCAGGTGCACACCTGCCTTGCTCAATTCGACCAGGGCCTCCTGTTCGCGTACCGCCATAATCTCGGTGGTCGGCAGGAAAATTAATTTGTAACTTTTCATGCTTTCGAAGTCCCTGTTTTCCCTGATACCATAATGGAGTTTCAGCCGCATGAAATCCCGGCACACGCCCGCCACCGACTCATCCAGTAAGCGCCTGATATATTCGAAGCCCTTTTTGGCCGAGGTATAGCGCAGCCAGTTATACAGCCGGTTGCCCATCACGGCGATTTCAGGATTGAAATCCATTTCCTCGAAACCGATGGTGGAGATGGTTTGATTAAAGCGTTTGGCCACTTCGTAGCCGTCGGATACCGTACCATCGTTATGCAACGGGGCGCCGTACCAGCGGTCCCGGTCCACGAACATATAGTGATTGAGGCCCTTGTAACCCGAGGAAAGACCGGCGGCGAAATAAAAATGGCGATGATTGTTTTGTATCGGCGACATCTCGGCCTCACGTTTGGGGTCAGCCGCCGCCCTGCCGGAAGTAAACGAGGTGGCGAAGGCGAAGCCATACTCCGCCTTTAAAAAGCGGGCTTTGTTGACCAGGTCGAAATAACTGCCTTCGGGAAATACGTTACTGCCCAAAAAAGGCGAACGGTCTTCCGGGACAAGGTTGAAGGCCGGCAACAAATCGTTGGGACGAAAATACAGAGAACGGAAAAACAGCGGTTCGACCGTGTAGGATTTGAAAATATCCTCGATTATCTCAAGATAAGCGTTTAACATGTATTCCCGGAATTTAAACCAGTCCACCACCTTGGGATACTGGTCAAGGGTCAGCTCGGTAAATTTCCGAGGCGGTTCAACAGCAGTAAAATCATTGTTTTTTTCTTTATAACGGCCGTTGAGCTTCTTGATGTCTTTATACAGATTTTCCAGAAACTGGGGATAATACTGACTGAGCACTTCGGGATTATAATCGGCTTTATCGGGTTCCAGAAGACGACCGAAAGAGGTCTCATAATCCAGCTCGACCATGAACACCGGCCCGCGGGGATGGATATAATTCTTGGTGATATCGATAAAAGCCTTAAAATAATTTTTCAAGTGAAATTGAAAGTTGCGGTGGAGGTAGCTGGGCAAATAACCGCCTTCCACGCCATAAGTATTCGGCAGTTTTATTTCCATGCCGTTGGCGTCACGGGCAAAGATTTTAATATCATTGAAAAGAAATTTGGGCAGACCGCCGTAAGGGATTTCACCGGCTACCCAGGGTCCGGGACGCAAAATTACCTTAAAACCGAACTCCCGGGCCAGCTCCAGGAAAACCACCAGGTCTTTTTTGGGGTCGGAATAGCCACTGAAATCTATATACTTGCTGTTATCCTGATGGACATTCCAGGGGACGGAGGTGGATATTATCCGGAAACCGGCGCGTTTAATACGTTCAAAACAAATTGACCAGTAGCGTTTATCAATTCTGAAATAATGAAGTTCCGCCACAAAGGGCTGATAAGTTTCTTTTCCAATAGAAAATCTATTGCCTATGACACCTAACATATAAGACCTTATATATCAATAACTTAGTTATTAGCAAGCGATTTTGAAAAACATCTTATAATAGTCAAGAAAACTCAACTTGTCAATAATAATCTTACAACTTGTTGTAGGGCAATGAATTGGTTGACGAAAAAGACAACTTGGGATAAAATAAAAAAACCCCCAATATTTTGGGGGTTTATATCAAAATTGTAAGCTAAAGTAAATGGTTACTTCAGAAGAATCATCTTCTTGGTATCAACAAAGTCTTTGGTTTCCAGTTTGTAGAAATAGATACCTGAGGCATACTGGCCGGCGTTCCATTCGATAGTCTGCCTGCCTCTTTCGCCATATTCTTTGAATTCTTCTACTTTCTGTCCCAGGACATTATAAATAGTCAGGGTATAATCAGTGTTCTTTGCCAGGTCGAACTGAATGGTTGTCATCGGGTTAAAGGGGTTGGGGTAATTCTGCATCAGGGAATAGGAAACCGGCAAAACGCCCTCATTGTCCTGAACATCGGAAGGGTCTCTGACAATCAGGGGTGTTACACCACCAGCTTGATTACCTAGAACCACTATTGGAACATAATCGCCATTGGCGGGGTCGCCGAATTTCAGGTTATACCCCGATTTAAAGATGAACGTATCCAGATAGATGTAATCGGAGCCGGTCCAGCTGTCAATAGTAAAGTAATAAGTAGCTAGCAGTTGCCGTGATTGTGAAACCGGGAGACAAGCTGTACCAAATAAGTTTATACCGAAGAACGTAAAACAATTATTTATATTAGCTTGAGTATAGTTACGCCCATCAACTAATACTATTGATGATTCAAAAATTGCTAAAGCCGTAGCCGAAGCCTTTGCGGAATCAATAGTAATATCTTTGGCATCGGAATAGGGACTGCCGGTTACAGTATCCTGCCATGTAAAAGCCGAAGCAAGACCCAGAACCGTGGTGTTCGAATCAATCCAGTAATAGAGTTCGACTTTAAATGATGTCCAAACACCAGCGGTATCGGGACGTGAACATAATAAAATTAATGAATCGGGAGAACCTTTATCGATACCGAAAGCAGGCACAGAGACAGTCAACAACAGGATAAAAACTAATAGTAATTTAACTTTCATTCCTTACCTCCATATAAAAAATTTTCTTTATCAAAGACAAATTAACTCCTTAAGTTATTCCGTTAACAAATAAATATGAATAACACCTCCTATTTTTTTACAAGAAATATATCTGATAAAATTATATAATTTTCATCTTTATACATTTACAGAATAATTCAATATAATTTGTTAGTCAATAAAAAAACTTGGCCGGTACAAAAAAGGCGGAAAATTAATCCGCCTTTATAAATTCCTTAAATTATCTGGTCCTATTATTTGGCCGGCGGCTCCGCACCCCCTAAGTACAGGTAACTGATTAAATAGGTTATATCGGAGATATCGTAGAGGCCGTCGCCATTCACATCGCCGCCATAGGCGTCAATTGGCGGTTCGCCGATGGGTTCGATATACAGATGGCTTATCAGGGCGGTAATATCGGTGATACTCGGCTCTTCGCCGTTGCAGTCCACATCGCCGCGGACACACGGCCGGACATAAACCTTACCGGTTTTGAAAACCGGCCAGTAAGGACCGTATATAGTGTTTAACACCGGGTATTTGTATGTTCCCCAGGACAGGGTATCAATAGTCACCAGTGTTCCCGGTGCCGCCGTGCCCGGTACGGTTATATATAACTTTAAAAAAGTCCCGGTATCCGGCATCAGGTAGTTGGAATAGTTCTGCGGGCTTGACCCCAGGTAAATGGCATATCTTTTATTGGCAAAATCAAAACCGGGATACTCCCGGGTATGAAAATATTCGGTTCGGGTACCCTGCATAGAGGCGGAATCGAGTTTTATGCCTTGGTTGTTGGGCAGAGTTATGGAGATGGTCATATTTTTAATCTGGGCGGTATTATTAAGATAAATCGGTACTACCGCCTGCTGTCCGCGGTTAACCATTACCGAATCGATAATCATGGTATCGGCCCGGGCCCAGATATAATGGCGCAGGCGTTCTTCGCCCAAACCGTTGGTGTCGTTGACCTTCAGTGAAACATTGTAAATCCCCGGTTCGGTATAAATATGCGAGGGATTCTGGATAGCCGAGGTTGCGCCGTCGCCGAAAGACCACTCCCATGAGGTCGGGGAGTTGGGTGAAAGGTCGGTGAAATTAACTTCGAGGGGTACCTGGCCTTCGGTAGCATCGCTGGAAAACATGGCAATAGCCAGTACGGAGAGGGCTTTGTTGGCATTAATGCGGCCGGTTCCGAGAAGACCGGAGTAAGCGGGATTAAGGGCGTAAATGTCGTCGGTATTATTTCTGATAATAGCGTTTACTTCTTCCACCGTAAGCGAGGGCATGGCTGAACGAATCAGGGCCGCCAGTCCGGCCACCATCGGGGAAGCCATGGAGGTCCCGCTGATTGTGTTAGTGCCCGGGGTATAACTGTAAGAATAAGTAGAGAGAATACTCGAGCCTGGGGCGCTGACATCAATCCAGGAACCGTAATTGCTGTAAGAAGCCTTGAGGTCGGAAGACGTGGTGGCTGCAACCGAAAGGACTTCGTAGAAGTTGTCCATGGGTCCCGGAGTGGTGGTATTATCATTCCCGGCGGCATGACAGACAGTCACGCTGTGTCCGATGATGGCATTTTGCAGGGCGCTGTTTTGTACCGAAGAACTGCCCCAGCTGCAGTTGATGACATGAGCGCCGTTGTTGGCGGCATAGTTGATGGCAGTGGCGCAGTCATTGGGATTGACATAACCCCTTCCGTCGGAAGCCGTGGCGCCGACTCTAAGACACATTATCCGGGCGCCGCCAAAAGAACGGTACCCGCTCCAGCCCCCGGCGATACCGACAACGTCAGTAGCATTGTTGGTTACGGCGGCGGATATCCCGCTGCAATGGGTGCCGTGACCATCAAAATCATTCGGGTCGGAATCCGGCGTGCCGGCATCCTCGCCCGGCCAGACACTGCCGATACCGGTTAAGAAATCATAACCGATTAAATCATCGACCACGCCGTTGGAATCATTATCCAGGCCGTCGATATCGTCAAGGTCGTAAACTTCACCGTCGCTGTCGATATCCTCGCCCGGATTGACCCAGATATTGGCGGCCAGGTCGGGATGGCGATAATTAACCCCGGTATCGATGATGGCGATTTTTATCGAATCGGAGCCGGTTTCCTTTTCCCAGGTGTCGGCCAGCTGCAGTTTAGTGCGGTGCCACTGGGAGGTCCAGGACGGGTCGTCAGGAACCCGGTCAACCGGTATCGCCAGCACCGGTTCGGCCCAGCGGATATTGGGGTCCTGAAGAAGGCGGTTGACGATTTTTTCGACACTTATCGTATCCGGAAATGATATCTCATAGTAGCGGGTCAAATCCTTTAACCCGGAATTAACCGGGGGCTTTTCCTTTTCCATAGGAAATATTTTCCTAAAACCGCTAATCTGCAATTCTTCGAAAGTTCTGTCGAGCCCGGCATGACCCAGACTTACCCGTCCGAAATTCCTTTTCATACTGCTCAGGTCAAGGTCATCTTCAAATTGAACCGTGACTTTGCCCTTGATTATGTATGGCTTAGGTGTCTCGAGATTTTCATATATCCGGCTGTATCCGTCGGGGACCATCAAAAACCAGAATAGCCCCGTTAGAATAAGCAAAGTCGAATATTTGGTTGTTTTTGACATGTTTATTCTCCGGCAAACCCCATTTAAAAAAGACATTCTTAATATATTAACGTCACTAAAGGCATATCCTTTTAGTAATTATCTTTTATAACCACCCCAAATATGATAAAGTTTACTTTTTTTCAATAAATCCCGTGCTAAGAGATTCTGATTAGATGGGGAAGACCAAATCAGACGGGTACAAATCCACTCAACTTCTTACACTACAAATATATATAAAAAATGAAAAAAAACAAGAAAAAAAGGCTGTCTCGTTGTGAGACAGCCTTTTAATATCGCAAAAATTACGTTATCACGGGCAGGGTTTGAGGGCGCGATGGTCAAGATACAGGTGGGCAATCAGATAGGTGATGTCGGAAATGTCAACATCGTTTACCTGCGGATCACTGCCGCCCGAATTGTCAACATCGGCTTCCGCCACGCAGCAAAGTTCTGCACCCTGCAGATACAGGAACGAAATCAAACGGGTAATATCCGAAATATCCGGGTCTTCGGAAGCCGAGCAATCAGCATTGCCCGTCATGCCGATACAGCAACCCAGGAATTCCTTCTTGATGTCCCAGATGTTGTCTTCGAGCCAGGCTTTGGCTGCGTCAATCTGGTTCACCAGCGCCTGAACATCCTTTGTGAATGTAGGCGGGATAGTAGCCATTACTGTCCAGATGATAAGCGTATCGGTAGCGCCCAGGCTGTAATTGTTGAAATACGTCAACACGGTGTGCTGGTCTTTGATGACCGACGAAGGCTGGGCGTTAAGGCCCGAGTTGGTGAGCATATTCCGATACAGTTCGAGAGGCACAAAACCACTCGCTGGATATACGTAATCCTCGTTGAGAGCCGCGTAACCGCCGTAGATCGGGTCGGTGTGCATTACAGAGCTGTCGGCGTTCCACTCGGCCTTAGTGTAATAGCCGATCCGCACCGCCCCGCCCATACGGGTATCGTTGTTAGTGCATTCCAGGGAATCGCCATGGTTTTCATTGAACTCGCCGCCAATCTGATAAATCAGGTCGTTGACCGGATCCGTCGCGGATTTGTTATAAGAACCGGTATCCGCAGGAATATCCCAGTCAAAAGCTTCACCGATTACCAGGCCGCTGTGAGCGGCGCCGTCATACGAGTAGATACGCATCATTTGAATCACGTACTGGGCGTTGGTACCGGTCGGGGCATAGTAGGTTTTCTCCACCGCCACGGTTGAGTCCACCGTTATAAAGGTTCCGCTGTGGTAGCAATCATAGTAACCTCCCGAAGTATAATGCGTCGGGTTGGTCAGTTTCACACCGCCGGGTGTTTCACCGATAACCGGTTTGAAACCGTTCTCGGAGGCAAAGCCATTGCCGAATATCGACCAGCTGGCCGTTACGTTGGTATCACTGCCGACGATTTGCGCCGTTAGAATCACCGGCGAAGCGTCGCCAAGATAAATCGAAGCGTCTCCGGGAATAGTATCCGCGCCGGAGGAATCCAAACTGCTTGCATTGTCACATTCAAGAGTGGTGTTATAATAATCCAGGTTCTGGTAACCAATGTAATTGTTACCCATATTACCATTGCTGCCTACCGCCAGGCTCACGATACCGGTTGAAACCTCACCCCATACAACACCGACAATCGTATCGGCTACCGGGAAATCCACCAGGAATGATACGGTCGGGTTATCGGGGTCATCCGAATCGAAGAACACTTCGCCGGACAGCTCCACAATCGTACCGGGGTTGTTGATGGCGCCACCCTTGTTGAGGGTCACCACTACGGTATCCCAGTTGTTCGGCGCCAGGTTGGTGATGGTCATCGAGGTTTTGCTCAGACCGATCCAGTCGGTAGTCGTATAGGTATATTTAGAATAGCGGATCGTATTGACATGTAGAATGTCGTTACCGGCATTTTCAACCGGTACCTTAAGGTTATAATATTCGCCATGCTGGGTGTAGAAGGGGTAGGTTACATCTTCCATGTGCACCAGTATAATCGGTTTGATAACCGGGTCCACACAGGGCAGACGGAACCATTTGTGCGGGTTGGAGGTGTATGTTTCCGGATAACCCCGTCCCGCGTTATCAGGTGCGGCTGACGGCGAATGGTCATCAACATAGAAGACATCGATGTATTCGGTATTGGTATGGGTTCCCGGATTTACCGTAAAGGCATCCGGGGCACTCGACCAGTCCAAACCCGTCCAGTCGCTGACATCCATACCCACCCGCGAAATGGAAGGCATGTTTTCCGCATGGCAGCTGTCAAGACCGCAATCCGGCGTCTTGGTATTGGTTATATTACGGGCCGCATCCCATGACAAGCCTGTGAGGTCCGTCGATACTGACATATGGAGGTCGCCGTTGTAACCGATAGCGAAGACACTGTAACCGGCATCGTAATCGGCACAGTCGGTCGAATCGCCGTTATCCGGGTCGCCGTACTGAACCCAGACGGCATAAAGACGGTCGGCACATTCGGAAAGCTCGAAACGAGCCAGGTTTTGAACGTTGATACCGCCCACACCGCAACAGCGCAAGGGATCAAATTCCGCGTTCTGAACCGTGCTGATTATACCGGTCCCGCTTGACCAGTGGAACAGACGGCAACGACGGCTGTTATTATAGACGGCCGCCGAATCCGGCATCAAATGCGGCGGGAAATAACGGTTGGCATTAAACAGAACGTGAATCTCGTCGTCGCTGGTAATCAAAACGTGCGACTCAATCCAGGCTCGATAACCCGGTTCGTTACCCTTGCTGACATAACCGGTGATATTTTGAATCGAACCCCAGTTATTACCCATGTCATTGGAAACCCGATAAAACACATCGGAACCGCCATTAGTAAGGGTATCCAGAAGGAAAGCCACGAATGAAACCGCCACTTTGCCGGATACCCGCGATGCTGAAATATCCCAGGAATCCCACCAGAATTCCTCGTCTTCCGCCAGGGGTGTCATAGTCCAGCTCTCGGTGCTTGCCGCTCCTCCGGGTTTCTTCCAGAATTCCAGAAATGAAGTTTCATAAATGCCTTCATCGTCATAAACGCCTTCATAACAGAGCAGATAAATAGCCGTGTCAGTACCATAAATATGGTGTTCTATACGAGGATAGGATACGCCGAAGGTATCGACCGCCAGGTTCATGTTGACCGGTATGGATTGAAAGTTACCATAAATTATCGGAGCCGTGGCATCCCAGCCATACTGGGCAGGTACAAAGTCGGTGAAGGAACCATCGTTGGTGATAATCCCGGCCACCAAAGCGCCGCCATTAGCTGGTTCGACATCGAGCGATACATAGGTACCCTGCTTGGGTACGGTTTGAAGTGCGATACCGATGTTGGCTATAAGGGGCCAGGTTCCGCTAATCGGGTCATATAGGTTATAAGCGTGAAAACGCGGGCATACGTCCGGATCACCGCCGCACATCTGGTAGGTGTAAGCTATGTGAATCTGCGGATCAGGAGCCCGCCAGTCAATCATACGCGGCGCTGAGACATGATACTGCTTGTCACGATAGCTGGTGCCGACGAACTCTCCCGGGGCATCGGTCAGACCCGAGTAGCCCAGAGAAGCCGGGGGCATCCGCTTGGAAGTTGTTACCGCGCCGTATTCGCTTTCAGGCTGGGTTGCGGCTTGCCGCTGAGCTTGAAAACCATACTGAGCAATACGGTCAACGCGCTTGTCATGCATGCGAATCTTCGCTTCCGCCACCACCGCCAGCGATGTGAAAATAAACAAGGTGAGGATCAATAAAGTTAAAAGCTTCTTCGTCATTCTTCGCTCCTTTCGAGCTGAGAAGTGTTTTAAGGATTAATGAAATTTTTAAATTTACATTAACTTAAAAATAAAACGGGTTTGCCACCCGCCTAACAGACTCTTTACTCTCCTTACCACCTCCTTTCACCACTTTGGTCTCTATCCATAAAACATCTAATGATGCTAATCAGGAGACAAATATTTGGGTATTATTTAAAAAAAAGTTATAGGTACACGTTGCATTTCATCTTCCTGTGACAGGTTTCACCGTGGAAAAAAGTTATATCCAATGGTATAAAACCGGAATGACCTGTCGTGAGGATTTATAGCAAGTAAATGCAATAAATTAGCTTACCTCTCATAAACCATATTTAATATAATAAAATTTTGAAAATTTCAAAGAAAAAAAAGCCACCCCCGAATTTTTTAGGGGTGGCTTTTTATCGCAAAAATTACGTTATCACGGGCAGGGTTTGAGGGCGCGGTGGTCAAGATACAGATGCGCAATCAGATAGGTGATATCGGAAATATCGACATCGTTTACCGCCGGACTGCCGCCGCCCGAATTATCAACATCAGCCTCTGCCACACAGCAAAGAGGCGCACCCTGCAGATACAGGAAGGAAATAAGTCGGGTAATATCCGAAATATCCGGGTCTTCCGAAGCCGAACAATCAGCATTGCCCGTCATGCCGATACAGCATCCCTGGAATTTCTTCTTGATATCCCAGATATTGTCTTCCAGCCAGGCTTTGGCCGCTTCAACCTGGTTCACAAGCGCAGATGCATCTTTATACACATCAGGCGGTACGGTCGCCATGACGGTCCAGATAATCAGAGTATCAGTTGCTCCAAGGTTATAGTTATCGAAGAAGGTCAGGACTGCGTGCTGGTCGTCGACAGAGGAGGAAGGCTGGGCATTTAAGCCCATATTGTTCATCATGTTACGATAGAGTTCCAGCGGTACGAAACCACCGGTCGGATAGACGAAGTCTTCGTTAAACTCCGTATAACCGCCATAAATGGGATCCGTATGCATAACGGAACTGTCCGCATTCCATTCAGCCTGAGTATAATAACCAAGGCGCGCCGAACCACCGTAACGAGTA
This sequence comes from uncultured Ignavibacteriales bacterium, assembly GCA_964618515.1. Classification (GTDB taxonomy): domain Bacteria; phylum Zixibacteria; class MSB-5A5; order GN15; family FEB-12; genus JAFGNW01. Next base: position 7,060 of record CAZUAS010000055.1, on the reverse strand, counting down.
TCATTATCGGTGCATTCCAAACCGTCACCATTCGGTTCATCATACTCGCCGCCGACCATATAAATCATATCCGTCAGCGGGTCGGTACCGGCTGAGTTCTTGGAGCCGGTATCGGAAGGAATATCCCAGTCATAAGCTTCACCGATTACCAGGCCATTGTGCGCCGCGCCATCGTACGAGAATATTCGCATCATCGCAACAATGAACGAATAATTGGCGGTCGGGGCATAATAAGTCTTCTCGACCACAACGGTGGAGTCCATGGTGATAAAGGAACCGGTGTGGAAGCAGTCGTAGGCTACCCCGGTAGTCGATGTATAATGGGTCGGGCTGGTCAATTTCACCCCGCCGGGAGTTTCACCGGTAACCGGTTTAAAGCCGTTTTCATAGCTGAAATACTGGCTGAAAATAGCCCAGCTGGCGGTCACGTTAGTATCCGAACCGACGATTTGAGCGGATAAAATAACCGGAGAAGCATCGCCGAGATAAGTAGCGGCATCGCCGGGAATGGTATCCTGGCCGCCACTGCTGAGGTTGGACGAATCGTCACATTCCAGTTCGGTGCCGTAGAAGTCCATATTCACGGAACCGATGTAGTTACCCATGTTTCCGTTGCTGGATACGGTCAGGCTGATGTAATTGGTGGCAATGGTATCCCAGATAGTACTGACGATGGTATCCGCAACCCAGAAATCAATGGGCAGGAAGGCGGTATCGATACCCACCTGACGCTCCCAGATAAACCCGACTTCGCCGGTTAGACGAACCACGGTGCCGGGATTATTGATGGCGCCGCCCTTGTTCAAGGTTACAACCAAAGTATCGAGGTTATTGGGAGCCCCGGTACCGACAGTCATTGAAGTCGGAGCCAGCCCAATCCAGTCAGCGGTCGGCTGGGTGGTTTTGGTGGCATAAATGCTGGTTATAACCAGGTCGGCGTTACCGGCGTTTTCAATCTGGATATTATAGTCTCTGGAATGACCATGAGAGGCGAAACTCGGGTAAACGATTTCACGCGGTGACAGGTTTATCCTGGCTTCGATAACCGGGTCTACGCAGGGCAGGCGGAACCACTTTATCGGGTTGTAAGTATAGGGCGTTTCTTCGTCGGGAATTGAATAGCCCGGGAGAAGGTCCGCCACATACTCGACATCGAGATAATGTGTGCCGGTGTAAGGCGGCTGCGAGGACGGGTCGACGGTAAGAGCCGCCGCGGCACTTGACCAGTCAAGGGTACCATAGTCGCTATTATCCATACCATAACGAGACATCGAGGCCCAGAGTTCGTTGTCGCACTCGTTGCCGGCAGTAGTATCGCACCCCGGGGTTTTGGTATTCGTCAGGTTACGGGCGGCATCCCAGAGCAAGCCGTCCAGGGCGGTTGAAACCGACAAATAAAGGTCGGCGTTGGCATTGCTGCCGACACCCACGACATTGGAGTTGGCACAGTCGGTGGAATCGCCGTTTTCCGGGTCGCCGAACTGCGACCAGATGACATACATACGGCCATTACACTCGGAGATATTGAATTTCGCCACGTTCATAACGTTTTCACTGGCCACGCCGCAGTTAAGAGAGGAGTTCCATTCGGCATTATGAACGGTACTTATAACCCCGGTTTGATTGGACCAGTGGAAAAGACGGCAACTGCGGCTGCCGGAGCTGGCACCGTCATATATACCGCCGTTCCAGATAACGTGCAGGTAGTCCTCGGAATCATAAACGCAGCTGACTTCCAGCCAGGCCCGGTGGCCGACTACTCCGGTAACATAATTGGTGATGTTATGTTTGTTAGCCGGATTCCAGGTCGCCCCCATATCAGTTGATTCCCAGTACCAGACGTCGTTACTGCCTTCACCTTCACCGGTCACGGACTGAGTCCAGACGCAGGATACTTTACGTGACACTCGTGAAGCCGTGACATCCTGCATCATGAAAAAGACATAAGGGTCAATTACATGAGCTTCCCAGGTACCGGAAGTGGCAATGCCTGTTTTTCTGAACAGGATGATAGCGCCACCTTCCCAGTACTCATAGGAGAAGCAGTAAGTAACGGTATCGAGGCCGTTAATGTGGTATTCAAGTTTCGGAGCGCCTAATTCGCCGTTATGGTGGGAGCCGGGCTGGCTGACGGCATCCGGAACATAATTACCAGCACCAAAACCGCAATAAATAGTCGGGGCGGTTTCGTCCCACCAGGCATGAGTGCGATTAGGCTGACCGGCGGCATACTGGCCAAAAGCCGTTACTACAGCACCACCGCTAGGCATAACGTCAAGGTTGACAAAACGATAAAGGTTTTCGCCCAAACCGGAGACGGGACAGCCCATACCGGCCGACAACGGCCAGGTGCCGGTTATGGGGTCGTAGACGTTATAAGCCGCCGCCCGAGGACCGACATCATACTGCTTGGTCATCAGGAAAGTCCAGGCAAAGTGAATCTGGGGATTCGGATCCCGCCAGTCCACCAGACGACCCATGGTTGAGTTCTGTTGGTAGGCTTGGTAGCTATAACCAACGTCTACACCGGGGGAGTTAGTGACATTAACCCCGAGCGACCGCGACGGCGTATCGCTTTTTCCAGGTTGCAGATAGCCGCGGTCAGGGACGTTGGCATCAATCATTTTTGCCTTCTTGTCGAAAATAAATCCGTAGTGAGAGAGTTTTTCACTGCGGACATCTTTAATTCTCGATTTTGCGCTGGCAGCTACGGCCATAATAGAGATGAGGAAAATGATAATGATAAATAAAGAGATGAGTTTCTTTACCATTCTTTGCTCCTTTCGAGCGTGCGATTCTCTCGCTTTTTACCCAAGAAATCCTTTTTTAAAAGAATTGACAGGATGACCGGAGGTCAACCGTCGTTTCCGATAAACCTTGTTACTCTTTCTCTAAAGATCACCTCCCTTCAAAATTTCTTTAATGTTATGTACATTAAATCGGTAAAGTACTGTTTACTTGCCACCTTTTAGGTCTGTTCTAAGTAAATTGGACTTATCGTAAGATAAGAGTATTGAATAAGTATTCAAATTACAAAGGACATTGTTACCAAATGGTATAAATGTTCAACAGTCAGTAAATAATTTGCAAGTCCTACATTTCCCACCTGAAAAAATATAATAAAAAAAATTATTTTTCAAAGTAAAAAAACAGCCCATCCGGAAAAAAACCGAAAGGGCTAAGTTGTAATAATCTTTGCCATTTACGGACAGTCAGGCAGGATTCGATGGTCAATATAAAGGTGTGCAATCAAATAGGAGATGTCCGAGATATCGGGAGCGCCACCAGAACCATCGACATCAGCTTCCTCGAGACAGCACAATTCCTTATGCGACAGGTATAAATGGTCGATAAGGCGGGAGATATCCGAGATATCGGGATCGCCGCCGGAACAGTCAATATCGCCGGTTACGCCGATGCAACAGCCGGCAAACTCTTTTTTCAGATTATTAATATTGGCAACCAGCCAGTTTTTGCCGTTTTTCAATTCGTTTACCAGACTTACTGCGCCCTCACCAGCGGCAAACTGCACGGTTGCCATAACCGTCCAGATAATCAGGGTATCAGAAGCGGACAGGTTATAGTTGTTGAAATAGGTCAAAACAATATGCTGATCCTCCTGAACGGAAGACGGCTGGGCGTTTAAGCCGGGGTTGTTCATCATGTTACGATATAGTTCCAGGGGTACAAAGCCTCCGGCCGGGTAAACATAATCCTCGTTGTATTCAGCATACCCACCCCATATGGGCTCGGTATGGGCAATTACCGGATTGGTATTGAATTCGGCCTGCGAATAATAACCGATCCTGATTGCCCCGCCGAACCGCTCGTCATTGTCCTGGCACTCCAGGGAGTCGCCATGAGGCTCATCCCATTCTCCACCCCGGATATAGATAAGGTCATTGACCGGGTCACTGCCGGTACTGTTATATGAGCCGGAGTCGGAGGGAATATCCCAGTCGAAAGCTTCCCCGATCACCAGGCCGGTATGAGGGTCACCATCAAAAGAGAATAAACGCATCATCTGAACAATATAGGCGGCATCAAGCGACCGGGCATAATAGGTTTTTTCCACGACCAATGATGAGTCAGTCGTCACAAAAGAGCCGGTATGAAAAGCCTCATATTTGAATACTGCGTCCTCGTAATGGGTTGGTCGGCTTAATCTTACACCCCCCGGAGTAAAACCGGTGACCGGTTTGAAACCATTGGGTTCATTAAGATTTTCTTTAAAAATAGCCCAGCTGGCGGTAACAATGGTATCGCTACCGCTTAGGTCGGCGGTCAGAATGACCGGGGAGGCATTACCCAGATAAACTGAGGCATCGCCAGGGATAGTATCCGGCAAAATATTATCACACTCAAAAATTTTATCATAAAAATCCATATTTACCCGTCCGGCGTTGCTTTTGCCCATATTGCCGTTGCTGGAAACAACCAGGCTTATCCAGCGGGTGGATATCGTGTCCCGGATAATTCCCACTACCGTATCGGCGACATAAAAATCAATTGGCAGATAAACAGTATCAAGCAGAGTCTGGCGGTGCCATTCAAAAAAGACCTGGCCTTTGAGGTTCACCACCGTTCCGGGATTGTTTATCACACCGCCGTTATTGAGAGTTACCACCACCGTGTCAACATTATTGCTGCCGGCCGGAACCAAAAGAGAAGTGGTATTTACAGTGAGCCAGTTGACACCCGGCAGGGTGGTTTTAACGGCACCTATTTTCGAGATATTAAGGTCAGCATTGCCGTTATTTTCAATCCGAATATGATAAAAAGCCGGAGTACCATGCGAGGTATATTCCGGATAGACAATCTGGTCGGGTGTTAAGGCAATTTTTGCTTCAATGACAGGTTCCACACATGGCAGGCGGAACCATTTAAGGGGAACATTAGCCGCCGGAGTGGCATCGGCGCCGGTCGAGGCTCCCGGGACCAGGTCGTTGACATACATTACATCCAGATAATAAGTACCGGTATAAGGGCTGTCGGGTTGTCGGGAGGGGTCAACGGAATGGGCCTGGGGCACGGCACTCCAATCAAGGCCGGTAAAAGATGCATTATTCATACCATAACGTGACATCGAGGGCCAGTTTTCATTATCACATTCATTGCCGGGAGTATTGTCACAGCCGGGAGTTTTGGTACAAGTCAGGTTGCGGGCTTCATCCCATTTATCACCGTTAAGGTCGGTCGAGACCGAGAGGTATATTTCAGCGTTGGCGTTAAAGGCGGCATTGACAAATTCGGGGTTGGCACAATCAGTCGTATCGCCGTTTTCAGGGTCGCCGAATTGTATCCAGATTGCGTACAGTTTTCCGTTGCATTCGGAGATGGTGAATTTAGCCAGGTTATGAACATTGGCGCCGCCGACACCGCAGTTTAAAAGGGGATCCCATTCGGCATTTTTCACGGTGCTGATAATATCGGTATGGTCGGCCCAGTGGAAAAGGCGGCAGCGCCGGGTCTGGCTATCAGTGCGGTCGCCGTCATAGACGTTGGCATTCCAAAGGACATGGAGATGGTCCTGGGTATCATAAAGACAGGAAACCTCCATCCAGGCGCGGTATCCGGGAAGGTCCGGGTCGTAATTGGTAATATTGTGCTTATTGGCCGGGTTCCAGGTCAGGCCCATATCATGGGATACCCAGTACCAGACATCGCTCTGACCGAGAATGCCTTCAGCGGCGTCCTCCAGCCAGACCAGGGCTACTTTTGACGATACCCGGGAAGCGGTTATATCCTGACACATCCACCAGCAATCTTCGATAAAAGTGGCGGTCCAGCCGGTGGAGCCACCAGCGGAGTTACCTTCCTTGCGGAAAAGAACCAGGGCATGCTGGTCGCCTGTGGCGAATTCGCAGCAAAAGGCATATACGACCGTATCACTCCCCCGGATATGATATTCGAGTTTCGGGAAAATAACATCAGTGCCGCTTTCAAGAGCGTGGACATTGTTAAGCGAGTCGCTAATCCGGCTGCCACTGCCGAAGCCGCAATATACCCCGACCGGAGCGGTGGCATCCCAGTATACCGTCGTCCGCGTCGGAGCGGAGACGTTATCACTCAGTCGAATATGTCCGGTAATCACCGCGGCTCCGGAGGGGTCGGCGTCGGTATTGGCAAAACCTCCCCGGGCATTTGTGAGGGGGGAAACGGCGCACCCGATATCACCCGTCAGCGGCCAGGAACCAGTTACCGGATCGAAGACGTTGTAAGAAAGCGTTCGCGGACCCGTGGGACTCCCGAACATCTGCGTATAAGCCATATGAATCTGCGGTTCGGGCGCCCGCCAGTCAATCAAACGACCCATTGTTGAGTTCTGTTGATACTCATACCAGGTATGGGCAATAAGTTCACCCGGGGAGTTACCATCTGTAGTAATACCGAGGGATTGACGTACCTCTCCTTTGGAGATTACCATTTCATTTCCGGATATGGCCCGGGCTTTTTTGATAACCTGAAAACCATAGTGGTATAGTTTCTCTGAACGAACATCCTTTATGCGAGTTCTGGTAACCCCGGAAACAGCTAATAAAAGCACTAAAGATAAGGTTAACAGCAACATTGATATAATTTTCTTTGACATATCCGCCTTTCCAGGAGTTATTTTATTTCCTGTAAGAAAAATCCTTGTAAAAGTTATCGGTTGATACTTCAATAAGTTGAAAGTAAAAAAATTACTTCTGTTCATAAAGAGCATCTTTTACGCTGAATTTTATAAAAACCTTCAGTAACAGGTAAACGTCTCAAATCGAGAAAATGATGGACTTCCGGTTGGTTCATTTCCATGTGAACTCTATCCCGGGAAGTTAAAAACACCGACCTTCTGCTACAAAGTATTAAGCTGGAAATTCCATCATCAAGAAATAAGGCGTGTAAAAAAACAGTTATTTCAGAAGTAAATATAATTAAGAAAGGCTGGAAATAAAAGAAAAAAGGCCACTCTCATACGGGAGAGTGGCCTTTATTGTGTAATTTACTTATCATGGGCAGGGTTTGAGGGCGCGATGGTCAAGATACAGGTGGGCAATCAGATAGGTGATGTCGGAAATGT
>CAZUAS010000054.1:0-19271 GCA_964618515.1 uncultured Ignavibacteriales bacterium | reverse complement strand
GATATTTTAAAGACAGGTCTTCCAGCTCAATCTTGGCTTTATTGATGCCGAACCGGTGGGCCAGGGGGCAATAAACATCCCGGGTTTCCTGGGCAATCCGCATTCTTTTATCGGGGGGAAGATAATCGAGAGTCCGCATGTTATGCAGGCGGTCGGCCAGTTTGATAAGGATAACCCGGATATCCCGGGCCATACTCAGCAGCATTTTCCGAAAATAATCCACCTGCTGTTCTTCGAGTGAACTAAAATGCACGCGTCCGATTTTGGTCACACCATCAACCAGTTCCGCCACCTCGTCACCGAATTCCCGCCGGATATCTTCCAGGTTGTAACTGGTATCCTCAACCACATCATGAACCATACCGGCAACGATGGTGACCGAATCCATGTGAAGCTCCGCCAGGAAAAAAGCCACTTCAATACAATGTTCTATATATGGCTGACCCGAAAAACGCTTCTGTCCCTTATGTGCCCGGTCGGAAAACTCATAGGCTTTCCGGATGAACGGAATATCGACATTGGCATTGAAAGATTCAATTTTAATAACGAATTCTGCTAAATTCATAACTCTTTTCCAGCCTTTTATCGGGTGGCTCTGAAAACCTGGGTTACTTCCCGGGCGACATCCTCAGGTTTTATCGTATCCATGCAATGACACTGTCCGGGGGGACAGTTACACTCGACCCGGTCGGGAACGATGAGCTTGTGCTCCTTCCCCAGCGGTCCCCACCGGACCGGCGACATGGCTTTTTTACCCGGATATAAGCCCACCACCCGAGTGTTAACCGCCACGGCCAGGTGCAGAGGTCCGGTGGAATTAGCCACCACGGTAGCCGCCAGCGAAAGTACCGCCGCCAGAGTTCTTAAATCGGTCTGCCCCGTTATTTTATTTACCACGACCCCCAGTTTCTTTTCCAGCTCGCCAATCTTCTCCCCTTCGATATCCGTACCGGTCATAATTACCTTCATTCCCCCGGCGGTCAAGAGGGTATACAATCGGATAAAATTTTCAAAAGACCAGCATTCGGCGGAGCCCCCGGAACCGGGATGAATCACTATGAACCTGCCGTCCACCCCAGCTTCACCAAGTATCCTTCGGGCGTTTTTAACCTCTTTCTCCAAGGGATAAATAACCGGTCGGGTAACTGTTTCCCCGTCCTTAAAAAAGTCCAGGAAATCGAGATTATATTCACTCTCATGTTTCTTATTTTCTTTACGTTTATGAAACAGATGATGGTTAAAGTAAACCGAATGGAAACGACCGGCCGTACCCAGACGGTGGGGAATGTTTGCTCGATGAAATAACTGGCAGACGTGTTTCTCGGGATAAAGGGCAACCACACATTTATACCCGGCTTCCCTGATGCGATTCAAAAGGTCCTTTTTATAGAGCCGGCTGGTAAGCAACTGGTCCTGTTGTACGCGCACGATATGGTCAATCCGGGGATTATTTTCCAGAATAGGCGAAGCGTACAACGACGCCATGACCTCAACCCGGCAGTGGGGATAACGAAGTTTCAATGATTCAACAAACGGTAAAGCCAGGATCAAATCTCCCAGACGGTCGGTCCGGCTGACAAGAATACGGTCACCGTCGGCTATTTCTATGTGCCTATTTTTTTTCATAGTGGCGGGATTCCCGGGCCATTTCCCTTAACTTGGCATATTTAACTAAAACGGCGGTGGCGGACAAGATTGAAATTAAGAAACCTTCCCAGCCGTCTCGAAAACCTTGTTTGACAATATAATGCTTAAAAAAACTGGCTGGGGGCTTGACGACCAGGTCAACCCAGCCGGCTTTCTTTCCTTCTGAACGAGCCTTTTCAGCCCCCAGGGTAGTATAGCGGTTAAACTTGACCAGATAACCCGTCATCGTCGGGTAACTGTAATGGAGCAATTCGCCTTTTAACCGGCCGCATTTACCATCGACGACCGCCTTTTCATGAACCAGGGCGTCGTTGAAATTACCCTTACTTTTTAAGAAAAGTCTCAACACCAAGTCGGGATACCAGCCGCAGTGATATATCCATCTCCCCAGGAAATTGGCTTTACGGGTGAGATAGTAACCACTGTACTCCCCATCGTTTTCTAAAACTTTCTTTATCTCAAGGGCCAGTTCTCCGGAGACGACTTCATCGGCATCCAGAGAAAGAATCCAGTCTGAACGGGCTTTGTCCACACCTTCCCTTTTAGCATGACCAAAACCCTGCCATGCGATAGAATATACCCTGGCGCCCATTTCAGCAGCTATGGCCGTGGTACGGTCGGTTGAATGGCTATCGATAACGATAATTTCATCCGCCCAGCTGACCGAATCAAGACAGCGACGGATATTTTTCTCTTCATCTTTGGTGATGACGACCACCGAAAGCTTCTTCATTTGCTCACCAGCCTGTTCAACTGACATACTCTAAGGAAAGTATCAAAAACCTGCTCCACGGTGATATCAAATATATTATCATTATTTCCGGATAGAACGGCGCCCTCTTTTTGCTCGTAGGGATGCCACAACAGAAAATTTTTAACCGGTTTGGGATAAAGACCGACCACCGGGATTTTGAAAGAGCGGGCAATATGTATCAGCGAGGTATCGGGGGAAATCAGAAGACATAGTTTCGATATTATCACCGAAACTTCAATAAGGTTCAAATTCGGCGGCACCAGGAAGACATCCTTTTCAAAAAAACTGAGAAGCTCCTCGCCGCGCTTGCGGTCGGGCGGGGTGGTCAATAAAATTATGTGAAAACTACCCCGGCCATATTCCAGTATTTTTTCCAGCAGACGACGGGAATTTCTTTCATCCCATAAACGGGTGGGATTACCGACCGACAAGTTATAGCCGATACAAAACTTATTCATTCGCTCCGAGTCAATGCTTTCAAAAAAAACAGCCGCTTTGTTCAAGGCTTCCTTATCAATATAGGGCGGGGCAAAACCGTCGACCTTTTCACTGTCAAAACCGAAAGCGTCGAGGAGTTCCAGCGTGTTACGAATGATATGCCGCATGTCATCGAGTCGATGATAATAGCTGTAATCGTAGTATTCCCGGTATTTTGCCTTTTGTACCCCGATACGTGGTTTATTTTTTACGCTGTAGCGTGCCAAGAAGAGATTGGTGATGGAGTCGTTGGAAATCATATCCACCACGGCATCGAAATTTTCCCGCCGCATGGCCAGTACCGTGGCGATATCCTGAAAAATATTTTTTTTGTAAAGAAATATTTTATCGAAGCGCGGGTCGTTTTTGACAATAGGCAGGTTACGCGGTGAGCACAGAAGAGATAGTTGCAGATGCGGATAAGATTTCTTAAGATTCTCAAAAACCGGCAGTGATATAATCATGTCCCCGATTTTATCCGGACGTAAAAAAAGGATTTTCTTCAGTTGTGAAGGTTCGAGAGGCTTGAAATCTTTTTGGCCCTTTTTCAGAAGGAAACGAAACAGGGTAAAGGCAAGGTCCTTGATTTTATGTTCCACCGCTTTCAATGGTTCCATAGCTTACTCGACCGCGAGCTTGGCCAGATATTTTTCCAGCCGGTCAATCATTATTTCCATCGTATATTTTTCCCGCCAGCGCTGGTAGCCGGCTTCTCCCAGACGTCTCATTTTATCCCTGTCACCCAGAAGTTCAATAACCGCCCGAGCCAGTCCGGGGACATCGCCCGCCGGAACCAGAACAGATGTCCGGTTATCCTCGACCACTTCGGGAATACCCCCAACGTTAGTTGTGATGACCGGCAGGGCGGCCTGCATGCCGTCAAGCAGAGCATTGCCGAAAGCTTCCTCGGTCGCCGGATGAATCATCAAATCCGCTCCTGTCAGCTCCAGTTCAAAGTCACTTAAAAAACCGGGGAAAATAAAATGCCTGTCCAGTTGCAAGGTGCTGACTTGTTTTTTTAGAAATGACTCCCGAGGACCGTTGCCCAGAAGTAAAAAAAATATTTCCGGCCGTACCTTGACTATTTCCAGAGCCGCCGCCACCAGAAAATGGTGTCCTTTTTCCGGAACGAACCTTCCCGAAGTTACCGCTACGATACTGCCCTGCGACAAACCATATTTATTTCTCAAATTGCGGCGAGCCTCATCCCGTTCCCATCTTTTTGTAAAAGCTTCGGTGGCGCTGGCAATAACGGTCACCAGGTCATCGCTCAGATATCCGTACCGGGTAATATGCTCTTTCAGGTTTGAAGAAGGCGCGATGACACCGTCAAGAAGTTTCGGAGTAAGTTTCCTATGCACCCAGTTATTTCTGGTCAGGTCAACGCCGATCCGCCAGACTATTTTAGTCCTGCCGGAGTATCGCGCGGCCAGTCCCCCCAAACGCAGGTCTTTATTGCAACTGACGAATACAAAATCGACCGCATTTTTTTTGATAACCCCGGATAGACGGTAAATCGTAAAAGGGTTGAAATCCCCTCCAATTTTTACTTCATAGATTTCAACCGGCCTGCTGCCGGTATGCCGCATATATTCCAAAAACACCGAACCACGGCGTCCGACAGCGACGACTTTATGACCCCGCCGGCTCATTTCTGAGGCCACCCGAACCATCCAGCTCTCCACTCCACCGTAAGTATTCCTGGCAATCGAATTTAAAAACATAAGGTTCATGACTTATCTCTGAACTGCATGGAATAAAGCCGTCGGTACAGGCCGCCGGTTTGCATTAACTGTTCGTGAGTTCCACTTTCGGTAATGCGACCGTCGTCAAGCACCAGGATCCGGTTGGCATTTTTAATGGTGGACAGGCGGTGCGCAATAACTAAAGTAGTACGGTTTTTCATCAACCGGTCAATAGCTTCCTGAACCTGGATTTCAGCTTCTGTGTCCAGGGCGGAAGTTGCCTCGTCGAATATTAAAATCAGCGGGTTTTTTAAAAGGGCCCGGGCGATCGCCAGCCGCTGACGCTGCCCCCCCGACAGCATCATTCCCCGGTTGCCGACCACGGTATCATAGCCGTTTTCCAGCTGTAAAATAAAAACATGGGCATTGGCCATCTTCGCCGCTTCAACAACTTTTTCTCTGTCGATATCATTTATCCCGTAAGCAATGTTGTTGAAGATACTGTCATTAAACAGATAGGTCTCCTGGGTGACAATGCCCATCAAACCACGCAGCGATGTCAACGTCAGTTCGCGAATATCCTGGTTGTCTATATATATATGACCTTCCTGCGGGTCGTAAAAGCGCGGCAGGAGGTCGAAGAGAGTGGATTTGCCCGCTCCGGATGGTCCCACCACCGCCACCACCTCCCCATATTTTACTTCGAAAGAAATGTCCTTGAGAACCGGGTCGTGCCCGTTGTAGCTGAAGGTAACGCGGTCATACCTGATACGGTCGGAGAAACCGTCAATCTTCCTGGCGCCGGGGATTTCGACAATCTTTTCTTCGGCGTCGATGACTTCAAAAATTCTTTCCGCGGCGGCCATCCCTTCCTGTATCTTAATATGAATCTGGCTGAGCGACTTAACCGGTTTTATCATGGAAAACATCGCCAGGATAAAAGTCATAAAATCACCGGCGTCGAGTTCGCCGGTTCCCAGAATTATTTTTGACCCGGCATATAAAAGGATTATAACCCCGGCCATCGACGACAGGGTATCGTTTATCGGCGAGGCCAGGTGGCGAACGCGGGACATGTGCAAAAGGGAACGGAAATAGTCGTATGTGGTTTTAAAGAACTTTTTCGACTCGAAGTTTTCCATGGAGAAGGCCTTGACGATGCGAATATTGCTGACCGCTTCTTCCAGTACGGAGTTGACATCGGCCATGCGTTCCTGCGTCCTTTCCGAATACTTGCGCATTTTTTTTCCGACAAACCAGATGAAGCCAAACACCACCGGCATCACGACCATCGATAGTAAAGTCAATTTCCAGCTGAGAATAATCAGGAAAGCCAGAAATATTAAAACCATGATGCTGTCCGTGACCAGGCGGTTGAATCCGATATCGATGGAATCGTTCAGCACCACGACATCGTTGGTGACCCGGGAAATTATCTGGCCGGTCCGGCGACGGTGGAAATAATCTAATGACAGACGCTGGTACTTACTGAACAGGCTATCACGGAAATACCGCATTATCGACTGCTGCACAAAAGCCATGAAAAAACCCTGCAGATACAGGAAAATATTTTTAGCCAAAACCACAATCATTATCATCACACAGAAATTGACCAGCATGCCCTGACGGTCATCCGATTTGACCAGGTCATTAACCCAGGCTTTCATGTCTTCTTTTAAGCGGTCAATACCTTCGGAGACATTGGCGACCAGACCTCGCTCGGTGACTTTATCGTCGGCAGGTTGCCGGATTTCCACTTTCTCGGTTACCGTAACCGGCATCGTCTCGACCTGAAAAAGGGTAACTAAAAGCGGCCCCACCATCCAGACCAGCAGCCCGGAAAACACCGCGTGAAGCGCCGCCGACCCGGACGCTATCACCAGCTGTTTCCAGTAGCTTTTTAAAATCGAAAATGTCCGCCTGTAAATGTTCACTCCATGTCTCCGTTAACCTATAAACTTTTAAGATGGTTAATTATACCTCTTTTGTCAACAGGGACAAACCCGGCTCTAAGGCTCAATCCTGATTGAAGCTGGTGGGATGACAACCTGAAATTTCTCGGTTTTGACCCTGGCGGTGGCTTTATATTCACGGCAGGTCGCCTCTATCTTCAACGTTTCACCATCACTGAAAATAAACTCTTTTATCCGCCAGCCTGTCTCCTTGAGGGCATAGATAAAGTCTATCTGCCAGAGACAATCGTCTGAGGTTATATGGAAATGCGGTTGTTCTTCATCGTAAAGGTCAGCGGTAACTTTAATTTTTTCTTCTAACGCTATGGAATCGGGCCGTTTTTTAAAAATGTCAAGAATATTAACTCCCGTCAAAGCCAGAGGACACTTCTGCCCTTTAAAAAAACCCGCTACTTCATCTTTGACATACTCACCCTGAGTAGGGAAATACAGCCATAACGAATCCACACTCAACCGTCCCTTGAGAGCTCCTTTGCCCAGATAAGCCCGGCCGCCCAGACCGAGCAGGCTGTCGGTTTGGAAAATTTCCAGCCGGAATGAATTAACCTTCCCATCCCGGCGGATTTTCGCATCAAAAAGATAGGCTTCGGCATCGATTTTATTTATTGCAGCAGCCTTTTTTCCTTCGGTGATATCTCCCGTTCGGTAAATGGAACTGCATCCGGAAATAAGAGTAACCAGAATAAGTGTGATAATATTTTTCTGTAATCCGTTCATCCGCATTAAAAATCTTCCTTTAATCCAAAAAACAACCGCCGCTGACATTCAAGTTCTCAATCAGATATTTATACCGGCAAATAGTTTTACAAAAAAGGAAATAAACGGTCCCAGAATGAACCAGAAACCGCCGATTATGATAAGAATAAGCAACAGGTATGGACCAAAACGGTCGAACTGGTCGAGGGTCGACTCGTATTTTTCAGGTAAAATCGAACGCAAAATATGTGAACCATCGAGCGGAAATACCGGGATGAGATTAAAAAAAGCCAGCGAGACATTAATCATCACCGAGAAAAACAAAAACATAACCACCGCTTCGGGAATTTCCACCGACAGATTATTAATAATTCTGAAAATCAGTCCGAAAATTAGTCCCAGTCCCAGGTTGGATAAAGGACCGGCGATGGAAATCCAGAAGTCGGCCACCCGAGGATTTTTTAAATTCATCGGATTAACCGGTACCGGCTTGGCCCAGCCAAACCGGAAACCGGATAGGAACATCATCAAGGTCCCCATAAAATCAAGATGTGCTAGAGGATTTAACGTCAACCGCCCCATATCCCGCGCTGTGGTATCGCCGAACTTAAAGGCTAAAAAAGCATGAAAAAACTCGTGAACCGTCAGGGCAAAAAGAATCGCCGGGGCGGCTATTATAGCACGGCCAATGAAATCTTCTCCAAACATCTTAGCTTATTTATACCCTCAACGTATATATATACAATATAAAAGTTATCGTTTGGTTATCACCTTTGAATCGGCATCGAAATACCGCCACAATTTATCCTGCCCGACCCGGATACCGATTCTTCGAGAACGACCAATGCGAGGTGGCTTTTCAAAATGGTTTTCAAGATACAATACTGAGCCGGTCAAATCCAGACCGTTCTGTTGACGGGTCAGACCGAAAGCACGGCAGAATTTCCCCGGACCGTTTAATAGTTGTCCGTCTTTTTTGATACCGGGAGAGTTTTCGTACATTATCTCCAGGCCTTCGCAGGGTTCGGCAGCTCTTAAAAGAACAGCCGCCCCAAAGCCTTTTCTTTCCGTGACAAAATTAAGGCAGAAATACATTCCATAAATAAAATAGATATAAGAAAATCCCGGCAGACCGAACATCACCCGGTTGCGCTCCGTCACCCCCCGGGCGGCATGACAGGCTGGATCGTCATGACCTATATAAGCTTCCACCTCGACAATTCTTCCGGTCAGTCGGCCTTTCGGAGAATTATACACGATATATTTACCGATTACATCTCTGGCTACAAGACCGGTTGGTCGGTTATAAAAAGAACGGGGCAATTTCCGCGCTCGCTTATCCATCCTATCCCCCTGTATTTAATCTTCACTTTCACATAATAGCGGTGGAAGTAAAACTGAAGCAGCCTCGAAATCGTACCCGATTTCATCAGGGGCATGGGCATCGGAACCAAGATGGGCTATATCTACCCCGGCTTTTCTGGCGGTATTGATTATTTTCACGGACGGGTAATAATCGCCAAGCCCTTTTCGTAAGGCGGCGGTATTGATTTCCAGAGCGGTTCCGGTTTCTTTCAAAGTTTCGAAAACCGCTTCCATAAATGGCTGGTGGGCTCTTCTCAACTCCGTACCATAATATTTTTCACCGTATTTTTTATAATAATCAAGGTGAGCGATAGTATCAAAAAGGTTACTTTGAGCAGCCTTGACGACTTCCTGAAAATATGTTTCCAGCATTTCGTTCATATTTCTGAAATTGCTGAAACATCTCTCATAACACCCGATACAGCAAAAACAAACATTGTTAAGCTCATGAATACCACAGAGAAGGTAATCAAACTTAAAACGTTTCTTTAAGTTATCAACCATCTCTTCGCACCCTTGATACCAGCCGATTTCGATTCCCAGCTTTACCGCCAGACCGCCCGGATAATATTTTTCGTGGGCTTTTTTAACAGCTTCAACATAAGCTTCAAGATTGTCGGGTGTTGCCGGCAAATGAGTTCCGTTAACGGCAATCGAGTTGGCATCACCGTCCGATTGGGGATTACTATCGTAATGGGTGGTGAAACATATTTCTGCCAGACCTCGTTTAATGGCCGCCCGGCAAAACTCATCGATTGACCCCTGGGCATCGACGGAATAGTCCGGGTGACAGTGGTAATCCGCCAGGCCGGGCAGGTTCAAAGGTTTTATTTCATACTTATCAGGCATAGTATCCCCCTGCTAAAAATGGGTTGGAGCGCCGCTCGGCACCTATGGTGGTACCGGGGCCATGGCCGGACAGACAGGTTATGTTATCCGGCAGGGTCAGAAGTTTCTTTTCAATCGACTCTATTAACTGAGCGTAAGAGCCGCCGGGGAGGTCTGTCCGCCCGATTGACCCCTGAAAAAGGGTATCGCCGCAGAAAACCAGCCCCTCGCTTTCATCCAGGTAGCAGACTCCGCCGGGGGTATGTCCGGGAGTAGCCAGGACTCGAAAAACCAGGGAGCCGATTTTAAATACCTCTTCATCAGCCAGTAAAAAATCCGGCGCGGGCACAACCAGGGGAGCATTGAAAAAAGCGGAGGCATTGAAAACCGGATCAGCCAGGAGGGGCTCTTCCCCGCGGCCGATATAAAGCGGCAACGCATATTCGTCTTTGATCTGGCCGACAGCAGCAATATGGTCGATATGGCCATGGGTCAAAAGTATTCCCCGGGGTTTAAAACCGGCTTTTCGAACGGCTTCAATTATAACCTCGCCCTCGTCACCGGGGTCAATGATTACCCCGTCACCGGTTTGGTCATCCCAGTAAAGATAACAATTGACCATGAAAGGACCGACTACCAGTGTCTTTACTTTTTTTGACATTTGTCCAAAATATATGCCAGCCTCCTTTTGTCAAATTATATTTGAAAATCAACAAATTATACGAACCCGGCCGCTATAAATAGAGTTTATTAATCGGGGGAATATAATTGACTTATAGATTAAATTAGATATATTAGCCCTCTATTTACGAGAGTGAAAAAAAGGAGATTTTGCCGTGATTGCCGAGCTAAAAGGCAAATTACCCGAATTGCGTGAGAAGCTTGATAAACTTGCGAGGTATCTTTGACCTCGAAAACCGCCGAAAAAAAGTCATTGAACTCGAAGAAAAAACTAATAGACCCGATTTCTGGAATGATAATCAGGTCGCCCAGGGAATCCTGAAAGAAATTTCCGCACACAAAAAATGGCTGGAAGCCCTTGATAAATTGAACCGGGAGTTGACCGACCTTGAAGAATTGGCAGAAATAATTGAAGACAGTTCCGTCGAAGCCGGGGAACTAGTTAAATCTTTCCGGGATTTCTCAGCAGCCATCGACCAGCTCGAATTTACCACTCACCTGTCAGGTCCCGACGACCATCGTAACGCCATTCTGACAATCCATCCGGGAGCCGGCGGCACCGAGTCGCAGGATTGGGCGGAAATGCTTTTTAGAATGTACAACCGCTGGGTGGAGCGGCATAATTTCACCTCGGAACTTATGGATTACCTCCCCGGTGAGGAAGCCGGTTTAAAATCAGCCACGATGGAAATCAAGGGTGACTACGTCTTCGGTCACCTTAAAGCCGAGTCCGGCGTTCACCGCCTGGTGCGTATTTCCCCCTTTGACGCCAACTCCCGGCGGCATACCTCCTTCGTTTCCGTTCATGTTTACCCGGTGGTGGAAGACAACATCGAAATCGAGATTAAGGACGATGACCTGCGGATTGACACTTATCGCTCATCGGGTGCCGGCGGCCAGCACGTCAATAAAACATCCTCAGCAGTACGGATTACTCATATCCCGACTGGAATTGTCGTAACTTGTCAATCCGAGCGCAGCCAGCATAAAAACCGTGACTCCGCCATGACGGTACTTAAAGCCCGGCTCTATCAACTCAAACGCGAAGAAGAAGCCAAAAAAATGGAAAAATTCGAAAAAAATAAACTGAAAATAGAATGGGGTTCGCAAATCCGGTCCTATGTTTTTCATCCCTATAACCTCGTAAAAGACCATCGAACCGGCTATGAAACCTCCGATATCCAGACCGTTATGGACGGTGATATCGATCGTTTCATAGAAGCCTACCTCTCCGACCCGGAACTGAAAGATCAGGTTGTTTAACTGTTATATATAACATCAGGAGCTTATAATGAGCGTTTTAAATGACATAAAAGCAAAAGCAAGGGCTAAAAAAAGGCGGGTGGTTCTCCCGGAAGGTACGGAACCGCGCATGATAAAAGCAACCAGGACTCTTATTGAAGAGAATATCACCGCCGTAACCCTGCTGGGTGAAGAAAAGGAAATTGCCCGTCTGGCAAAAGAAAATTCCTTGGACCTATCGAAAGTCGAAGTCATCAATCCAGCTCAATCACCCGATTTCGACAAGTATGTCGCGGACTTCGTGGAATTACGCAAGAAAAAAGGCATTACCGAGAAGCAGGCACGCGACTTGATGGTCAGCCCTCTTTATTTTGGGGCGATGATGGTCAGGCATAACAAAGCCGATGCCTCGGTAGCCGGGTCGGTTAACACCACCGGCGACGTGCTTCGGGCCGCCATCCATGTTTTGGGCTTAAGACCCGGTATCAAAACCGTTTCCAGCTGCTTTATGATGACCCTGCCGAAATTTATGGAAGTTGAAAATAAAATCTTCTTCTTCGGCGACTGCGCCGTGGTTCCCAATCCGGATCCGGATGAACTGGCATCCATTGCCGTCTCCACCGCCCAAACTATGAAAAACCTTATCGGCGAGGAACCCCGTGTGGCCATGCTGTCATTCTCGACCAAGGGTTCGGCCAGCCATAAAGACGTAGACAAGGTTCTGGAAGCTCTGGCTATTCTCAAACGAGACCACCCAGAACTTAAAGTCGACGGTGAATTTCAGCTTGATGCCGCCGTTATACCTAAAATCGGTGCCAGGAAAGCTCCTGGTTCCGAAATCGCGGGAAATGCCAATGTCCTGATTTTCCCCGACCTTGACGCCGGCAATATCGGCTATAAACTTACCGAACGCTTTGCCGGAGCTATCGCCACCGGCCCGATTATTCAAGGCCTGGGCAAACCGGCCAATGACCTGTCGCGGGGTTGTTCGGCCGAGGATATTGTCGATGTCGCGGCTATCGCCGTCTTGCTGAAAGACTGAAATCGGAACCATTGGTTGTTTTAATTGTACCAGATGTTGTGACATTACATCAGGAGAGTAACTATGCCGACATATCAGTACCGATGCCCTTATTGTCATTATGAGTTCGAGGTCTTTCAGTATATTACCGATGACCCGATTACTGTTTGTCCGCAGTGCCGGAAAACAACCCATCGTATCATATCCGGCGGTGGTGGATTTATTTTCAAGGGTTCGGGTTTTTATATAACCGACCATCGCAGTGAAAACTACAAGTCCGCCGCTGCCAGAGAAAAGAGCCAATCTTCTCCGACGGCTGATAAACCTGCTAAAACTGAAAGCACCACTTCCAAAACCGTCGAGAAAAAAACATAAGAGGATGGGAGCTTTTGTTAATTAAATACGAAGCTTTGAAAAACAACCTTCAGGCCCCTAATTCCCTTATCACCGACCTTGCCGGGCAGGAAGGTTTTTTTCATGATGAAACTATTTACCGCTCGATACCCTCGGCCGTTCTTATCGCTGAAAATAAGGAAGATATAATGACAGCGGTAAAATTCTGTCGTGAAAATAAGATACCTGTTACGCCCCGTGGCGCTGGTACCGGGCTTTCCGGCGGTTGCGTACCTTCGGAAAACGCCCTGGTCATTGCTACTTCCAACCTCAAGACTCTTGAAATCCATCCCGAAAGAAAAATAGCTTTTTGTGGACCCGGAGTGATTACCAAGACCCTCCAGGATGAAGCCAGCCGGTATAGTCTCGCATACCCCCCGGACCCAGCCAGTTTTGAAGAATCAACCCTCGGGGGTAATGTAGCGGAGAACGCCGGCGGTTTACGGTGTAAAAGATTCGGTGTTACCCGGGATTACATTCTTGGGCTTGAAGCCGTCACGACTGAAGGAACTATTTTAAAAACAGGCTTGTACAACGACTACCGTGGACTGACTCTTGGCGATATTCTGATCGCTTCGGAAGGTACGCTGGCAATTATAACTGAAATTGCTGTCAGCTTGATTCCTAAAACCGACCGCGGTGTTACTTTGCTGGTAACCTTTGCTGAGCCTGCCGCAGCGGCTCAGACCGTATCCGATATTATCTCATCAGGCTTGATTCCCAATGTCCTGGAATATATTGACGGCGACGCTGCGGCGATTGCCAAAGACTATGAAAAATCGACACTTATCGATGAAAAAGCCGCAGCGATACTACTCATTGAAACCGCCGATAATGACCAGGCTAAACAAACCGCCCTAATTCGAAAATTCTGTGAAAAGAATCGCTACCTGACTTTAAATATCGAGACTGACCCGGATAAAGCGGAACAACTGTGGCAGGTTCGTAGAAATATCTCCCGGGCAGCCAAAGCCTGTGCCGGTGCTAAAATATCCGAAGATATTGCCGTGCCAATCTCCAAATTCCCCCTGCTGGTCGCTTTTGTCGCTCAATTAAATCGCCGATACCCCCTTCGCGTCAACTCCTACGGTCATGCAGGCGACGGCAACCTCCATGTCAATATCCTTTCCCAAAGAGGAAAAGCGACCGACCTGACGCTGGCTGACGAAATTATCGAAAAACTCCTCAAACAAGCCCTTCGGCTGGGTGGTACTATTACGGGGGAACATGGCATCGGTCTGGCCAAACGTCGGTATTTAAAATACGAATTCGACCAGCCTACTTTAATGGCCATGAAAAAAATAAAAACCGTCTTTGACCCCGATAATATCTTGAACCCGGAAAAAATCTTCTTGGATGAAAATTTATCTTAATCCCCGCTCATAGCGCTTGACAAGTATGGCGGCATGTTATAATATTCCCAAAGTTAATTTGACAATAAATCATATCCGAAGCATAGAACATGCTACAAAATCAAAGGAGCCCTGAAATGGCTAAAACACTAAAAGAAAAACTTTCCGAACAGATTCCCAAACTGAGAGATGAACGTTCCGAATTGATGAAGCAACACGGCGAACACGTAATCTCCCAGGTAACCGTTGCCCAGGCTATCGGCGGTATGCGCGGCGTCAAAGGCTTGGTTTGTGATACCTCTGTCGTGGAACCCGACCAGGGTCTTATTATCCGTGGTTATCCTATCATGAAAATCCGTGATAAGCTTCCCGAAGAAATTTTCTGGTTACTTATTACCGGGGAAATGCCCTCCGAAGGTGAGCTGAAACAATTCCAGGCTCAACTTAAAGAATACGGGGAGGTCCCCGGTTACATCTGGAAGCTGTTGAAAGCCATGCCGAAATCATCACATCCCATGGCCATGCTCGATACGGCTATCCTCGCTATGGAAAACGAATCGATTTTCCGTAAACGTTACAACGAGGGTATGGCTAAAACAGAATATTGGGAAGCGGCTCTTGAAGATGCCATGAAACTTATGGGCACCATTCACACCATTGCGGCCGGTGTTTATCGTATAAAATACAAAAAAGGCGACCTTATCGAACCGTCCAAAAAGCTCGACTGGGCCGCAGATTACGCCCGCATGCTGGGCCTGCCGCCCAAGAAGGGCAGCACTTATGAGATGATGCGTCTTTACCTCACGCTCCATTGCGACCACGAAGGCGGCAACGTCTCGGCTTTCACCTGTCACACCGTCGGTTCCGCCCTCAGCGACCCGTTCTATGCGGTATCAGCCGGTTTGAACGGACTTGCGGGCCCCCTGCACGGTCTGGCCAACCAGGAATGCCTTAACTGGATTCTGCAGACCATTGATAAATTTGGCGGCGCTCCCACCAAGGAACAAATCCGCAACTACGCCTGGGAAACCCTCAACAGCGGCAAAGTTATCCCGGGATACGGTCACGCCGTCCTCCGGGTTACCGACCCTCGTTTTGAAGCCTTCCTGGCATTCGGTAAGAAATACCTTACCAAAGACCCGGTCTTCATGACTGTTTCCAATGTATTCGATGTGGTTCCCGAGGTTCTCAAGGAACATGGCAAAGCCAAGAATCCGTGGCCGAATGTCGACGCCGGTTCAGGGGCGATTCTTTACAACTTCGGCCTGAAGGAGTTCGAATACTATACGGTTCTATTCTCCGTCTCGCGTTCCATGGGAATGCTGGCACAATTAGTGCTCAACAGAGCGCTGGGTACGGCTATCACCCGTCCGAAATCGATCAGTACCTCCTGGCTTAAAGAACAGGTTAAAGGTTAATTTGATTATTTCTTAAGAGAACGGCTCAGAAATGAGCCGTTTTTTTTATGCTTGGGTAGTTACCGGGAAAGATATGACGATGTCAGTCCCCCCTAGAGTACTGCTTTTAATTTGCATCTCTCCGTCCAGGTCACTTACAATTTTATAAACAGTCGGCAATCCCAGACCGGTGCCGCCGTCCTTGGTAGTGAAATAAGGACTCAGCACTTTTTCTCTGAGTTCGGGTTTGATTCCGGGACCGTTATCCGAAAACCTCAGTATTATTTTACCGTCGTCTTTTTCGGCCTTTATATGGAATTTCCCGGCCTGACCGTTAAGAGCTTCTTTGGTATTATTATAAAGATTTTGAAATATCTGTTTTATCTGGTCAGGGTTCGCTTTCATGGCCATTTCCGATTCGGCATCAACGACGATTTCAATTTGCAACTTATCCGCTTCCGCTCTTATAAACTCAGCGAACTCGTCGATCAACCGGTCCAGGGAAACAAATGTCCGAATTTTCTTCTCTTCCCTGGCCAATGCCAGAAAACGGGTAATGATAACATTTAACCTTTTTGTTTCATTCCTTATTTTTTCGGTGAAAGAGATGTACTCCGCCTGGTTATGACCGGGCGAGAATTCCGACGCTAGGCGCTGGGCGGCTATGGAAATAGTATTAAGAGGATTACGAATTTCATGTGCCACTCCCGCGGCCAGGTTACCCATCTCCGATAAACGCTCCCGGCGAGCTGCCTGACGTTCGTAGGCTTTCAAACGGGAAATATCATAAGCCACCAAGACAACCGAGGTAAGTCCGGCTTCTTCGGATATAATTCTCGAACGAGCAATAAGGATATCTCGGGATTCATTACGGACTTCCCGTGTAATTTCAATTTCATCGGCATCCCGGATACCGGTTACTAATGACTCCAGAGACAATTCGGGAACAGTGACCAGTGTTTGCCAGGGTTTTCCGATTATATCGCTTAAACCGAAAATATTTTCGAAGGCGACATTCGCCAGACGCACCATACCCCCGGCGTCCACCACCGCCACCCCGGTTTGCATCTGCTCGAATATTCTATCGGTGATGGTTTTTATTTCAGTATATTTAAGACTGATTTCCCTGCGGCGCCGTTTGCTGTTAATATACAGGATAGCCACTACGAGTAAAATGAACAGGACTCCCGACAGAATAATCATCTGCTGGTCGAAACGCCGGGAAACAGCGTAATATTTTTCCAGGGACATGCCCACCCGGAATAAACCGAAGGGATACTGAACGGAAGCAAATGGCCGCACCAGCTCCAGGACCTTTTCTTCTTGAAAGGTAAAGACCCGGTGTCGAATGCTGTCACTATCCAGCGCCTCTGAAAGAAAAGGGTCGGATTCGATAGCCAGCAGATTACCCGGTTTCCGTGAGGCAAATATTATCCCTTCTTTGGTTTGATAAATAATGTATCTGACATCCTTTTCGCGCGCCATTTTCTGCGCCAGGTAGCCTATGCCAGTTTGCCGCAAAGCTTCGCTGTAATAAGCGGCTCCGGCCACCAGAACCACCACGTAATCCAGGCGATTGGTTAATTCCAGATAGTAATGAATACTCTCCCCCGGCGAACCTTCTTCATCATGCAAGAGAACATAATTCGTCTGCGGGTTGCCGATGAGCAGCTCAACTTCGTCAATAACGAATTCAGGCAGGTTAACCCGTGGTCCCCGGGAATAACCCTCGAAAACCAGGTTCGAATCGATGTCATATACATAAATACCATAAAGGTCATGATTGAGAGCGAAACTCATCAGCTGTGATTCGGTCAGTTTTTCAAAATCATAATCGAGCAAGGTGCCGACCAGGTCGCTGTATCTTTTCTGAACCAGATGGTCATAGAAGGTTTCCGCCTTTAGAGCGTTTTCAGCCGCTTGTGCCAGAGCCTCGGTAAACGCTGTCCCCTGAAGAACCAGCAATTCAAAGCTGTCCGAGCGACTTTCTCTAATACTGATCCAGGTGATAACAAAAACGGCCAGCGCCAGAATAATGAAGATTGTCAGAATAAAGCGCTGGTTAAGACCGGCTGTTTCTGGTTTGAAGGCCTTAGGCATACCGGAATACTATTGGCCGGGAAGCGTTCTGGCAAGAAAAAGTTATAAATAAACCGAGGTGTTTTCCAGATTTTCAGATGTCGGTGTGGTTTCAGGTACTATTTTTCTGACTACCGGGATATCGAGATAAAAGGTAGCGTATTCGTTCTTGAAATAGCCGACCCTGCCGCCATGAGCATCGGCAATCTTCCGGCAGGTAACCAGACCGATTCCGTGTCCCTTGCGCTTGGTAGTAAAACGTTTTTTAAAGAGTATTTCCTGTTTTTCCTCCGGAATACCGGGGCCACTGTCGCCTACTTCCACCCGCGTGTATTTTTCATTCCCCTCGGATATTATGGCGGTGGCGATAAATATTTTTTTCAGGCTCTCGGTGGCTTTAACGGCATCAGCGGCATTAAAAATATAATTGACCAGCAGTTGCTGAACCTGCCCCGGGTCAATCTCCACCAGCGGAATCTCGGCCGATAAATTAAGCTGGAAATCAATTCCGTCAAATTTATTTTGAGGTTTGAGAAAAGCCAGGACATTTTCCACCAGTTGATTGAGGTCAACCGGTTCAAAATTTACCTTATCCTGAGGTATATCCATAAGCCCGTCGGCGAAACAGGCTATTTTATCCACTGTCGTCTTCATCACTTCCAACTTCTTGCCGATTTTCTCGTGGTCTCCCTTCTTGATAATAAGGGGCATCAACTCAATATTACCCGAAAGAATAGCCAGATAATTATTTATCTCGTGGGCAATATCCCCGGCCATCTGTCCCCGGGTGTAATAGCGATCAAGGCGCACCATCATATCCTGGAAATTTTTGCTTTCCGTAATATCTTTTATGATATACAGGTATACATTCATGTCCCTGAAACCGACTTTAACAGGGGCAACAATCACATAAGCCGGAAATGACTGGCCGTCCTTTCGCTGACAGATCATTTCGAAACCGGTTTGCTTAACCTCGACACCTTTTTTAAGTACCTCCCCGGATAGTGCCCGCTTGAACAGATAATCGAGTTTTTTTCCGATGACTTCCTCCCCGCTATAACCGAATACTTCCGAGGCCATTCGGTTAAATATCATTATCTTATTATCGGGCGAAGTTACCATTATACATAAGGGCGAACTTTCGATGAGTGTCGCCAGGAACATCTGCGACTCGATAAGAGCGATGTTGGATTTTTTCAAACTGCTGTTGAAAGTCGTGAGTTTTTTTTGATTTTCCCATAAACTCTGAGTCATCGTGTTGAAAGCTTTCGACAGGTTGTCGATCTCATTGTCACCGTCAGATTCTATTATATAATACAGTTCACCCTCGGCGGTTTTTTCCAGACCCCGCATGAGATGATTAAGAGGCTTTTGAAATCTTCTGGAAATCAGATAAATCGTCAGAAGGGCTATTAATGTAGAGGATAAAAACAACAGGAAAAGAACATATAAAAGACCGGAACGCGATGATATTAACAGGTCGTGGTCCATCACGGTCATCATCACTCCGGGCTGCTTATCCCGTAATTCGACGCGGTTCAAAAAAATCAGGTGACGGGTACTGTTAATAAATGAAATCGCCCCGCCTTCCCGGTCGTTTAAGATAGACCGCATATAATCCGGAGCTATCAAGGAATTGATATTACGGCTCAGATTTATTTCCACCTCCGAACCGTCGGTT